>JAZDIP010000045.1:0-24019 GCA_043804925.1 bacterium | reverse complement strand
TGCAATCTTTCCTGTGAGGTAATGCGAATTATCCAGCTTGTATGTGGCGAGCACTCCGTTGTGGATTGAAAACATTATCGGTATTTCAAACTCAGGAGAGATAAAACCACCTGTGCCAGGACCTTTCACAGCATTGAGCATGAGTGTTGGGTAGTTAATTCCGTGAATGCTTGACAAAACAAGGTCATCTTTTTCGTAAAAGTTATATTTCAGATCAATCGAAGGATTGACAAATAGCATCAATGGATGTGCAGAAACAGATAAATCTTCAGATAGGACATATTCAGCATGTTTAAAAAGTGAATATTTAAAACCTCCTATTGGTAAAATATTTGCTGTTTCGTCATAGAATCTGAATACTGAATTTTCTTCCTGTGCTAAAGCAGATGCATAAGACAAAATGCAAATTGCGATATATAATATTAAATTTCTCATTTTACCCTCCTTAATGTTGGAAGCATTTCGATTTTTATTAGTGCTGAAACTGCGGCATGGTCCGAATGTACACGTAAGTCCTGATGTGTTATATGGGAACCGGAAACCCAAGGACTGCTTGCAAAAAGATAATCCAAAGTCCTGTCCCAAAAAGTATCTGGATTTGTAGAATGTGTGAAATAATCCCTCTGATTCGGCTTATAGATGTCCAATGGTAATGACGAATAAAACTTCTCATAAACCAAATTCATCCAATCAATTTCTGGTGCATAATTGCTTCCGTCCTTGTGCATGGGGTCATCACCCGGAGCATGGAAAGATTCACCTTCGCACATGTCTTCATCGCAATAATCGAGAGAATCGGAATTAGGCGGCAGTAAGTTAAAATCTCCACCCATGATTAGTTGACTTCCAAAAGAAGTTAAACTTTCGCAAATCTCCAGATAGGTTTCCAACTGTCTGTGCTTGGTATCATCAGTTGCAAATGCAGATAAATGCACGTTAGCAACATTAAATTCCCTGCCGTTGGGCATTGCTACATGGCAGGATATTGCATTTTCCCTGACGTAAAATGATTTTGTTAGTGCATCGAGGTCACCTCTCAAAGGCAGAGGATGATGAGTCCCTTTGCTTAAGGGCCAAACTGATAATATTGCATTGCCAAAATCCATTCGCCCAATTCCGTCGCTCGGTATAAATTGAATATTCCAGCTTGTAGCATAAGTACCCCATCCGAAGTAAGTTCTGTCCATTATATACTTCATCTGGTCGATATAAGCCACCCGCTTTGTTTTTATATCAACTTCCTGTAGAAGCAAAACATCAGGATGAATACGGTTTATCTCTTCGATGACCCTGTTGAGATTAGTGGTTACTTCATCTCTTGTAAGAATTGTCCTGCCACCACAGGCATCACCAAACCAAAGTATGTCTGCACCACAACCGAAGCGAATGTTCCATGTCATAACGAGAATTGTATCTTTTGATGGAGCGGCTACAGCGTTGTCTTTGCTGTAATCAATTGCATCCCTGACTTCTTCCATAGTGTCTATCACAGGTTCGCAGGAAACGAAAATCAGGAGCAGAAATAGGAAAATTTTATTTTTCATAGAATCCCTTCATAAATGTTAATACCTTATTAATTTAAATTAAGATAAATTCAATTTATATCAAAAAAATATTTATTGCAACACTTCTTTTTGATGTTATATACAATTGATTTCTTATATTTGAATTTTTCTGTTTAGTCAGTTGTTACAACTGGCTAAACGTAAATATTTTTTATTGGAATTTGAAAGATTATTATGATAGTAAAAGAATTATTGAATCCCGAAAGTATAGTAGTTGTTGGTGCTTCAACTGATATATCAAAACCCGGAGGCAGATTATTGAAACACCTTCTAGATGGAGAATACGATGGTAAATTATTTGCAGTAAATCCTAAAGAAGAATATATTCAGGGTATCAAATGTCATAAATCAGTTTCAGAACTAGGGCATGTTGACCTTGCGATTATGGCAATTGCTTCAAAATACACACTGGAAGCAGTAGAAGTATTGGCCAAAGAAAAAGGAACAAAAGCATTTATTGTGTTATCTGCAGGATTCAGCGAAACCGGACCGGAAGGTAAAATCATAGAGGATAAAATTGTTGAGGTTGTTAATAGTGTTGGTGGGACTATGATTGGACCTAATTGTGTCGGAATCCTTACTCCGAGATACAAAGGTTCATTCACGGGTCCGATACCTAAACTAAAGGAAAGAAGCGTTGATTTTGTTTCAGGTTCAGGCGCCACTGCCGTGTTTATTATGGAAGCCGCCATACCAATGGGCTTATCTTTTGCAAGTTTATTTTCTGTAGGCAACAGTGCTCAAGTTGGGGTAGAGGAAGTAATTGAATATTGGGATATAAATCATAATCCCGAAACAAGTTCATTGGTAAAGCTGGTCTACATCGAGCAAATTTCAAATCCGCAAAAATTACTCAAGCATTGCAGGTCTTTAATTAAAAAGGGGTGCAGTATTGCAGCCATAAAAGCAGGTAGAACCGATGCAGGTTCACGTGCAGTTTCATCACATACCGGTGCTTTGGCAGGCTCTGATACAGCAGTTGATGCTTTATTTAAAAAAGCGGGCATTATCCGTTGCTTCAGCAGACAGGAACTTGTTTATACCGCCGCCGCTTTATCATACAAAAAGCTTAACGGAAAAAACCTTGCTGTTATCACTCATGCAGGTGGTCCGGGAGTTATGCTGACCGACACATTATCCCAAGGAGGTTTTAATGTACCTCATATAACCGGAAAATATGCAGATGAATTATTGGCTAAACTCTTTCCCGGTTCATCAGTTGCAAATCCGATTGACTTTCTTGCCACCGGAACAGCAGAGCAATTGGGAATTATACTCGATTATGTTGATAATTATTTCGATAATATTGATGGCTCAATTGTCATTTTTGGAACTCCCGGTCTATTCGATGTTACAAATGTTTATGAGTTGCTCAACGAAAAAATGAAAAAGCAGAAAAAACCAATTTACCCTGTTCTGCCTTCGTTAATCCAGGCAAAAGATGCAGTGAAGACTTTCATATCTTTCGGCAGATGCAATTTTCCCGATGAGGTTCTTTTAGGAAAAACTTTGTGTAGAATATATAAAAATGGCAATCCTGCAGTTGAAGAAAAATTACCCGATATTGATACCAAGAAAATCAGAGAAATCATTTTAAATGCTAAACCCGGTTACTTAAAACCTGAAGAAATTCAGGGATTATTATCTGTAGCAGGTATTCCTTGTGCCACTGAAACTGTGGTTAACTTTCCTTCTGACTTGATTAAAGAAGCAAATAAACTCGGATATCCGATTGTAATGAAAGTACTCGGTCCTCTTCACAAATCCGATGTAGGTGGAGTTATTCTGAATATCCAATCAGATGAGGAAGTGAAAGTGGCATTTAAAAAACTAATTGAAATAGAAGATGCCTCGGGAGTCCTTCTCCAAAAAATGTTAAAAGGGACCGAACTATTCGTCGGAGCAAAATTTGAAGATAATTTCGGGCATTTGATTTTATGCGGTCTGGGAGGGATATTTATCGAAGTATTAAAAGATGTAAGTTATGGTTTGGCTCCTGTTGGTAACAAAGAAGCATTATCAATGATACGAAATTTGAAATCTTACAAAATCATTCAAGGTGTACGAGGACAAGAAGGAGTCAACGAAGAAAAATTCGCCGACATCATCGTCAGACTTTCGGCATTATTGAAAGCAGCACCTAAAATTATAGAATTGGATTTGAATCCGCTCTTAGGCACAAAGGATAATGTCATTGCTGTTGATGCAAGGATTAAAATTAATTACTAATTACTAATTAACAATTAACAATTAACAATTAACAATTAATTCTGTCTTTTTCATTCGTTTCGCGTTTCGCGTTTCGCTTTTTGCTTTTTGCTTTTCACAATTATACAAATTATCTCACAATCACAAATTTCTTTATCGCAGTTCCAATCCGTACAAAATAGATACCTGTAGGAAGCATAGATATATCAATCCTTACTCCCATTTCATTCCCCTCTCGAGAGGGGTTAGGGGTGTGTAAGAGGTTTGGGGTGAGGTTTGAAACGCATATTCCTAATGTGTTGTATATTTTTATATGATAACTTTCCGAAAGTTTGGAACTTTCGGAAAGTTTGATTTCGATATATTCCGAAGCAGGATTAGGAATAATGCTTATTTCATCAGTTTTATTTTTTTCATCTTCACCAGAAATGGGAGGAGGAACTCGCCAGATTTTGATAGTACTATCTTGACTAGCACTTACTAACTTTGTACCATCCGGACTAAAAACTACAGATTCAACAAAATCATTATGTCCTTCTAAAGTATGTAAGAGAACACCGGTATTGACATCCCACAACTTAATTGTTTTGTCAGAACTTCCACTTGCCAAAATTGAACCGTCAGGACAAAAAGCTACCGACCAAATAGTATTTTTATGTCCTAAAAAAATTCGAATAAGACTTTCAGAGTTTGCATCCCATAATTTTATTGTATCACCAGAACATCCACTTGCTAACTTTGAACCATCCGGACTAAAAGAAATAGAAGTACTAGTACCTTTATAAATACGAATTTGTTTAAAGGTATTTATATCCCATAATTGAACATCAGCACTTCCACTTGCTAACTTAGTACCATCAGGACTAAAAGCTACTATTGAACGACCTCCATTCGTCTCGGATAAATTACCTATAAGATTACCGGCATTAACATCCCACAGTTTAGTTATATAATCATAATCTCCACTTGCTAACTTTGAGCCATCCGGACTGAAAGCAGTAGAACTAACAACATTAGTAATTTCCGTTAAAGTATTAAGAAGAAAGCCAGTACCTACATCCCATAATTTTATTGTTTTATCGCCACCACCACTTGCTAACTTTGTACCATCAGGACTAAAAGCTACTGAGAATATTCGTCCAGTATGTCCCTCGAAAGTTCGAATAAGATTTCCTGTATTCGAATCCCAAAGCTTAACAATATTGTCAATACTCCCACTAGCTATATTAGTTCCATCTGGGCTGGATGCCATACACCATACATCGGAACCAGTATTAATTGACATTATTAAATCATCTTCTGCATAAAGATTTGACCTGAAGCCAAAAGTTAGAAGTATGGCTACTAACAGCAAATTCGAGAATATATTTTTCATTTTTATACTTCCCCAATGTATTTTACATACATTTTTTATTTTGTAACAAGTCTATACTATAATGACACATCAACAGCCAAAACGTCTCAGGAAATAATTCAAAAATCTACGAACAGCATAAATAATAAGACAAAGGGTATAAATCCTAAGATTAAAAAATTTACAAATTTCTCCAAAATATTTCCAATCCGAATAAAATAAACCTCCAAAAGTAAATACGAGACATCAATCCGTTGTATGGGCATATTGCAATGTGCCCCTACGTTCATTTTTTCTTTCTCATCCTTCGACAAGCTCAGGATGACGGTCTTAGAAAATAGAAATTAGAAGAAAGAAAATAGAAATAGATTCCTGCTTTCGCAGGAATGACAAAATCCCTTTTCCATTTTCCCTTCTCCTTTTTCCATCATATAACACAAAACATTAGGATGTAATGAATTTCGTGTATAAAGTACAGACAGGTTTGAAACCTGTCTCTACATTTTAAACTTCCAAACTCTCCCCATACTCCATAACCATTGCCTTTTTCCCGATTGATTCAACCTTTGATTTGAATTCATGGGGGTCAACTTGAATTACCGGGAAAGTGTTATAATGTATCGGGATTGCCAATCCGGGATTCACGAATTCTACCGCTTTGACTGCATCGTCAATTCCCATTGTGAAGTTATCGCCTATCGGCACAAGCATAACATCAATTTTATTCAGTTCCCCGATTAATTTCATATCAAGGAAAAGTCCGGTGTCACCGCAATGATAGATTTTTTTACCACCCATAGTAATTACAACACCAGCAGGTTCTCCCATATATTGCCCATCTGCATTAGCTGAACCATGATGTGCAATAGTGAATTTCAATCTGCCGAATGGGAAATTCCAGCCGCCGCCGATGTGCATATTGTGAGCATTTAATCCTTGTGAAGCGGCATAATTAGCTAATTCATTAACAGCAATTATTAAGGAATCATTTTTCTTTGCTATTTCGAATGCATCACCGAGATGGTCGCCGTGTCCATGCGTAAGAACTATGAATTTTGCCTTTATATCTTCGGGTTTCAAAGGTGCATTCTCATTGCAACTTAAAAAAGGGTCAATAATAATTTGATGAGCACCATCATCCAATAAAAAAGATGAGTGACTAAGATACGTTAACTTTGTCATAATAATTCTCCTCATTTGTTGAAACAATTATTCTAATTTATAAAAATATCAATTAATTTAAAAGAAATTTCGTAAAAACGTGAAAATGTGAAACGAAGTCAGAAGACAGAAGACTGAAGTCAGAAGAATGAAGTCAGAAGTCAGAATGACCGAAGGACGGAATGATGGAAGTAAAAAATATCCCGATGGGATTAAACTATGGTATCAAACAAATCACAAGCGGTTAATCTCCCGGTGGGATTAAATTATCAGTTTGTAAATTTGAATTTGAAAATTGAATATAAATTTTAAATTGAAAATTTTAAATTTCCTTATGATTTTTCTTAATTACTGTAGAATTTGATATTTTAGTAGTTTATATATTATTCATTTTGAAAAAGATATTTGGATTCAGGTACTGAAAATATGAAACCCTTATGTGTTGATTTGGATGGAACTCTTATTTCAACTGACACACTGATGGAAAGCTTGCTTTTTGCTATTAAGGAAAAACCCTATCTTTTATTCCTTTTACCAATATGGATTTTCAAAGGCAGAGGTTTCTTAAAAAAGAAAATTGCTGATACTTCACTACCTGATGCAACGCTTCTTCCCTATAAAAATAATGTGCTTGATTTTATTAAAACCGAAAAGAATAAAGGCAGGGAAATTGTTTTGGCAACTGCTACAGACAACCGAATAGCCGATTCGGTAGCTGAACATCTCGGCATTTTCGATAAAGTAATAGCGACCAATAATAATCATAATCTCCGTTCAAAGAATAAGAGCAATGCGTTGGTTGAACTTTATGGGGAAAGAGGATTTGACTACATCGGTGACAGTATAGCAGATTTAGCCGTGTGGAAAAATGCAGATTGCTCTTTACTTGTTGAACCGGCAAATTCATTATTGAAAAAAGTGAAATCATTTTCAAATAATGTTATCGTTTTTTCAAAAGATACAAACAAATTAAAATCATTCATCAAAGAAATCAGAGTTTATCAGTGGATAAAAAATATACTGATATTTCTCCCATTTTTGATGGCTCACAGACCTGAAACTGGAATTATTGTTAATTCAATATTTGCTTTTATATCATTCAGCTTTGTTGCATCCTTTGTTTATCTTTTAAATGACTTATTGGACATTGAAGCGGACAGACAACACCCGGGAAAGAAACACAGACCTTTGGCTTCGGGCATCTTCCCTATTCATCTTGGAATTTTGGTCGCTCCTGTATTTCTGCTGTCAGGTTTGGCTATCGGATTTTTTCTTTTACCCTACGAATTTTTTATTACGCTAATAATATATTTATTACTGACAACCGGCTATACATTTTTTCTCAAACGCATTATCATTCTCGATGTAATCATTCTGTCATGCCTTTATACAATAAGATTGATAGCAGGAGCAAATGCGACAGGAATCGAAGCGTCTCCATGGTTACTTGGATTTTCCATATTCCTTTTCTTGAGTCTGGCAATCATGAAAAGATATACAGAGCTTGGTGTAATGATTGAACAAAATAAAACCAAAACTAAAGGAAGAGGTTACAGAACTGAAGATATTGGTTTTTTGAACAGTATTGGACCTGCTTCGGGATATATGTCTGTACTGATTCTTGCTCTTTACGTTAACAGTGAAAAGGTTGTTTGGTTATATAAAATACCTGAGATGCTTTGGCTGACACTGCTTTGTCTGTTATTCTGGATATCGAGAATTTGGCTAATTGCTCAAAGAGGTAAAATGTATGATGACCCTATCGTGTTTATAGCTAAGGATTATGTCAGTTATATTGTTGGTTTTATTATAACGATTTTAATTATAGGTGCAACTTTATAGGGTATAGGGTATAGGGTTTAGTTATTAGAAATGAGGATTTAGGAATTGGAAGATAAAAATTTAAATTTTAAGAATTATGAATCGTGGGGGCGTTATCCAAAACTACCACCACAAGAAGTTGTTAATATTTTTTGGAAACACGAATTACCAGATTTTAAAAAATTCAACAAACCTGTTTTAGCTTATGCTTATGGTAAAAGTTACGGTGACAGTTGCCAAAATGATGGCGGAATTTTATTGGACACTAAAGCATTATCACGATTGATTTCATGGGATGCAAAAACCGGAATTATCCGCTGCGAATCAGGGGTGACATTAGCTGAAATATTGGATTTTACGGTACCGCAGGGATGGTTTCTTGCCTCAACTCCGGGTACAAAACATATATCGGTAGGTGGAGCATTAGCAAATGATGTTCATGGAAAAAATCATCACAAGAGTGGAACATTTGGTTGTCATGTTATAAAATTTGAGATTGTGCGTTCAACGGGTGAAAGACTAATTTGTACAAAGGATGAAAACAGCGAACTGTTTAATGCAACAATTGGTGGCTTAGGACTAACGGGATTAATAACATGGGTGGAATTTAAGTTACAGCCATGTCCAAGTTCATTCTTCGCAATGGAAGCGATTAAATTCGATTCTCTTGAAGAATTTTTTGAAATAAATGATGATTCAGAAAGGAATTTTGATTATACTGTGTCTTGGGTGGATACAACTGCTACCGGTTCGAAATTAGGACGAGGTATTTATAATCGTGGTATTCATGCAGACCCGAAAGAGTACAAACTTCCTGACCTGCCAAAACCGAAACAGTTGCCCTTGCCTATTGAGGCACCATTTATCAATAGTTGTACAGTTAACGTTTTCAATATGCTTTTCTACAATAAGCAGATGAATAAAATTGATAAGAATATCGTTCATTATGACCCGTTCTTTTATCCATTGGATGCTGTTTTAGGTTGGAACAAAGCTTATGGAAAAAATGGTTTCATTCAATATCAATTTGTTGTTCCTTTCGAAAGAGGCAAAGAAACAATTAAACAGATTTTGAAAAAAGTATCTGACTCAGGTATGTCATCTTTTCTGACGGTTCTTAAAACTTTTGGGTATGTCAAATCACCGGGGATGCTTTCATTTCCACGCCCCGGAATTACTATGGCAGTTGATTTCAGATACAACGGACAAAAAACATTAGATAAATTAAATGAATTAGATGTGTTGGTAAGGGATGCAGGAGGTGTGATTTATCCTGCAAAAGATTCCCGGATGTCGTCAGAAGATTTTCAGAATTTTTATCCTCAATGGATTGAATTCAGCAGGTACATTGACCCAAAGTTCTCCTCAAGCTTTTGGCGAAGGGTAACAAAGAGATGAAAGTTTAAAAGTTTAAAATTTTAAAAGTAGTAGAAAGAAATATCAATAACAAATATATAGAATGAAAATGAAAAAGATAATGATAATCGGAGCGGCATCTGCAATAGCTAAAGAAACAGCAATGCTTTTTGCAAGAGATGGTGCCGAACTATATCTCGTGGATATTAATCAAGGACGGCTCGAAGCCACAGAGAAAGATATATTGGCAAGATACCAAACAAAGATAAAATTAGATGTTTTAAATGTAATTGATTTTGATAGGCACGAACCTGTTTTTAAAAGAGCTATTGAAGCCATGAATGGCTTGGATGCCGTATTAATCGCACATGGCACTTTGGCAAATCATGAGGAAACACAAAAATGCGTAGAAAATATTGTTAAGGAATTTAACATAAATTGTATCAGTGTAGTTTCTCTTGCTTCCATAGCCGCAAACTATTTTGAAGAAAAGAAAGCAGGTATGATTGCAGTTATATCATCTGTAGCAGGTGACAGGGGCAGAATGAGCAATTATATTTACGGCTCTGCGAAAGGTGGAGTAACGACATTTCTACAGGGATTACGAAACAGATTAGCTCATTCTGGAGTTTCGGTTTTAACAATTAAACCTGGAATGGTTGACACTCCAATGACCGCTCATTTACCGAAAAGTCCATTATTTGCAAAGCCAAAAGATATTGGAAAAATAATTTACAAAGCAATGCTCTCAAGAAAAGATGTTGTTTATGCACCTTCCTACTGGCGATTAATAATGTGGGTAGTTATTCATATACCTGAATTTATTTTTAAGAAGTTGAAGATGTAGAAATACAAATTTACTTTCAGAAAGTTTTATAATAATTCAAGAAAACCCTTTGGATTCAAAATCTGGATATTTGAATATTTGCCAATTTCAAGTAATCCCTTATCACCTGTGATAATATATTTTGCACCTAATTCTACGGCACATTCTATGAATTTATCATCGTCGGGGTCTTTCTTTACAATACTAATCTTTGGAGTAATTGAAGTATAGATAACATTAGGTGCTTCATTGAATAATTTTGTTAATTGCATTATTTCATCATGTGAAATTCCCAACCGCTCTAAAACTTCAACATATTCATTAAGAATATCCTTTGACAAACACAGTGTAATTTTCCCGTTTTTCCAAAGGTCAATTACTTTTCTCGGATTTCCACCAAAAAATGAAGAAACAAAAATGTTAGTATCAATGACGACTTTCATTTATCCCTAACTGATTTAATTGCTTTATTAATATCCGTAGATTTTACACCTTTGGTTTTCAGGGTTTTGCTGATTTTATCCCATAACTCATCAATGTAAACAGAAATATCCCTACGTTTGATATATTCATCAATAAGTTGTCTGACAACGGAGTTTACACTCTCACCTTCTCTTCTTGCCAGAAGATTCAGTTTCTCCTTTGTCGAGTACTCCAGTTTAATTAACATCTGTGTTGTCATATTTCACCAATATATATTAGATATACTTTATATATATGACAAAATTATAATATTTTTATTTTATAAGCAAGAAATAATATTTACAGATAATTTAAAATAAGTTAATAAGGTTGATAAGATGGTCAGATGATTTGGTTACTAAGGTTAAAACCATATATTATTAGTCATTTAATAATTATAAAACTTTAATCATTTCCTTCAGACCTTAGTAACAATGGTAATTCCTAAAACACAAACCTTATTAGCTTATTATTCTTGGATAGAGGAATATATTGAATGAATTGCGATATTTTTATAATTCAATCAGTTTTGAGCTTTAAAACAAATCGAATTTAAAGAAAAACAAAATAATATCATTATTTATACATCTTTATATTATTAACTATGACAATTTTTAACAAAACATACGGAGGATTATATGGCTTTTACATTACCTGAACTTCCATTTGCAAAAGATGCAATGAAGTCAATTATATCGGAAGAAGCATTCGATTATCATCATGGCAAACATCATGCTGCTTATGTTAATAATCTGAATAATTTAATAAAAGGTACAGCATTTGAGGAAATGAAACTCGAAGAAATAATCAAAAAAGCTGATGGCGGATTATTCAACAATTCTGCCCAGCATTTTAATCATGATTTCTTCTGGAAGTGCTTGTCACCAAACGGCGGCGGTGCTCCAACAGGAAAAATGGCTGAAGATATCAATACAAGTTTTGGCTCATTCGATTCATTCAAAGAGCAGTTTTCAAAAGCAGCAACAACATTGTTCGGTTCGGGTTGGGCTTGGTTAGCAAAAAATGCAGATAACAAACTTGAAATTTTGCAGTTGAGCAATGCCGGAACACCAATGACTTTGGACAAAAAGCCAATTTTGACATTGGATGTCTGGGAGCATGCTTACTATATTGATTACAGGAATGCACGTCCAACCTTTATCGAGAAATTCTGGGAAATTGTTAACTGGGATTTTGCGAATAAGAATCTTTAATCGCGAAAACGTGAAAAGACAAAATGGTTATCCTGATCTTGTCGAAGGATGAAAAGAAAATATGAATTGTAGGGGCACATTGCGATGTGCCCTTACTACTAACAAAGATATTTATGTTCAAACACAATTTTCCAAAAATAATGGGGATACTCAACGTTACACCGGATTCCTTTTCCGATGGCGGACAATATTTCTCAAAAGAAGAAGCTGTTAGTCAAGGACTGAAACTATTGGACGATGGAGCTGATATACTCGATATCGGTGGTGAAAGCACAAGACCGGGTGCCGAAGCAGTGTCCGAAGAAGATGAATTAAATCGGGTTCTACCTGTCATCGAGCAAATAAAAAAGCAAAAATCTGAAGCAGTTATTTCGATTGATACAACAAAGTATAATGTAGCTAAAGCTTCAGTAGATGCAGGAGCAAGTATTATTAACGACATCAGTGGTTTGGGCACAGATGAACGACTTGCCGAATTAGCCGCTGATAAAAATCTCACTTTGATTTTAATGCACATGCAGGGAACTCCCCGTACCATGCAGGAAAATCCGGTATATGATGATGTTTTTCGGGATATTTTCAATATACTGAAAACTAAAATCGAAAAAGCAAAGGCAAATGGTGTTAAGTCAATTATTGCAGATGCCGGTATTGGTTTTGGTAAAACTTACGAGCAAAATATTACACTTCTCCGAAACTACGAAAAGTTCAATGAACTGGGAGTTCCGATAATGGTCGGTTTATCTCGTAAAGCATTCATTGGAAAAATGCTGGATATACCAAATCCAGCTGAAAGGGATTTACCTACAATAATAATTCACGCTTTGCTCCTTCAACAAAATATTGATATTATCAGGGTACACAATGTTGAGATGATAAGTATATTAAGGAAAATATATTCGGCACTCAATATTTGAAAAACTATATTCAATATATTTTTCCTACCGGTAAATTATTATTTTTTCAGTCAATATTTTGTTGCCGTTTTGCATCTTGAGAAAATATAAACCACTCGTAAAATTTTCAGTATTGATAATAAATGGATTTTTCTGATTTAATTCTTCGCAAGTATAAACTGTAACGGTTTCTCCTAAAATATTCAATAATGATATTTCGCAATTGTTCAAAGTTTCATTGGTAGTTATAATAATTTTATCATTTACTGGATTCGGATAAATTTTCAATTCTCTGCCAAAAGAAGATTCAATGTCATTTGTATTCATTAATTGTAAGATTTCTTCCGACGATAATGCTTTATTGTAAATTCTCACATCATCTAATTTCCCTGTAAAAAATTCGACATTGTTTCTTGCACCGAAGTACAATGGAGTATTTGCAAATGAATTTAATTTTGCAGGCACTTCCCAGATTGTTTCTCCTTTTAGCACACCGTCAACATAAATTCTTGCAGACAGCCCGTCAAATGTGAACGCAGCAAAATACCATTTATTGGGTTGAACACCACCACCCCAGACCTGGTCAGGTACTCCTTTGCCTTCAACATAAAGGGATAATCCTAACTGTCCCCAAAAATATGTTGAGAATACCCATCCTTCGCTCCAGTTTGTACCAACCATGAATTGATTGCCATTAGTATTGTCGACACTGAACCAATATGTTAATGTTAATTCATCAAATGAAGCATTAAATGAATTTGCTTTCAGGTAATTCGAACCGTTGAATGAAACTGCCGAGTTTTGTATGGCAAATCTATCATCTGTGAATAAAACACTATTAATATTTTCGGCATTATATAGATGACAAAATTGTTCATCATTTGTATTGTTGTCAAAAGGATAATATGCCACCAATTTTTCCGGGTCTTCAGAAATTACCGAAAATGTTGCCAAGCTTGTATCGGCTATTGTCTTATCATTTGAGGAATTAATTTTGAGCAGCATTTTGTTTGAGCAAATCACAGGTATTTTCCAAATATATGATGTAATCGTTGGGTCAACATTGTATTCAATTATTTCCCATGTTAAACCTGCATCTTCTGAATAGTAAAGGTCAACAGCCTCTGTATTATATGCCTTCCATCTAATATTAATTGTATCTCCATCAGTAAATTTTTCAGTTCCTTGAGGTGATAATAACTGTAAATGCGGCTGAGATACATTGCTAATACACTCTGCTTGTTCAGCAGTTGTACGCATCAGATTTTTATTCTCGTCCTTAAAAAACATTTTAACTCTGTAGCCAAATCCATTCTGATTATTTATTCCACCGCAATAACTCATAATTGAACCCGGATTCGGCAGTGGCTGTTGGTCTTGAGACAAACAATTATAATCAACAACACAAGTATCTAATGGAGCATTATTCCAAAAACAATCATGTGTATGCCGGGCATTGAAATTATGCCCAAGCTCGTGAGCAATAATATAAACATCATAGGAAAAATCGAATGAAGGCAGACCATTCCATCCTTGCAGAGAAGTAACCGACATACCTTCTTTCTTATTGCCGCATAGAGCATTAAAATACCCGAAACCTCCTCCACCATAGCTAATAGCAGTACACACATGGTAAACATCTCTCGGAACCTGCTTATAATTATCAAGCCAGTAATTAATGGCTTTGCTCCTCAAAACATCATAATCACCTTTCGCATCATAAGGGTCAGCAGGATTATCTGTCCACACTTTTACCCATGTCAATTTAATTCTAAGGTCAATGTTTTCTTCGTAAAGCATGCTAACCTGTGTAAGCAAAGTCAAAATATATGCCTGTGCTTTATCAAAGTCATTTCCTGTGGCTTTGAAAAATTCCGTATCGGTTTCAATGGCTAATTCCAATTCCAATAATTCATTTGAAAGAAGACTTTCTTTTTTGGTTGATTTTCCATGAAGTATTGATATTGCATCATTATTATCAGGAATATCATTTTGATTAAAATACTTTGGGTAATCAAAAATGCTGCTGTTGGAAAGCACATAATCGTCTTTATTAAATTTTGATGGGGATAAATACAAAGTTTCCTTTGAATCATCAATGATGCCAAATAATTGCTCATTGATAAGTGTTAGTAAAACACGTGAATTTTCATTTCCTTCAATAAAGCCAACGAAGGTTTTCATACCTGGTGATTTGATTTTTTGATTTCCGCAGTAAAATTCTGTGTTTCCATCAAAAATGTTTCCTGTTTCTTTTAGAATTAAATTTACAGAATTTTTGTCATCAGTAGGAAATTGATTTATGAAAATCTTATCTGAAGTGAGTAGTTTTACCATAAATATTTTATTTGGTGAAAAGGTTTTATAACTATTTAGTTGCGATTCATTATTAGAAATATTTGAAAACAATTCATCGAAGTTGAGCATTAACTCACACCCCAATACTCTCGAGAAAGTCATAAAAACAATAAAGATTACAGCTAAAATTTTCATTTGAATTCCGATTAATTTCTATTGATAAAAACTATAAAATACAAAATAACAAAAATCTACTAAATGTATATTGAATAAATGCACTATGTGAATAATATTAATATTATATATTGATTTATTTTGTTAATTAAATTTTTTTCAATAATTTATATGTATGTATAAAGTTTATATAACAATAATTCGTTGATAAATCACTAACAATATGATAAATAAATAATTGGGGAAAAACAATGAAAACACTATTGACTTTTATAACTTTGCTCCTAATGAATCAATATTCGGGTTTAGCACAATACGAAAATGGTAAATGCGAATCAGGAAATTGTGAAAATGGATATGGCGTTTATAAATTCGATAATGGCTCGATATACGAAGGCAATTGGAAGAATAATAAATTTAATGGTGAAGGCAAATACATCTTTTTAAGTGGTAACTATTATGAGGGGCAATTTGTTGATGGTATTAAACATGGTAAAGGTAAATATTCACTTGTCGAAGGTATAACATTTGAAGGCATATTTGTTCATGATTCAATCAATGGTGAAGGGACAATAACTTATAAAGACGGTACTAAATTTATCGGAAATATTATTAACTTTAAAATGCAGGGAAAAGGCAAAATCATTTTTCCTGATGGTATTGCGTTCTCCGGAAACTTTGTAAATGATACGATTTCAGGAGACGGCAAAGTCAATTTTAAAAATGGCTCCGTTTATGAAGGAAACCTGAAAGGTTTCATGATGGAAGGAGTTGGTAAATACATTGATTCAAGCGGATATATCTATACAGGTGAGTTCAAAAAGAATCGTTTTGAAGGAAATGGAGAAAGAAAAGAAGTTGACGGATTAAAGTATGTCGGTGAATTTCAAAACAATATCCGGCATGGGATGGGTACTCTTATCTTTACAAACGGAAGTAAAGTTTCTGCAAGGTGGATTATGGATTCCATAACAAATGAAAATTTAACCGTCGAAATCAAGAATAATAAGCAAATCCCATTGATTCCGTATGCGAATGGATTATATCGAATACCGGTTAAAATCAACAATTCAGTTGAATTATTATTATTATTTGAAACGGGCGTTGCCGAAACAATGATTGATGAAAAAATAATACAGGATTTATTAAAGAACAAAATTATAGATGAAAAGAATTATCTGAGGACTAATGAATTTAAAATGTCAGATGGTTTTACACATAAAAAACATATATATAATATTAACACATTAATGATCGGAAAGTTTCCAATCAATAATGCGGAAATCGCAACTCTCGAAGATGATAAAGTTGAGCCCGTTCTGGGGCAGAATGCCCTAAGGATGCTGGGAAAGATACAAATTGATTATAAGAACCACATCTTATCAATTGTGAAATAAACAAATATATTATATGACCAAAAAACTCGGAATATTCGGTGGTACATTTAACCCGGTGCATAATATGCACCTTAACATGGCTACGCAGTTTCTCACTCAGATGAATCTCGATTTATGCCTATTTATACCTGCTTATGTGTCCCCTTTCAAGACTGAAAAATCAGAATTGATGGTATCTGCAGAGCATAGATTGAATATGCTGAAGATTGCAGTAGGCATTGATGATAAATTCAAAACAGATACTTTTGAAATTGATAAAAAGGATATTTCCTACACAATTGATACAATAAATTACCTTCAGGCAAAATATTCCGATTTTGAACTTTTCATGCTTATCGGTAGCGACCAAATCAAGGATTTTAAGGAATGGAAAAGCTGGCAGGAGATTCTTAATATTGTCAATCTTTGTGTCGTAAAAAGACCGGATACAAATATTAATGAAATATCAATTCTCACTGACAGAGAAAAAATAATATTTATCGAAATGCCCGAATCGGAAATTTCTTCGAGTAGAATAAGAGAAATGATATTCAATGATGAATCAATATCAGGTTTTGTGCCTAAGCAAGTTGAAGATTATATAAGTAAACATAAATTATATGGCAATTAAAAAAAAGAGGATACCCTTTTAAGATATCCCCTCTTTTCTAAGTTTCTAAATTCCTCTACCAAATCCATTCTACATTCTTCATTTTACATTTTACATTATTTTTTACTTGCTCTTGTCAGGAAATGCCGGTACAGCCGGTATTTGTGGCTTCGTATTTGTCTTTATTTGTTCTAATATTACTTCAATTGCTTTATTCAACTGCTCATCAATTCCGTTGTATTCCTTAGCAGGATGATTGTCAACTTCGATATCGGGTTCCATTCCTACTCCTTCGAGCACCCATGTACCATCAGCACCAAAATTGGCAAATTCAGGTTTGTACATATAGCTCCCATCAAGGAATGGTAAAGAACCTCGTATTCCAATTACACCGCCCCAGCTTCTTTTGCCAATTAATGTGCCTATACCGGCTTTTTTGAATTGGTAGGGAAATAAATCACCGTCTGATGCAGCTAATTCATTCAATAAGCAGACAATTGGTCCTGTCATTACCGCATCGGGATTTGTCATAACTTCTTCCTGATTTCTGGCATGTTTTGCAACCAATAAAATTCTTCTTAATCTTTCAATAATCATAGGAGAAACATTTCCACCTCCGTTATATCTATCGTCAACTATTAAAGCTTCTTTTCTTGCCTGCGGATAAAAATATTTAACAAATTCATTCAAACCTTCCATACTCATATCAGGTATATGGATATATCCAACTCTGCCATTGGTAGCTTTTTCTACTTTCAAACGATTTTCTTCAACCCAGTTGAAATATCGTAAGCCGCTTTCATTGGCAATTGTTTTTACGTAAATATCCTTCTCGTCCGATTCTTTGCCATTAGAGCTAATCGACAAAGCGACATATCTGTTTGCTTTGCCGTTTAAAACCTGAAAAGGAGTGAGGTTCTTATTTAATTTCAGTCCATCAACTGCATACAAATAATCACCCTCTTTGATGTTAATACCGGATTCGGTTAATGGTGACCGGGTACGTTCTTCCCAGTTTCTACCTTTGAGAATTTTCGTAATGATATATGCACCTGATTTTTCATCATAGGTAAAATCGGCACCTAACAAACCAACTCCAACATTCTTCACTTCGGGCATTTCGCCATCCCCGACATAAGAATGTCCGCAATTGAGTTCGCCTATCATCTCTCCGATTATGTAGGTCAAATCGTGTCTGTGAACAACATAAGGCAGCAACTCGGAATATTTTAATTTAATTGCATTCCAATCAACTCCATGCATATTTGGGTCGTAGAAGAAGTCCCTCATTTGACGCCAACTCTCGTTAAATATTTGTATCCATTCTTCAGTCCGGTCAATATTAACTTCCATACCCGATAAATCCAATTTACCTTCATCAGACTTTACCGAAGAATTCAAGTCTGTTATATAATATTCATTATCTTTACCATAAATGATTTTTTTGCCATCGCCGGATATTTCAAATTGAGTGAATTCACCAACTTTGGATTCCTCTTTTTTATTAAAATCATAAGACCAGAGTTTCCCTTCACGTGTATAATATAAGTTTCCCTTAGAACCGGCAACCATACGATAATAAGCGGCAGCTTTTACAGGAACTTCGAACAATCGGTCAAGCATTCCATCTATATCAATTTTAATAGTATATTCAATCTCTTCTTTCTTGTCCTTCTTCCCTTTCGCCTTTTCCCCTTTGTTTTGTTCTTTTTCTTCTACTTTAACAGCAACTGTATCGTTCTCAAATGCGAAAGGTGTTCCTAAAGTATCCTGTAAAGTCAAACCGAAAATATTTGATTCGTTTTCGTACATATAGTTCCACTCGAAATTTCCAACTCTGGGTTTAAAATTTCTTGTTGAGAAGAAAAACAAGTATTTGCCGTCTGATGAGAAAACTGGGGAACTGCTTTCGAAGAATTCATCGGATATTTTATAAGATTTGCCATTAGCAATAGAATAAAGATTAATCTGTGACCAAAAATTATTTATATAATCGGAATAAGCAATCCATTTGCTGTCGGGAGACCAATTATAATCACGTATTTCCCAAATTTTTGACTTGCTGATTTCTTTGATTTGCTTCGTATATATATCAACTACATACAATTTCATGGCTTTATCAGAAAACAAAATTTTCCTGCTGTCAGGTGACCATTTCAACTCCCATAGATAAGATTTGCTATTGTTTGTCAGTTGTATTTTGTTTTTACCATTTGCATCTGAAAGATAAATTTCATTTTGAAATCCATCATCGCTGATATATGCAATCCATTTGCCATCGGGAGACCATTCCGGGCTTCTGTCGTGAACACTTGATGATTTACTTAAATTTACTATTTTACCATTTTGTGCCGGTACGGTAAATATATCTCCTCTTGAAGAGAAAAGACCTCTTTTGCCGTCAGGAGAAATATTCCATGAAGAAATATTTTTCTTCACATTTTCAAGTTTACTCCTTATCCATGGAAAATCTTCGGCAACTTCTATATTAATTTTCTCAATTTGTTCGGTTTGTAAGTTTAAAAGATAAATATACCCTCCATTCTCAAATGATATATGCTCTGCTCCAAGTGAAGGAAACTTAACGTCATACTTATCGAAGTTTGTTATTTTCTTTGTTTGCTTTGTATTTATATCATATACAAAAATGTTCATGAAATGGTCGCGGTCGGATATATAGTAGATTTTATTTTTGTACCACATGGGAATAATATCCTGACCGGAATTTTGTGTTATATCTTGCAAATCCTGAGTTTTAAAATCGTAAATCCAAATATCGTCTGCCTGCCCTCCTCTATAGCGTTTCCATGTTCTGAATTCACGGAAAACACGATTGTATGCAATCTTATTGCCATCTTCGCTTAAAGACGCAAAACCGGATTTTGGTAAAGGCAATTCAACGGGTAATCCGCCCTGGATTTTAACATTATATAACTTACCTACCCATGCATTCCAACTTTCCTGCCTGCTTCTGTAAATGATATTTTGTCCATCCGCTGTCCATTGCATAATGATTTTATCAGGACCCATCCTATCGGGCAAACCGGGAATATCCATGCTAAAAGTCAGTCTTTGTGGCGTACCGCCTTCACTTGGAATAACGAAAACTTCACGGTTGCCATCGTATTCACCCGAAAAAGCAATAGTTTTCCCATCCGGTGAAAAACGGGGAAATATTTCAATACCATCGGAAATTGTAATTCTTCTTGCCAATCCTCCCTGAATAGGAACTGTATATAAATCGCCTCCGTAAGTAAAAGTAATATGTGTTTTGGATGTATTGGGGTATCTTAAAAGTCTTGTTTCCTTTGCGTCTAAAATATTTGCCAGCAAAATTATTATAAATAAAAAAGTTAATGTATATTTCATAGTATTTCCTAAAAAATGAATAAAAAGTATGTAACGAAAACTTTATTAAATTATTACGAATTTAAAAGTAAATTGTTTCACGAGTTATATAAATAATAACATTAAATTAATACTCATACAAGTTTTTTTCAAATATTTATAATGTATTTTGTAATTTAATAAGTTGAATTAAATGCTAAAAATGAAATAATGCAAAAGTTAATATATATTATAATATTTATCATAGCTCTAACTCAATTAAACGGCAAAAATGGTTGGTATCCGTTGAATTCAGGGACTGATAAATTCTTGTATGATGTTTGCTTCGTTGACTCCCTGAACGGTTGGGTAGTTGGAAACGATGGATTAATTTTACGGACAACCGATGGTGGAATAAATTGGGAAGAACAAGATGCAAACGTGGGAAGTTGGCTATTAAGTATAAGTTTTCTTGATAAATTTAATGGCTGGGTAGCAGGAGATAACGGAAGAATTAGAAAAACCACAGATGCAGGAGGAAGGTGGATAATTCAAGATACCGATTTTGACCTCGACCTTAATTCGATATATTTTGTTAATACAAACAAAGGTTGGGCTACATGCCCATTAGGTATTATTCATACTGAAGATGGAGGCGAACACTGGTATTTTCAGGACTCTGCAAATTTCAGTGTCAGTAAAAGTATTTTTTTTGTTAACGAAAATGCAGGTTGGGCATGTGGTGCAAATGGTACAATTGTCAGGACATTTGACGGGGGCAATACATGGCAAAAGCTTGAACCCGGTAATACTGGTATTTTCTATGATATTTTCTTTCTCGATTTAAGTAATGGTTGGGCTGTTTCCCGTCACGAACCAAAAATTTTGCGTACTACCAACGGTGGTAATGACTGGACACCACAAAACCATCCGATTGACGGCTTTTTCAAAACAATTCAATTTATAGATAAAAACAACGGCTGGGCGGCAGGACCCGGCGGAATTATTTCCACTACCGATGGCGGTAAAAACTGGAAAGTTCAAATCCCTGATTCAAGATATAACATTTGGTCAATGCAATTTATCAATAAAAACAAAGGCTGGGCTGTAGTTGGAGATGGAACTATTTTAAAAACGGATAATGGAGGCATTAAATTTGTCGTTGATTTTAAAGCGAGCGTTCAGACCGGGGATGCACCTCTATCAACTACTTTCACCGACCTTTCGGAAGGAAATCCCGATAAGTGGTTCTGGGACTTCGGTGACGGGGGTACTCATACAACACAAAATCCTGTTTATATTTATCAAAAACCGGGGGTATATAATGTTTCCTTAACAGTTTCAGATGCTCTTGACAATGATAGCAAAACAAAATACAATTATATTGTCGTAACGGGAGCCAATGAACTCAAAGCGGATTTTACTGCCGATACAACTGAAGGAGATGCTCCGTTATTGGTTCAATTCACAGACCTGTCAACCGGAAATCCTGAAAAGTGGAGTTGGGATTTCGGCAACGGTGCTACTCATAAATCACAAAATCCAATTCAGGTATACCAAAATTCCGGTACATTTACCGTAAGTTTAACTGTTGAGAGAGGCCAGGATAAATCAACCGAAACAAAAGTAAATTATATAATTGTAAAAGACCCAATATCTGTAATGGATAGGTTCAACGTTCTTAATATAAATGACCCGATGCCAAATCCTGCAAGCGACTTTACGCAAATTGACTTTGAATTGGAATCGGATGCTTTTCTTTCCATAAAGATTTTTGATATTTTTGGGAAAGAAATTATTTGCCTCTTTGATGGTCTAAGTTCATCAGGCAAACACAATTTAAAATGGAATATGAAAAGTACAGATGGAACAATAATACCAGAAGGTATTTATTTGTGCAGGTTTTCTTTGCATAAAAATAATTCATCTAATGATGAATACAAAAAAATAATATATCTTAAACATTAAAACAGGGAAAACAATGAAATTCAAATACACACAATTGTTCATATTTATTGTTTTTATAAGCTTTGTTTATTCATGTTGTGATTGCAAGAAAAAAAAAGATGATAAAAAACAAATTGTAGCACTCGTTGGAAAAATGAGTTGGACAGATTGGAAGCAGAATACAAAATGGAAAGATTATGATGCAAATAATTATAAGATTGATTCTGAAAAAATCAAGCAATTAAAATCGGTTTTAAAGAATAAGAAAATTGCATTTGTTGTTTTCTCTGCTAACTGGTGCCCTGATTCAGAAAGCGAAGGGCCAAAATTTTATAAATTGATTGCCGAACTTGGATTTCCGATAGAAAATATAACATTATACGGTGTTGCTCGCAACAAAAAAGAGCCAACAGGAGAAGCAGAAAAATACAAAATCGAAAAAGTACCGTCTGTGATTATACTAAATGATGGAACAGAAATTGGAAGAATAGTAGAATTTCCCTTTATCAGTTGGGAAGATGATTTACTGACTATTTTGTTAGAATAAATTGTGAATATTAAACAGCTACAAAAAGTGGGGCGAACTTTTGTTCACCCCTACCATGGACTATTTTATAATTTAAAATCAATTTTTAAATTCCAATTCCAAATATAACTTCCAATCACTATACGATTGTTCAGACTGTCAACTAACGGCTATCGACTATCGACTATCGACTAACGACTAACGACTATCGACTATCGACTAACGACTATCGACTATCGACTAACGACTATCGACTAACGACTATCGACTAACGACTATCGACTAACGACTATCGACTAACGACTATCGACTAACGACTAACGACTAACGACTATCGACTAACGACTATCGACTAACGACTATCGACTAACGACTAACGACTAACGACTATCGACTAACGGCTAACGACTATCTCATAATATATATCTTCTCCCTTACAATCTGGGTTGGTGTTTGCAAGATGATAAAGTAAACACCATCGGATAAATAAGTACCGTCGAGATTTACATCTGCTTTACAGGGATTTGGAACTCCGGAATACAATTCATAAACATGATTACCCAACATATCCGATACCCACATTTTGGTGAAACCTTTTTCTGAAGTTTCATATTCAATATTTATCATACCATCTGTTGGATTAGGATTCATTGATAATATCGCCGGCTTGTTAAATGGATTAAATAAACGTGTTGTATCGGTAGTTTTGCAAAGCCCTAAACCTCTAAAGAATCCGTTAACTGGGGTTAAACTACCTCCTCTTGCAGTCAATTCTTCGATGGATAAAGTTGTAGTATCACTAAGTCCCAGCATTGAATTAAATAAAAGTTCTGCAAGTACATCACCTGATTGTGCTGCAATTGGTAATTCATAATTTGCCGTCCATTTGTGTGTTGTT
>JAZDIP010000044.1:0-93864 GCA_043804925.1 bacterium | reverse complement strand
GCTTGTCTATTTTTTTGTCGGAACTGTGATTTTGGTGATTAAATTGATTAATTTGATTTCCGTATTAATCATGTCAATCACATAAATCAAATAAATCCCCGTTCAGACAATATTTTCGCACATACAACTCATAGACCGGCTTGTCTATTTCCCTGTCTGTGATTTCTATTTGCTTAACTATATTATTCATTATGATATCCTTGATTTCCGTATTTCTGAATTTATTCCATAATCTTTTAAAAGATTTTTAATAGAATCATAACTCCAACTACTGTAGTTTTGAGACAGATATATACGCTCAATTAGGGAATTTGTATCAACCTCAATAGATAAACCCTTTGGTTTATTCATATCATTAAATTCTTTTTCAGATAGAGTTATTATCATTCTCCATTCATGTTCGTATTGAAAACTTTTGTCTTTATACCAAAATAATTCATCATCATTAGGTTTTTCATTAAATGGAGTAAATAGGTTTTGTGAATTCCAATTAACATATTTTATTGGGCCAATATTTAAAGTCCAATCTCTTTTATCAACAATACACTTCTTAAAAAAGTTTAAATCAGATTGTATTGCTATACTGTCATTAAATCTGCCATATATATCCCACATGGCTAATGATTCGTATTCTGCCTTAAACCAACATGATACATAGTTTCTATGACCAGTCGTACTTCTATCATAAGAAATAAAATCCTGTATATCTTTTTCTTTATTGTCCAAATGTCCCATAATATCTATATTACGATAAAATCCTTCTCGTTTATCGTCCAGAATGTTCATTGATGAAAAGAACATTTTATTTGTTTGTATCAATGATAATAATTTTGTTAAACTCATGTATCTCCAAATCCATCTAGCTTTATTATGAGCTGAAAGTCTTTCTTTAAATTTAACCTTCATTGATTCCTCCATCTTTCACATCAAGTTCAGATTTTAAGACAGGACAACTTGGAAGATTTAAGTTAACAAAATTCTTTATTGAATTAAATATGAAATCTTCAGCATTAGGGAAAACAATTATTTTATCAATGATTACCGAAAAATCAGTTGGGATATATACTCCACAAAGTTCATTATTATCATTCATTACAGGTTCCACATGCGAATTCGGAAAAGTTTGTTCATAGGTGGACAATACAATTCTTGCTTCTGTTTCAAATTCATAAAATACATCTTTTACATAAAATGGACTTAAAATATCACTTTTCAGTTTATACATTGAACCCCAGATCTCAATATTTTCATATTCAACTTTCTTAAGTGTAAGATTAATTTCTGATTGAAAACTGTTGTTTAATTTTTCAATAGTTGTTTGCATTGCTACACATTCATTATATTTTCTTAAGAATAGCCGCCACATCGCAAAAGACTCAGTTTTTTGACAGTTCCATGAATTGATAAACATGTATTTTGCCAATTCATTTGTATTAATTAAATATGAAAATAGATTATTCTTAAAATTTTCCTTTAAAACCTTTTTTTCACCGTAAAAAAAAGAGAACATATCACCATCTCGAGAAAACAATGATGGTTTATAGCACTTAAAATAATCTGCCCTACAAAAAAACAACTTCTTATTTTGTAATAAAAATATTAGCTTTGGAATGCTAATATATTTTCTTAAGACATCTCTGTTATTAAAATCTGAAATTTCCATCACCCTTCCCCCTCTACAATCCTAATCTCTTCCTCCGTCAAACCATACAGCTCATAGACCAGCTTGTCTATTTCACTGTCTGTTATTTCTATTTGCTTTTCCAGTACTTTCTTTTCCTGCGTGCTTATACTTTCTGCCCGTACTTTTTTGTTTAGGTCAAGCATGCGGTCAACGAGAGAAACCATTTTGTCATATTGATTATTGCTATATTCTCTTATTATTGGTAATTCCTTTAATTGTTGACCATTGATAGCATAATACCCACCACTAATATGATTTTGTGAATGAATTTTATGATAATAGAAATTTAATAATTTTGAATTCATTACACCGCATACAAATTTAGTATTAAAAAAATTACTTTTTATTATGATAATATATATGTTGTCAAGAACGTAATTATATTCATCATACGATGCTTTTAATTTTAGAACGAATCTAGGTATCAACAATTTTTTGTTATTAATTAGAAGTTCTCGTTTTTCTTTACCTGCAATATTATCATCATGAATAGCGTAATAAAATGGCTTTGTTGCAAGCCATGGCTTGACATTTCTTAAATGTATAGCTGGATAAATAAATGAGTTTGATTCAAGTTTTGGCTTTTGATCAACTAATTTTATTTTATTAATTTGGATTCCTCTAAATATTTTTGAAAATTCACCAAGATTAATGCTTAGTACTTTCAATTTATTAATAATGGTTCTCTCTCTTTTTGAAATTGATAAACTTATTATGTAGTTATCATCTTTAATTGAACTATTAATACTTAATTTATTATATAATTTCTTTTCAGAGATTATTGTTTGATTATTTCCAACTAAAATATCAAAATCAAAATTAGTCTTAGTTTTTTTTACAATTGTTATAATCGGATAAGTTGAAGCATCTTTAAAAACATTATCCATTGAAACATCAATTATCTGAACTATTTTTAATCCTATTAATAACTTTCGTAATTCAATTCCTGAAGAATTTGTTAAAAATCCTATGGGTGTAATCAATCCAAGAAATCCATCTATTTTTAGCAATTTAATTGCTTGTTCATAAAATAAAAAATAAATATCAAATTGTTCGTATGCAGTTGTATAATTTAAATTAATATAATCTTTTATTGTTGAGTTTAAACTTGTAGTTCTAACATACGGCGGATTCCCAATGACCGCATCAAAACCACCCGATTTAAAAATATCAGGGAACTCCTTATCCCAATCGAACACATTTATACGGTACATTTCTTCTTCGTCAAAAAGCGATACATTTTTTCCTTCGTAAAAGTCAGAGCCAATCAGGGAGTTCCCGCATTTAATATTATTCGACAAATCCGGCAAAGCCCTTTCCTGAAACATTGACCTCGTTGAGTTCAAAGTTTCTTCGGTTTCACCCTCGAGAACTTTCAGCAGCAGCGACAGCTTTGTTACCTCGACTGCCTGAGAGTCAATATCCACACCATAGATATTATTCAGCAGTATGTTTTTCTTTTCGCTTGTAGTCAGCCGGTATTCTCCAGCCGATGACTGATAAATTTTCGGTTGTTTGCCTTTCGTATATTTATTCGGCTCTTTTGAGTACTGCTCCAAATACCAGTTCAGCAAATATTGATAAGCACCCAAAAGAAAGCTACCAGAACCACAGGCAGGGTCGAGGATTCGGAGTTTTTCGGCTTCCTTTGGTGTCAGGGGTCGGGGGTCGGAGGTCAGGGATTGGGAATTTTGTTTTTTAGAGAGCGAAGCATTCCGTTCAATAATTTTCCTGTTAGTTGTGCCTTCTCCCAAACTGCCGTTAGCTGTTCTTTCGTTATATAATTCAGTCTTTGAGAGAGAATTATCTGAGTTTCCATTTCCGACAGTGATCCTTTGGCTAACGATAGATGATAGAGGTACTCCTTTGTGTGATTTCTGCTGTGTCCTTCCGCTATATTCGACGGTATCGAGACTGCCGCTCTTTGTATCTGGCTTGTCAATCCGTATCTTTCCTCTTTCGGAAATGATTTTGTTATTTGATAAATCATTTCCGTAAGGTTCATTGCTTCCTTCCAAAGTTCCAAATCCCTGTAAGTCCTTATCTCCATTATTGTTCTCCAATGTATTATTAAAATATGAATTATCTGCTTCCTGACCCCCAATCCCTGACCCCTGTTCCCCGAAAAGCAGACGACCCACGGTATTCTTCACAATATATTCCACAATATAAGTCGGAGTATAGTAAACTCCATGTGCTTTTTTAACTTCGGGTTTTTCTTCAACTTTTGCCTGATGTCCGGCTGTCAGCCGTATCACTTTACCGAGAAACTTTTCGTAAACATGACCTAAAATATCGGCAGGCAATACAGAAAATTCATAAGGACTGTCGGGATAGTAAAGGCGTTTAATGATTTCTTTCAAAATTTTATCGTCAATTTGCAAATTCAAAGTCCACAAATCCGGATTTTCCCTAGTCTTTTCGGTTTTGAAGTGAAACAAACCTGAATTGTATTTGTCGTCAGCTTGTAAAAATATTTGTCTTAAGTGAGAATAAACATCATTGACATTTATAAGTTTTTGCAACTGCCCGTAATCTTCTATAGCCCTGTCCTCGCATATTCTCAGAAAAACTATACGGTCAATTGTCTTTTGCACAGCTTCATTCAAAGCACGTGTTGATAAATCCTTATTACGTATAGCAATATTTTTAGCTAAAGAATCTCTCCAATTTTCCATTTCGAGCAAGAAAGCATCATCAACCTGTGTAGTCCCTTTTTTCCCTCTTGACGAAACAGCGAACCTGTCGAAACTGCCCTTGAGTACTGCATCTTTTGAGAAAACTGAATTTATGTCGTTCCATTTTTCAATGTAATCATTGTAGGTGTAGTAAAGTATTCTCGAGGTGGATGCCTTGTCGTTAGGATTCGGTTTTGTAGTGCAATCGTAAACGGCAAATTCTTCAAAGTCGGTAAGAATTGAAATCGGAAGTTTTCCCGACCATGCGTAACGTCTCAATTGATATGCCGGATGAATATCGTCTTTGATTGAAACCGATGGCTTTTTTGCTTCGAGGAAAAATTTTCTTTGACCGCCGATGCGAAAGCTGTAATCAGGTGCTTTTGTCATACCGCCGACTTTGACGGCATCCTCATGAATCACATCTTTGTAAGCTTCTGCGTAACCCTTCTCGTTGTCAATGTCCCAGCCGAGTTGCTTGAAGAAAGGATTGATGAACTCCTGTCTGACTTGTGCTTCGTTGTAATTAGAATTTTTGTAATTGACTACATTATTTGAAAATGTATCAACCAATTTTTTAATCTTATCCGGTGCATCCATAAACAACAATTTTAATAATGAAAAATATTAATAATAAATTTACCAAAAAATTTCAGATAAACCAATTCCTTAATCCTAATTCCAAATTTCTCATTCTCTCACATCCGTCATCCTGAGCTTGTCGAAGGATGTCTGCCGTCTACCATCCGTCATCCTGAGCTTGTCGAAGGATGTTTTCACGTTCTCACGTTCTCACGTTCTCACGTTCTCACGTTCTCACCTTCTCACGTTCTCACGTTCTCACCTTCTCACCTTCTCACGTTCTCACGTTCTCACTGTCTCACGTTCTCACTTTCTCATTTTCTCATTTTCTCACTTTCTTACGTTCCCACCTAATAGTCTAACAGTCTAAACACCTTAAAACCTAAAAATAAAATTAAAATAAAATAAATTACATTTCGCACCCAAATCGTAATTTTGTTCAACTTGTTCTTTGAAATTTTTTCGGTACTGTCTGAATTAACGGATAACTGAAAACGTATAACTGAAGACGAAAATTTAAAAATATACGCAAAATGCGACAAATTCAATCAATAATGCAGTAAATATATTGATAAATATGAACTTAACCTTTTGCTATACTGTCGGTATCTCCCTGTCGCAAGGTTGTGTAAACCGACAATTTGACGAAAGTAAAAAAAACTCAAAATATCGGTGAAATTGGTGCAATTATTTTGTCAGTTCTTTTTAACCTTTTCAAAACATTAGAGTTATAAAAACACAAAATTTCACCGCCCTTTTTAGCAATTGCTCCGATTCATCTTCTCCTGTTCTACTGAGCTTGTCGGAGTATGCAATTGATTGAGAATTAGTATCGAATTAAAATTTGATATAATCATCAAAAGATATTAATTTGCTTTTTTTCAAATTGGAGAGAATATGTTAAAACGAATATTGTTACCTTTGGACCCGTCGCCATATACTGATTGTGCAACGGCTTTTGCAATTTCCCTCGCAAAAATTTATGGTGCTGAAATTACCGGATTGGTTGTTTTGGATATACCCGGAATTAAAGCATCAACCGGACCTTTGCCTCCCGGAGTTGGTTTTTATGCCAAAGGGCTTGAACATTCCAAGATTGAAAGGGCTCAGGTGCATATTCAAAATCTCTTGTCAAAATTCAAATCAAAATGCGAAGAGGCAGGAGTAAAACACAGGGAAAGCAATGCTCAGGGAAGCCCGAGCGAAAGGATATCCGAGTTTTCAAAGTTTTATGATATTGTGATAACAGGAATAAAAAACAAATTTCAATTTGAAACAAGCGAGGAACTTGAAAATACTTTAGATTCTTTTTTAGATAAAAGCGTAACACCGATAATTGCTGTTCCGGAAGAATTTTCAAATTTCCATTCAAGTTCTAATGTATTCAAAGTGATGATAGCTTATAACGGGAGTTTGCCTGCAACGAGAGCATTGCAAAACTTTGCGAAATTGAATTTTCCGAAAGAAATTGAAGCAACTGTGTTTATTTCCGATGAAGATACTGAACAAGCCGAAGCCATGTTTGAAAATGTGAGGGAATATCTTACAGCACATAATATAACTCATATTCATAAACTGGTTACTACTGAAGATAAAATCTCTGTTTTTACTAACAAATTATTAGATGAGTACGATATTGTTGTTCTTGGGGCGCACTCGAAAATCGGAATATTTGATTTTCTTGTCGGCAGTTTAGCACGACACCTGATTAATGAGAATAAGACAATGCTGTTTCTTTCGGAGTAATCAAGCCGGTAGAAAGTTTATAAAGTTATAAAGTAGAAAGAGAATTTTCAATTGTTAATTATTTCCTATTTTCTTCAAACCTTTATTAATCAGCTTTACGATTTTCTCATACTTTGTTGGAGGTCCTGTTCTGACAGATTTACCGTCAATAAACAAAGCATCCATTATTCCCCATTCATTAAATATTTGATGTTCGAATGTATTAAAATCTTGTAAGACAATTCTGTTGTCATTAAGGTTGTTTACCGCTCTCTTTGCCCTTTCATACACGATGTTTTGTGCCGGGCACCAACCGTTATGGAAGGAACAGATTGTAACCTGACCGGCAATTTTTTCAGGTTTCTTTTTTTGTTTTATTAATTTAGGAGGTTTTGCATCATCAGTAAAAGGTTTCCAAAGCAATGCCATCATTCCATCCTTATCAATTTTCTTGTAGCCCTGTTTCTTAAACCATGAAGCCCGCATAAAAACAGGAATAGAGAGTCCCCAGGCAACAAGCCCTTTACCGCCCAGTGAAATTATATCTTCTTCGGCGGCTTTAATTAGCTTTTTACCTATGCCTTTTTTTCTTCTGTCACCAACTCCCTGCTTGTGTCCGTGAACCCAAATGCATAAAATGAAATACAAATCTTTGCCTTCTGCAAAAGAATATTCTATAGGCACATACTGAATCATACCGACTGTTTCACCATCATCTTTGGCTAACTTGACTCTTAAACCCTTATCTTTCATATTCTCGAGCCAGATTTTTTTTGAATCTCCGGATTCCTTCATCTCTTCGGACCAGTCCTCGAGACATAAGCAGTAAATATTTTCATGCTCTTGCGATAAGTCAATTATTTCCATACCAACACCGCTACATTAATTACTATTAACCAATTATTGAAAACTAAATTATGGAAATAATTTTAATTTATAAAAGATTTTCCTCTTTCAGTAATTCTTCTCTTTTTAATATCGAAATCAATGCTTCTTTTAGGCCGGAATACTTGAATTTGAAACCGTTTTCCATTGCTTTTTGGGGTATAGAATTTTGACCACTGAGAACAATTACAGAAGATTCTCCTAATACTATTTTGAGTAAGAAAGATGGTACTTTAAATACGGATGGTCTTTTTAAAACATTTCCGATTGTCTTTGCAAATGTTTTCATCTGAACAGGTTTGGGTGCTGTGAAGTTAACAGGTCCGCTGATGTTTTCGTTTTCAATTACCCATTTATATAACCTGACTGTGTCTTCGATATGAATCCAGGGCATCCATTGTTTACCGGAACCCAAAGGACCACCGAGAAATAGTTTAAATGGTAATAGCATCTTTGCCAATGCACCTCCACTTTTGTCGAGGACGATGCCTGTTCTTGCTGTAACGACACGGCATTTTTCCCATGATTTGAATGCTTCTGCTTCCCATTGCTTGCAAACATCGGCGAGGAAATCGTGTCCTGTTTGGGATTTTTCGCTTATAGTATTGTCTCCAGAATTTTCGTATATACCCACTGCAGATGCATTGACAAATACTTTTGGAGGATTGGATGATTTATTTATTGCTTCTGATAAAATAGCGGTTGTTTTTATTCTGCTTTGGAGAATTACTTTCTTGTATGACTTTGACCAGCGTTTTCCTGCAATCGAAGCACCTGAAAGATTAATAATGGCAAAACTGTTTCCAATTGCCTCACGAAATTCTGTAGAAGCAGCATCAAAAAGGATATGCTGTTTTGCTTTTGGAAGGAGTTTTATTGACTTTTTTAAGTTACGAGTTAGAGAAACCACATGATAATCACTATCGGCTAGCAATTCTAAAAGTCTTGCTCCAATGAGACCTGTTCCACCTGCTATGCAAACTCTTTTCATAGAATTTTGTAAAAAAAAAGCGATTTAATCTTATAAACCGCTCAATAAATAGAAAATATCATTGTTCTTTCTTTTTCAAATTTAGTTAAAACGTTTCGCGTTTTACTTTTCGCTGTTTAGCTTATTCTTCGCTGATAACCCAAATCTTTAAGTTGGCTGTTATTTCGGAATGCAATCGTAATTTAACATCAAATACACCTAAAGATTTAATAGTATCATCAATCATAATTTGTCTTTTATCAATATCGTAACCTCTTAATTCCATTTCCTGGGCAATCATTTGTGATGTTACAGAGCCGTAGAGCCGTCCTTCTTCTCCGACCTTCATTGGAATGCTGATCTGCAAATCTGCAATTTGAAGTGCAATTTTTTCTGCATCCGCTTTTTCGAAAGCCCTTAGTTTTTCGTATTGCTTTTTCTCTTGTTCAAACACTCTTAGAGCATTAGTAGTTGCATGGTATGCAAGTTCTCTCGGAATGAGATAGTTTCGTGCATATCCCGGTTTAACATTTACAATTGTTCCCATTTGCCCAAGATTATCAACATCTTGTCTTAATATTACTTTCATTGGTTTTGCCATTTATAAATTCAAAAATTTTATTATAATAAGTTAAGTGTCAAATGATGATTCAGCGATAAACAACGATTCACCATAAAACTTAAAGTAATTAAACTTTAGCTTCAACAACATCTGCCGTTTTGCCGATTAATACCGGTTCAGATTTGGAATGACCATATCCTGTACCTGAAGCAGCAGCTTCTTCGAGACTTCTTGCTAATCTTTCCTGCTGTTCGGCAGCCCGTTTAACTCTGAACTCACGTAACTTTGTAGTGAGGACAAGCGTTAAATGTCTTAAGACAGTATCTTCAAGAACCATGAATCTTTCCAAAATCGGAATAGTATTGCTGTTAGCATCAAAAATCATATGCACATAATATCCATTGTATTTTTTATTAATAGGGTATGAAAGACGTCTTCTACCCCATTTATTAATTTCCTGGACTTTTCCACCATGATTTTCGATATAACCAGCAACTTTAGAAACTACAGCTTCAATGTCGTTATCTTCGAGAGCTGCATTGATTATAAATGTCGTTTCATACAGACGACGTTCACTCATATTATCACCTAAATTGTTAAAAAACCAACTCACACAATACATTTTTTGTGAAGTTACTTATCAAAGAACTACAAATTTATTATTTTTTTGGAAATTAGCCAAATTTAATTTCAGATTTTCTAAAGATTATTTGGTTTTTCATTACGAAATAAATTATTTTTTGGAGGAGCGGATAGTTATAAGCGTACGACTGAAACTTTTGATGTTTATTTCGCTGGGTTGCGTTTTTTTTCACAGAGAGGTGAAATCCAGTGATTTTGTAATTCGTTATCAATTAAGGAATTATCGGGCTGTAAAAAATTAGTTTCACCAATTTCACCGAAATTTTCGATTTTTATTTTGTCGCCGGTGTCGGTTCTTCCAGTGATGCTTGGGACAAAAATGAGTTAAGTTAAGCCCCAATTTTTCAAGTGTTTGATTCGATGAAAATTGAAGTTGTCGCATTTTGCGTAGTTGTTTTATTTTTTCGTTTTCAGTTATCCGTTAATACATACAAAAACAAATCTATTTGCCAAAGAACAAGCACAACAAAATTAAAGATGAGAAAGGAAACGTAATGGAAATTATTTTGAAAAGGTTTTAATTTTAATCGTGAAACAGCGAAATGTGAAACGTAAAATGTTAAACGGATGAAAGGAGATGGTAGGCGGTAGAACAGAAGGATGGAAGGACGGAAAGACAGAAGGACAGAAGGACGGAAAGACGGAAGTCAGAAGACAGAAGACAGAATGACCGAAGGACAGAAACACCGAAAGAAAAGCAGACAGCAGACGGAATTTTTGTGAACCGAGAACCGAAAAATTATCCCGTGAGGGATTCAAATATGGTAACTTACTTAACCGCAATGGCTGTGTTTTCAGGGAAAATATTTCGTAATTATTAATTTTTAAATAATAATTATTTTCCCCTCTCCGCATCAACTATCTTATACAATTTATCGTTAGGTCTGACCTTTGTGCCTACTTTAAAGGAAATTGTATCACCTTTTTGTGCAAAATCAACTTTCCTATCATCAATTCTGATTTCTTCTATCATAGCAGTATAAGCTCCGGTTGTCGGACCTGTGATCAAGATTTCCTGAGCATTGTTTATCTCCTTGCTTTCAACAAGAACTGCAACAACACCCTGATTTGGATAATAATGTGTAACTTTGCCGACATATTCCTTTGTTTTTGTGGAACTGGAACCATAGCGGTCTGTCCATTCCCCAAGCCGTCTGCCTAAATAGTATCCATCCCAAAAACCGCGGTTGTAAACAGTTTTTAGTTTGTCTTCAAGTTTTATTGCTTTTTCTAATGTATAATTGTCTTCCGATATTAAACTCAAAGCTTCGTTATAAGATTCGACAGTGGTCTTTACGTATTCCGGAGAGCGTCCCCTTCCTTCGATTTTTAAAACACTTACTCCGGCATCTATGATTTTATCCAAAAAAGTAATTGTACAAAGGTCTTTTGGCGACATAATATACTCATTATCTATCTCAAGTTCAAGACCTGTTTCCTTATCCCGAACTTCATATCTTCTTCTGCATGCTTGAAGACAAGCCCCGCGGTTTGCAGAGTAATTGTGCTCATGCAAACTGAGATAACATTTTCCGGAAATGGACATACACAATGCTCCATGAACAAACATTTCAAGCCGGATATGTTCACCTGAGGATGAAATAATATTTTGTTCTGAAATTTCTTTAGAAATTTCTTTCACCTGATTCATGTTCAACTCTCTTGCCAAAACAATAACATTGCAATATTCAGCAAAGAACTTTAGCGATTCAATATTACTTACATTCAATTGAGTGCTGGCGTGAACTTCCATTCCGGTCTTTTTGCAGTAACCGATTACTGCCATATCCGAAGCGATGATAGCTGAAATTTTTGCATCCTTTGCAGATTCTATAATTTCCTGTATTTTCGATTGTTCCCCGTCATAGACAACTGTATTGAGAGTCAGATAGGATTTAACATTGTTCTCCCGGCAAATCTTCGAAATCTTATGAATATCTTCAAGATTGAAGTTTGCTGATGAGCGTGCTCTCATGTTTAGATTACCTGCACCAAAGTATACTGAATCGGCTTTAGCATTAATAGCCGCCATCAGCGACTCATAAGAACCGACGGGAGCCATCAATTCAATGTCATTTCTGTTTATTTTTTTCTTTTCCATTTTTGTAATGAAGAGTAAGCATTAATTAAATTTTATATCTCTCAAAAATTAAAACCTATGTTATTTATTAAAGATATAAATAGTGTAATAATATTTTATGTTTAATATCTTATATTTGGTAATTAAAATTTTAATAATTAAATATTTTGAAAATTATGGCAACTATTTCCAAAGCAAAATTAATTCTTATTTTATTTTTATTTCAATTTTGTTTAGCTGAATCTCAAACTCATCAAAACACTTATTCCATTTATGGCGAAGTAAGCGACAATTCAAGCGGAGATGCAATCCCTGGAGCCACTATCAAAGTTGTAAACAGCAACAAAGGGACCTACTCATCCACAAGAGGTAAGTTTAAAATTCCATTTCTAACAGGGAAAAATAAATTGAAAATCATGTCAATTGGTTACGAAACACAATTTGTTGATGTTGATGAAACAATTGATACAGTTAGGATTCAACTTGTTGAATCAGCCGTTAAGTTGAAAGAAGCAACTGTTATCGGTAATATCGAGCCAAAGGATGTTATCAAAAGAGCAATAGAAAGAAAGCAGGAAAACCAACAGAAAATCTCAACATTCAAGGGTTTGCTTTATTCAAAAGTAGTGATGGAACTTGACGGGAATGTTTTTGGGAGTACAAGCGGGAATAGTATTTCAATTGGTGGTTCATTAGGCACTAAAGCACCGGAACAATACAAGATGTTCGTTCTCGAAACTTTTACACGTATGTATTCTGACTATGAGAAAAATGTTAATTTCAAGGAGATAATTCAAAGACGGCAAACAGCAAACATAAAGCCGAATGATAATGTTATGGCAATTAGCAATTTTTTCAATTTATACAAAGATGAAGTCGATTTTATCAATGTAAATTTTGTTACACCGCTAAGCAAAGATGCCCTCGATTACTATAATTACAAAATCCTGAAAAAGAATATTTTGGACAACAGATATATATATGAAATTCAGGTAATGCCAAAGACTGATATATTCCCATTGTTCAAAGGTATGATTAAAATTGTTGAAGGCACTTATAATTTAATCGAATTGGATTTGGAACCAAGCGAATCCACTGCAATAGCTTTTATGGATAGTTTGCATATTATCCAAAAATTTGAAGAAATCAAAGAAAATATGTGGCATCCATCTTTATTGGAAATTACAGGAAAAGCAAGAGTTGATATAATCAAAGGTATTATTGACGTGAAGCTGAATGCAAAAGCAAGCAGTATTTACAGCGAGATGGAAGTGAATGTTCTGCTTCCTGATTCAATTTATTTGGAAAATGTAAAGAAGCTGACGGTTGCACCACTTGCGGATTCCTCCAAAATTGAATACTGGGAAAAGAATTCACTCAGGGATATATCCGAAAGGGAAAAGATGATGTATGTCAAGGTGGACAGTCTTGTTGCCGTAGCTGATACATTAGCAAAAGATTCTTCAAAAATTAGATATAGTATATTAAACCCTTATTTTGATTTCAACCGCGTTACATCTGTTTCCATTGGTTTATCTCCATGGTTTCAATATGACATTTTCTATTTATATGGTTCTGCTGCCTTTAGCTTTGGATTGCAAAAACCTGTAGGTTCCATAGGTCTTCAAATGCCCTTTAAATTATTTGAAAAATTATTCTTTGTCTCAGGAAATCTGTTTTCCAAAGCAGAGTCTGACGGGTATTATGGTAATATTCCAATGTTAATAAATACTGTTTCTTCATCCTTATTCCATTACGATTATTATGACTATTTTAAAAAAGATGGGTGGAGCATAGTATTATCAGTTCCTTCAAGACAATTCTCGTTTGACCTGATGTTAGAAAATTCCAGATGTTTTTCTTTGGAGAAAAATACAGACAGGTCTATATTCACAAAGAAATATTGGAGAAATAATCCGCAAATTGATGATGGAAATTTCTTATCTGCTTCCGGAAGCATGAATTTGTATTTACACCGGATTTTCAAATTCTATAAGGGTTTTGAAATGAACCTTTATTATAGCTTTATATATGGAGAGAATCAAAATGACAAGGAAACTTTCAATAGGAACTACATCAGCATAAAATTCGAAACTCCAACTTTTCAAACCGGATATAATCCTCTTAAATTAGAATTATTTCTTGATTATGGAATTGGAAACAACCTTCCGGTGCAGGAACAATTCAAAGCAAGAGGTTCTTTGTTGTTTATCTCAAAATTCGGAAATTTCTGCACAATGCCTTTTGGGATTTACGAAGAAAAAAGTGCTTTCACAGGACATATTAAATATAATTTCACAGATATTTGGTGGCGGTGGCTTGGGTTTCCGCTTTACGAAGGCAGGGGACTCGATTTAATTGGGAGGGCTTCAACAGGAAAATTTGAAACCGCTTTTAACTCTAAAGAGTGGTATTCAGAAGCAGGTTTCGGCTTTGAAAGGATACCGACATTTATTAGCAATATATTTTATTTCGGTGCCGGAGCAGTTTGGGGAACAGGACCAATAGCATCCGGCAGATTCAACTGGTATTTGGATATTACTTTACCGTTTTGAGGAAAACTATGAAAACATTAATTATCTTATCATTACTTTGCTTAAATATTTGTATCTCCAATGCTCAGGTAGATTCTACAAAACAGACAGTTGATTATAATTTTATCATCATGGATTCACCTGCTCAATTATTTACAATGAGGCAATTCAATCAGGATTATCTAAGTTTATACCGTTTGTCTGCACGGGGATTGAACAATTCGGTTAATGAATATGTCTCAGACGTAATTCAAGTTTGGTTAATATCTTTCTTTTTAATGCCGCTAACTCACGAAGAAGGACATCGTTCCATACTAACAGCTAAAAATATCGGAGCAATTTCACAACCATATTTCAATAAGGATTTAGCCGCTTATGTAAAAGGTGTATCTGACGAGACATTAAAGAATTTGAGGGATAACGATTTGCCAAATTATATCCGGCTACATACTGCCGGATTGGAATCGGATTATATGTTAACAAAAAGGGTTGAAAATATTGGCAGTTTCGAAAAAGATGAATTTAAAAATTTCAAGTGGGAGTATTGGTTAAGAAAATTGGCTATACTTCAATATTATGTATCAGGGCTTTTTCAATTAGATGTGGATATTGAGGAAGAAGAAAATGAACTCGAAAGGGATATTGTCGGATTTGATACCTATGGCGCTGCAAGGCATTTGTACAGACCTGACATGAAATTTTACCGGTACACAAAATACAAAGATTTAAGCTCCGAAGAAGCAATCTTTATAAAAAGAATTGGGGCGCGTTCCTTCTTGAACCTGATAAATCCATTAATGCTTGGTATTGAAAATTTTAAAATTACGGATAACCTAAAATTAAATGCCGGACTTGGTTATACTATGTCTCCATTTGGAGATTTCATTGACGAGAACATTTGGCTAAAATACAAAGAATTAAATTTGTCTGTTTACGCACGGCAATTTCAAAATAAAAACAATTGGTTTAACGGCTTCGGTATCAGTTTATTTGATTTTCATCTTTTTGAACGCTTGGATTGTGATATTTCAGGTCATTATTGGGAACAACCAAAAGATTTAGATTTTAATACTGCTGGATCCTTGCCGGGTGGAGCATTTGACATGGACTTAAGATATTTCTTCATTATCAATAAGAATTCTTTGTTAAAAGCATATTCATTTGATTTGGGTTTGCTCTACAAATCCAAAGGATTTTTACCCGAAGAACTTTTTTTGAACGAGCATTTTACAGTCAGGTTGGGAACTACTTTAAGATTTTAAAAAAAATAGAAAGTGAAAAATATAAGAGTTTAATTTCAAAATATATACAGGTTTAAGTTTCGAAAGAATACCGACATTCATCAGTAATATATTTTATTTTGGTGCCGGTGCAGTTTGGGGTTGTGGACCAATTGCCTCAGGCAGATTCAACTGGTATTTGGATATTACTTTACCGTTTTAAGTTGTAATCACAATCCACTTCTGACAATATCATGAAGACGTATTACTCCAATACATTTTCCGCTTGAATTTACGACAGGTAAAACGTTAATTTGGCTTGAACGGTTTTCCATTATTGACAATGCTTCACCCAAAAACATCAATAACTATTTTCCTGGTTGTTGGCAATCGGATATCTCAATAATTGCTTTCAAACCGAAATTGCTTGATTAATTATATTTACATTTTTAAAAGGCAAGGAATCAAACAGCAAATTACTAAAATCAATTTTTGATTTGGCTGATAGAATTTCAAATCCAATCATTGAACCATTCTTGTCAAAGTCAACGACAATATCATCTGCTATTTCTTCCGATTCAACGCTTTTATTATCACTTAACATCAGATAAAAAGTATCGGTTTCTTCGATATATTTAAATTTCATTTTCTAATCCTCCTTTTCAGGCAAAAAGTTTCTATCAAAAAAAGCAGTTAACACTGTTTCATTATCATTATCTACAACGACTCTTAAATATTTGTTATATTTTGAAATATAAGCCCAATATCTCGTTCTGCCATTATTTTGAATCTTCTTTTTAACATAATTATTTACAGCATATTCACATAACTCCAATGACAAATAGTCTCTTAATTTTGACGAATATTCTATAAAATGTTTTGAAAGTTTCATAATATTAATCTTAGTTATATGAACTTAACTATATAAAAAATTAACTCACAAATCACAGTCCGCTTCTTACTATATCATGCAGACGTATAACGCCAATACATTTTCCGCTTGAATTTACGACAGGTAGAACATTGATTTGGCTTGAGCGGTTTTCCATTATTGACAATGCCTCGCCCAAAAATGTTTCTTTGCGTATAGATATTGGTTTTGCAGTCATAATGTCTTTTGCCTTTAGCCCATGAACATTATCAGTTTTGTGTAGCAGTCTGCGTATATCACCATCTGTAATTATCCCTTTTAACATCCCGTTTTTATCAATAACACAAACACAACCAAGCGATTTGTCTGTAATTTCGATTAAAGCATCTCTCATGCTTGAACTAATATTCACCAATGGCAGAGCTTTTCCCTTGTGCATGACATCTGCAACAGTCAACGTAAGATTTTTTCCGATTTGACCTAAAGGATGGTTTTGTGAAAAATCCTCAATGCTCATTCCTTTTATTTTCATTACCGCTACAGCGAGAGCATCACCTATAGCAAGAGCAACTAAAGAACTGGTAGTTGGTGCAATATTATTTGGGCATGATTCTCTTTCTATGAATCCTTCTAAAACAATATCTGCATTATTTCCAAGATAGGATTGTGTGTTTGAAACAATAGCAATAATTTTAACATTACGTTTTCTCAAATAAGGGAATATTTTCACTATCTCTTCGGTAGTTCCGCTTTTTGATAGTAAAATAATTACATCTCCTTTGCCAACCATCCCAATATCTCCGTGTAAAGCTTCGACCGGATGTAGAAAAAAGGAGGGAGTACCTATGCTTGTAAAGGTTGCAGCAATCTTCTTTGCTATAAGACCGGACTTGCCGACACCAGATACAAAAACCTTTTTAGAACTCACAATGAGCTTAACAGCTTCGATAAATTTCTTATCGAATTTACTCCTCAAAATTTCCAGCGATTTGATTGCTTCATCAACAGAACTTACTGCCTGTTCTATAATATCTTTGGAATTAATTTTCATATTAGTTATCCGTTGTCTGTAATCTGTTATCCGTTAATTAGTAATTAGTAATTAATTATCCCGGGGGCCAGTGCATTTGCCTGCCGCCTAATAAGTGTAGATGTAAGTGATAAACTTCCTGACCGCCATTGCTGTTACAGTTGAGTACCAAACGATAGCCATCCCCGGAAAAACCCAATTCTTTGGCAAGTATTTTTGCCCTTAGAATTAGTTTAGCTATCAGATGTTCATCACTATCAGATAAATTATTTACAGTTGCTATCTCTTTTTTTGGTATGATTAAAATATGAAAAGGTGCCTGAGGATTGATGTCTTTAAAAGCGAGTATATCATCGTCTTCATAAACAATATCAGCAGGAATTTCTTTTCTGATAATTTTTGAAAAAATTGTTTCAGCCATTTTTCTTTATCCGTTATCTGTTGTCGGTTATCTGTTTTCTTACTTAAAAAAGTTTAGGATGAAAGATTATTTAATGAGCAATTTTCCTTCGCTCATAACTTTTTCTTTATCAAAATAAACATCAGGTTTCATAACGAGTCCGTCCACGTGGCTGGAAACTTTGATTTTTCCACCCATCGTTAAATTGTTGCCAAAAGCAATATGAATTGTACCAAGTATTTTTTCATCTTCTAATATATCACCCGTTAAAGTTGCTTTGTAATTGGTACCAATACCAAATTCCGCAACAGCAAAAGCTTTTTCGTTATGAACACCTTTGAGCATTTCCTCGAATAATTGAGCTTCTTTTCCACCGCTAATTTTTTTAATATAACCGGAAACTATTTCAACTTTAACCGGTTCCGAGAGTAAACCGATGCCACCAATAGAGCCGTCAAATACAATGGTGCCATTTGTTTCATCTTCGGTTGGAGCGACAAATACTTCACCCGATGGGAGGTTGCCGCTTTCTCCGATATTCTTTAAGATGCCGGTACTTGAAAGAATCCTTCTTCTGCGAATAGGTAATGTGATATCGGTTCCTAATGCAGATTTGACGTGAACAATATTAACACCTCTCATTTTATGATATACTTTGTTAGTAGTGTCAAGGATTTTTTCAGGGTCAGCACTCAAACAACGAAGAAGAGTATCTTTGGTAATACCCGGCATAGTTGCGATTCTGACACCAAGTTTTGATGCTTCGCGTTTGGATTTTGTATGTGTCAGGGATTTTGTCGTAGGTGAAATAACTGCATCAACTGATTTCATTATTTCAGCTACTGCATCAGGAGGTTCTTGACCGTTGAACTTTCTTGCAGACATTTCTAAAAAGATGGATTCAGCGCATAGTGTTTTACTCGTTTCATAGAACTCCATTGCTATATCCCTTAAATTTTCATCAGTTATAACCAGCAAGGTTTCGTCCTCGGTGAGTCCCAGATAATCCACTAATGCAGTTTTTACTGCTTGTTTCATTTTTGATGGTCTTGCCATAAATATATTCTCTTAAATGTTAATAATCAATGTTCAGTATCAAGTATAAAAACTAAGAAAAATTAAAATGTAATTTTAAATAAATAAAATCAAAGTTTTTTTTTATCCGCAAATATATGTTGAGTAAAAATTGTATTAAAGCTAACAACTCAAAGTGTATTATTTTAATATTAGTCGGATATTTTTCAATTATTATCTTGCCGCTGTATTCTAAAATATAAAATTCTTTTCAAATTAAAAAACTAAATTTACTTAATAATACAAATAAAATATAATGTCAATAAAATCAATATCCTGTAATGGTGATTTTTAAAATTCATTTTTGTAACAATTTTGCTTTTTTGTAAAAAAATTGTATTTTTCTTATTATTATATTTAAGTTGCTATAGGATAATTGTTTTTTTCGGACAAAATGTTGGGAAGAGCATGGAAACGATAAAATTCTTTTTTGCATTATTTTTCCTTTCTGTCAGCAGTATTTGCTCTCAGAACCTGACGATTATTAATCTAAGTACTACGGATTTTCCGAAATTGAAAGTAGGCTTTTATGCTTTTGACGATGAGGGACGCCTAATTAAAGATTTAAAAAAGGAAGATTTTTCGGTAATAGAAGATGGAATTAACAGAGAAGTTACATTTTTGTCATGTCCTGATTTTGAGCAACCCGAAGCACTTTCGAGTGTACTCGTTATTGATAATTCAAGTTCTATGAGAGGATATAGATTGCAGTTGGCAAAGAATGCAGCAAAAGCTTGGGTTAATGCATTGCCACAAGGTAAAAGCGAATGTGCCATTAGTTCATTCAATGATAACGGCAATATTCTCACTGACTTTACTACGGACAGAAATAAATTGATAGCTGCAATAAATTCATTATACTATGTTGGCAATACAAATTATAATGCAGCCCTTCTTGATGCTCCTTCAGGAGGTGTGAAATTGGCAAAGAATGGAAAATATAAGAGGGTGTTGGTTTTTCTAACCGACGGGCAACCGAATTTTTTTCCGGAACAGGAACAAATAATTGAGGAAGCATTAGAGAATGATATTGTGATTTATTGTGTTACTTTGTATATGCCCGCACCGAATTGCATCAAACAATTTTCGGAAAGAACGGGAGGGGAGTGGTTCGAAAATGTCAGCACAATCGGAGAAGCAGAAGAAATTTACAGAAAAATTTTATTAAAAGTACTTTTAGATAAACCATGCGAGCTTGAATGGATTAGCGATACCGGTTGTAATGTAACAGTCAGGGAGCCAATAATCAGCGATACTTTTCATTTAATATCTGCAAAGAAGAAGTATATAATCCCAGCCCAAAACCGGACGTATTTAAAAATAAATCCAAGCTCTTGCAGATTTCCATACTTTGTTCCGGGAGTCAAATATGATACAATTATTACCATATCAGCTATTAACGCAGATTTCAGGGACATTGAAACCGACCTTAATATTCCTTTTTTCGAACTTTCTCCAAAAAAATTCTCTTTGAATAAAGGTGAAAGTATAGATTTGAAACTGACATTTCATTGTTCTGATACATTATTTAGATACAAAAAAATAAAATTCTCAAGTTCTGATTGTTCTTCCGAGTTATACGTAAGCGGGGGAGATTTTACAAGTTTTGGTAACGAAAATACATTGAGAGTAACGCATCCTAATGGCAAAGAAGTTTTTTTGGTTGGTTTGGATACAATGATTACATGGGAAGGTGTTACACCCGATGACACAGTTCAAATTGATTATAGCTTCGATAATGGTATAAACTGGAAAACGATAACAACAAATGGTTCCGGCTTAAAGTATTCTTGGGATACCATACCGAATACTCCGAGCAATCGTTGTATTATGAGAGTCAAGAAGATTTCCGGGAATAGCTATTATAGTGTATTGGGTTATGGTTTGATAAGAAATATGGAATATAGCCCTGACGGTTTGTTATTAGCTCTGGCATCTTCCAGCGGCCATATTTTTCTTATAAATCCGGAAACAGGGGATTTGATAAAAAGTTTTTTTGCACATGATACTAAAGGAACCATAACGGCTAGTGGTGTCAGTTCCATTTGCTTTAATAACGATGGAACAAAACTGGCAAGCAGTGGTAATGATGGGAAAATTAAAATTTGGGATATTGCTTTAGGTAAAGCGGAACTTGAAATAAAAGCGGGATACCAAGTTGAATCAATATCCTTTAATCCTGAAGGAACAATGCTGGTAAGCGGTGGTTCGGGCAAACTATTGCATCTTTGGAGCACAGAAACTGGGGATTCCATTCAATCATTTGTTGCACATCCTACTGGCTGTGCCGCTGTGAAATTTTCACCAAATGGTTCCGTATTTGCAAGTGGAGGAGCTGACGGAAAAGTCATGGTGTGGAATATTAACGAACCTTCGCTAAATAACACTTACACGGGACATTCTGCGAAGGTGAACTGCCTTGACTTCAGCAGAGATTCAACAAGATTGATTAGCGGGAGTACTGACAGAACAGTCAGATTGTGGGAGCTTAGCACAAAGAAATTAATAAAAACTCTTTATAGCTTTGGATATGTTTATTCTGCCAAATTCACACCGGACGGGAAAAAGATAATAAATGGTTCCTCTGATAAAATGTTGAATATGTTTGAAGGTGAAACAGGAAACAGTATTGCAAGTTATCCTGAAGAAAATTATTACGCAGTTGCAATTAGTCCAGATGGAAATGTTGTTGCTTGCGGTGAACAAAATAATATAACAATTAAAAATATTGAATACGGAATAGATTCCTTGATTTTTTCGAGAGGCCACCGTGGGAGAATTTCTTATCTTGAAATGAGCACAGATAATAAAACAATGGGAACCGTAGGGGCGGATACTACCATTAAAATCTGGGATGCCGATACAAAAAAAATTGTCCGCACCATTCCTTTAAACAATATTGTACGTGGTTTTGGTATGGATGCAAAAGCACAATATGTTGCCGCACTTTTAAGAATAAGTTCTACGGAATCTCTTGTTAATATATGGGAAACAAGCACAGGTAATATAATAAGGGCTTTACCCGATACAGATGGTGTTTGGTGTACAATTGCCGTTAGCCCTGATGGTAATCTTGCCGCATGTGGTTACAAGCAAGGTGGCAGGGTGGATTTGATTAATATTAAAACCGGTATAACACTAAGAAGTTTGTACGATGATGCTAAAACAGATACGATAATTTCGATTGCTTTCAGTAGTGATGGCAGAAGAATTATTTCTTCATCGAAAGATAAAATTTTTGTTTGGGATGTAAACGGCGGCAAATTCATAGGTTCTATAAATGCTACAACTAATTATTCATTATTTAGTCCGACTCTTGAAACATTTGCAAGTATAGGCAAGAACCTTGAACTATGGAATTTTTTTACCGGGGCAATAGTTAACCAGATTCCCAATAATGACAATATTGCTTCGATTAGTTATAGTCCTGATGGAATTTGGCTTTCTACAGCAGCCAATGGTACGGTTTGGAATAAAACAACGAATGTAAAATTATGGGAAGGGGAGACCGGATATTTAGTTGAATCCTTACCAAATTATCTTTATAATACAAACTGTACAAAATTTTTTCCTGATGGCACTAAAGCGGCATTTGGTACTGATGACGGTTCTATAATGCTTTGGCACTTGAATTCCCTGACAAAACTTACCGACAATTCCGATACACTTTGGTCAATTGTAATGCCTGTTCCGAAAAGCCAGGATGTGTATATGGGGGATGTGATAGTCGGGAGTTCGAAGGATTCGCTCGTCATGACTTTTATCATGAATGAGGGTACATATCCTGTTAGCGTAGAATCCATTACATTTTCAGCCGCCGATTCATCTAATTTTGAATTGGTGTCAGGTTACCCACCTTATGTTATTCAGCCGGGAGATAGTATGGCGGTAGAATTCAGGTTCAAGCCCGATACAGTTGGACAAAAATGGTCGTGGATAAGAATAAAAACAAAGTCAAAAACGATTTCCCAGCGAATTTTTGGCAGAGGTGTTGATATGAAGGTAGAACTGATTAATGATAAAATTGATTTTGGGAAAGTGAAAATTGGAGAATTCAAGGATACTACGGTATCGGCGGTTATTCGAAATCTGGGGACAGCCCCTGTGAATTTTACTAATTCCTATCATTACATTCCAAACGATGTTGACTTTACAACTTTAAAAGGAGCAGCACCTTTTACTCTAAACGGAGGTGAAGAAGTTGAACTTACTTTACGTTTCACTCCAAGTTTCAGGGGAAAAACCAGCGGGAATATCATTTATGAATTTGATGCTCCAAACAGTCCAATGTATGTTCAATTATTTGGTGAAGGTTACGAACTGATACCTTCTATAACAGCTTCCGGAAACCGAAGGATTAATCTAATATGTGAAAATGAATTTTTAGATTCGATAAAACTTTCAAATACGGGAGATACGGTTTTACAAATTTCGGATTTAAGTTTTTCAAATAATAAGTTCCAGTTTACATCTAATGTTTCCAACTTATCAATTCAACCGGGAGAAAATGTTACAGGATTATTTAAGTATTCAGCAAATGTTCCGGCACAAGATACTGCTCAACTAATAATTTTGAGTAATGCCGAACCGGATTCGATATTAGTATTTAAATACATTGCAACTAAGGATAGTGCCGGTTTTATTAGTGAAAATTCAATAATTGATTTTTGGGATTTGTGTCCAAATCAAACTGCCGATACCATAATAACTATAAGAAATACCGGAACCTTAAAGAACACAGCTAAAATAAATATTCCTGTTGATTTTTCAATATTCAGTGATAATATTGGATTGGAATCTAATGAGAGTGGTACAATTTTATTAAACTTTTTAGGGATGAGTCAGGAAGGAATTTTCTCTGAGTCTTTAACAATCACAGATAGCATTTGCGGAAGACAAACTATCGTTGAACTGAAAGGGAGAATACGTAAGCCAATATTAGAAGCTGATGATATGGTATTGAGTACAACTGTCGGCTCCTTTGCCGAAGAACGATTAGAGCTAAGGAACAGTTCGGATTATGATTTGATTATACCTTTAGAACCGGTCATTACTGATAATCAGTTTAGCATTATTAATCCTCAATTTCCGATGAGTATTCCGGGAAAACAAAGCAAATTTTTAGATATAAAATATGAACCGGTTGATTCCATAGCAGCCGAAATTATATTAGATTTTCAATATGAACCTTGTGATTTGATAAAGAGTGTTGATGTTGGAGGTTCGCCTGTAGCGGCTTCTGTTGATATACTTACGGATACAATAAGAGCAAAGACAGGTGAAATTGTAGAGATACCGATTTATCTGAGAAATGCAAATAATGTGGAATTAACAAGAACAACAGGTTATGTTCTTGATTTTATTTTTAATTATACATTACTTGACCCATTGGACTATCCTAATTCTTTAATTGTTGATGGGAAACGGATTGTCAGTCTGGAAGTTCCCAAAGATGCAGGCGAGAAGGATATTGTTGCAAAAATAAGATGCCGGGTTTGTTTGGGCAATGCCAGGGAAACCGATTTGGAGATTTCGAATTACAAATCAAAAGGGGGAATAGTTGCTGTCAGAAAGCAAGACGGTAAATTCATAATCAGCGATATTTGTGAAGAAGGCGGAAAGAGGTTGATTAATCCTGAAGGAAAAGCCGAGATTTATTTTGTTGCCCCAAATCCAAGTTCCGGAGAATTTAATTTAAGTATAAATTTGATTGAAACCGAATATACTGAGATATATCTAACAAATATAGTTGGAATGAGAGTTTACGATGTTTTTTCGGGAGAAATCAATAAGCCCGGAGAGTATGAATTTAATGTTAACGCAGTTAATTTATCATCAGGGTTATATTATTTGATTCTGCAAACACCAACGATTAGAAAAGCCGAAAAAATGGTTTTAGAAAAATAAATTTGTAAGTATAATTGTTTTTGTTCTTTGAAAATCAGCTTAATGGCTATCTGAAGAGTATTGTAAAATACCATGTCTTTTTGCTTCGTTAATTGGAATAGAATTGCTCAAGTCCCATTCCAAATCCGAATAGTAAAGCAAATCAAATGGCAAAAGAAATTTATTTATCAGTATGTATTCAATGTTTTTAGTCATGTCCGATATTTCGAACACGTTTTTATTCCGAAATGCTTTTGATGTAATAATATAGTCAACATCACTATTTGATGTATTTTGGCCTGTTGCATAGGAGCCGAACAGAATAATTTTATCAACTGATATTCTCTCATTTAAAAGTTGCAAAAGTTCGTTTGTAATAGAATTTATCAAATCCGGGTCTTTAACCATTGTAATACCTTTTCTGTGTTTGTGATAATTTTTTCTGTCCTGTCTTTTGGATAACTATTGAATAACTTATCTAAAGTTTCGGGATATCTGGTTGGAATAGAAACTTGATTTAATTCATCAACGATATATTTTAATTCTTCAGGTAACTCAACTGATAATCTTGAATAAAGAAATATCAAATTATGAGTTTTGGGTGCATCTTCTTTGAAAATATCAGCCCACAAACCCTTTAAAGCTTTTTCGATTGAAAGATGTGCCATGAAAACAGCATAAATATTACGACCCGAAGAAAGCATAACTTTCGCTGTTTCCAAGTCGTAATCAGCTTGCATGAACCATTCTGTTGCTGATTTGTAACCCATAATTATATTTTATTATATAAATCAATTATACAAATTTAATTAATATTGAGGAATTTATTAATTTTATGCCCAAAAAATTATTTTTATTATTTACAATTTTAATTGTCTGTGAATGTTATTCTGAAGATGATTCTCTTAAGGTGTCCTACGGGTTGTTTACTCATTTTAATTTGAATCAACACAGTGCTGATTTCAAGAAATTACCGGATTGTCCAAGTTGTTCTCCGGGATATGAAACCGGCTCAGGAACAGGTTTTTCGTTCGGAGCTTTGTATGAATTCCCATTACAAAATAATATTTTATTTAGCGGGAGACTATCTTATTTCGACTACAGCGGTACATTAAACCGAATTGAAGAAACAACTGTAATGTATAATAAAAATTCAATTGAAGGAGAATTCGAGCACAATCTCGATGCCTCGCTTTCCTCTGCCGGAGTTGAGCCAGGTTTGAAATATAATGTGTTTGGTGACTTTTTTATCAATTTGTTTCTTCATGCGGGATTTGTGGTTAAATCGGATTACAGCCAATATGAAAAAATCACAAAACCTTCAGATGCCGGCACATTTCTTTACCCTGATGGTTCCGATTCACATCTTAGAGTGAGAAATGAGCTTTCAGGCAGTATAAATAAAGCTTCAGCATTAAATTTAACATTGATGCCCGGGATTTCGTATGAATTGCCATTGAACCGAGAGAAAACGTTTGCTCTTGAACTCGAAGTATTCTATTCGTTAGGAATGATGCCAATTGTCAGTTCGGATGAAGTGGATAAATGGAATGCCAATTCACTGAGATTGGGTGTAGCAGTAAAATATTCACCTATTAAAAAGGAAATCATTATTCAAAACGATACAATCAGGAATATTGATACTATATTTATTGAATCTGACATTATTTCTTCGCAAACATTCCAAAAGGGATTGGAAAAAACGAAATTCACACAAAACGAAGAAGTTGGATTTACTCAAAACCTTTTTGAAATTAGCAGGACTGACACTATTTTCAAGCAAAAACATCAGGAATTGATTTGCGAAATTGATGCGGTAGGAGTCAAGTCCGATGGCACTGAAACACCCTATCCGGTTATGCGGGTGGAAGAATTTGTGTCGAGCAAATTGCAACCTCTTTTGAATTACATCTTTTTCGAGGAAAGCTCTTCAAGTTTGCAACCGAAATATATTAAACTGAATTTTTTTAAAACAAAAGAATTCAATGAGAACAAATTGTTCCAGGATTCTGTTTTGGGTGTTTATTATCAATTATTGAATATTATTGGTTCAAGAATGAAGAAACATCCAAAAGCAATATTACGTTTGGTGGGTTGCAATGATGGTTATTCTTCTGAAAAAAACGACATGGATTTATCCCAAAGGCGAGCAGAAACAGTTAAAGAATATTTTATGAATATATGGAACATAGAACCTGAAAGATTGATAATTGAAACACGTAACCTGCCGGACAAACCCTCTACTCCAATTGAACAATTTGAAAAAGTCGAGGAGAATCGAAGAGTAGAACTGATTTCGGATGAATACGAAATTGTCAAACCGGTGTTTATGTCTGACACAATCAGGATAACGGATATTCCCGTAATTAGGTTTAAGCCAAAAGTAAAGACAGGAGCAGGTTTGAAGAAATGGTCTGTACGTGTCAGGCAAATGGATGAGACTTTAAAATTATTTGAAAATCAAGGTGATGTTTTCAATGTTGACTGGTTTTTGGAAAAAGAGCCAAAGACTATGCCAAAGTACAATTATCCAATTATTTACAAGCTGTTTGTCGAGGACAAAAATAGTAAAAGTGCTTCAACTATGGAGAAGTTTATCGAAATTAACAGTATCTCGATTTCTAAGAAAAGAATTGAAAAACGGAAAGATGTTGAATATGAAAAGTATAGCTTGATTCTATTCGATTTCAATAAAGCCGATATTTTTCGTACAAACTCCAAGATTATTGATTTTATAAAATCAAGATTGAAAAATGAATCTATCGTCAACATTACGGGGCATACAGACAGAACAGGTGATGATGAATATAATTTGAAGCTATCTGCAGCAAGGGCTTTGAAAACATTGGAATCGCTTGGTATTAAGGACGCAACTGCAAAAGGTTACGGTGAGCAAAATCTATTATACAATAACGATATTCCTGAAGGACGATTCTATTGTAGAACAGTGAATATCGAGGTGGAAACTCCGGTTAAGTAGGATTTAAATTGAAAATTGATAATGGATAATGGATAATTAAGTTTTCGTGCTGAATTTTAACTGCCAAGTGTTGAGTGAAAAACCTGAATAAAGAATTTCGGGTTCTCCTCTACACTCAAAATATCATAATCACTTTTTTTATTATAAATGCCAATTAATATGCTTTATTAATTTTTTAAACTTTACAAACTTTATGACTTTACAAACTTACTAAACTTCTCGAACGGTAATACCTTTCCTTTTTTTCCTTTTTAATCATTGATAAATCTACAAGAATGAAACCGTCAATTGAATTTCCAAAAGCTTTGTCAACTCCAAAATCTAAAAATTCAACACCTCCAAATTCACAAATATCAGTATATCTTCTGTAAAGAACAGGAATAGTAAATCCAATATTTTTAAGAGTGTCTTTCATTATCCGGAAATCATTTTCCGGGTCATTGCTTGTAAATATTTTACTGATTTCTTCTTCGGTCTGCCTACTAATAATATATTTATTTTTTGATATACTGAGATTCGACCCATAATCATACCATTTTTTGTAATAATAAATTATAATATCTTTTGCATAGTCAGAATAAGTATCACTGATACTAACAGTACCAAAAAGATAACGTACATAGGGGTATTCTCTTAAAAAAGCTCCAATCCCCTGCCATAAATAATCGAGAGCGGCACTTTTCCAATACTTTTGCTGAATAAAGCTCCTGCCTAATTCCATTCCCTGCTCGATATAATTTGAGAATTTCGTAGAATATAAAAATTGACGATAAGTATAAAATCCTGTAAAGCCATAATCTTTCAAAATCTCGATTCCCAAACCTATTCTATAAGACCCGGCTATTTCAAGATTTTTATCATCCCATAGAACAATATGCTTATAATATTTGTCATATAAATCAGTATCTGCTTTTTTACCAGTTCCTTCGCCTACCTTTCTGAAGGTAATTTCTCTTAATCTTGATATTTCTCTAATTATATGTTCTGATTTGTCGTTATCAACTAGAAAAATAGTTTTATCATCATTTGTCCTTCCAATTAACTTATTGCTGTATAACTCTTTTCTTAGTGTCTTGATGCCAACAGGATGGATGATAGTTTTTTCTGATTTAAAAATACCTTTTTTGCCTTTTCCAATTTTGTAAACATGAGCTTTTAACAACGCTGTTAAGGTTTTGTCGTCCATAATATTGCTGTTAAAAACATTTGAAGGTATTGGGTCGGATATTTTTATATTAATTTCAGATTTACTTTTTTTAAACATTTCCCTTGTTAAAAGAAGTATAGAAAATCTTTTTACAATCATGGAAACCAGATAGAACAATTTAGTATTTTTACTGTCAATAAAAATAGGAAGAACAGTTGCATTTACTTTTTGAGCAAGTTTTACAGGTCCGTTTAACCATTTTTTATCCCTAATTCCTTTTAGAGACATCCTTGATACTTCAGCTGCCGGAAAAAAGATAACAGCTTCGTCATTCAGTAAGGATTTTTCAATATCTTTAATTTGGCGTAAACGATTAACAGGAGAGAAAATATCATACGGAAGAAATAACGAAGATAGATTTTCGATATTAAGCAATAAATCATTTGCTACAATTTTTATATCTTTTCTTGTTTCGCTGACCGCCTTGAGTAAAGCCAAACCGTCAAGCCCCCCCATTGGATGATTTGCGACAATAATCAGTTTCCCTTCTGAAGGAATCTTGAGTTTGTCTTTATAGGAAATTTTAAATGTAAAATCTAGGTATTCAAACACTTCATCAATAAAATCAAAGCCATATTTATCCCTATTACTTTTTAAAATATTATTTATCTCATCTATATGCATGATGTGGTTTAAAATTTTAATAAAGATATTTTGAACAAAAAACGGATATCCCGTCATTAGGTTTCTGAATCGTCCTGTAATTATCATTTTCAAGTCAATTTCGTTCATGATATTTATTCTATATTTATTTGTAAAATTGTTATTTATAGTATTAATTGGTTGCAAATTAATTTAGCTATGTTAACACTTAACAAAGTCCAAGTTAATTTTAAGTTAATATGGTTAAAGTTATAAAAAATCACAATTATTTTGAAAAAAAGTGTAACATTTTGCGTTTTCATGTGTTATATAAGTATATCTTTGACAAATTTTAAAAAAGTTTTGTTATTAATACGAAAAAATATCAATTATGTTCATTATTTAACTATTGAAGGAGTCATGATGTTACTAAAACGATTAATTATCTTGTTGGTTTTATTTTCTTCTTGTTATCAGGTTTCAGCAGAAGATAATTTCCGGTTTGATATTGAAAGAATGATTTGCGATTTTTATGGTGTGGCTTTTAATGAGCAAATTGTTATCGTCTTTGGTACTAATGGTATTATTCTATCATCTACCGATAAAGGTGAATCCTGGCAACAGAAAAAAATTTGTGAAGACAGTTTAAATATTAAAAAAATGATATATGTGGATAATTCATTTTTTGCAATTAGCGACAATGGATTTTTATTAAAATCGGTTGATAATGGAAATAACTGGCAGATAATAAAAACAAATGCTAATAGATATTGCAATGATTTAGTTGATGACGGGAGCCAACTGTATTTACTTTCAGTTGACCAATTGGATATTTATAATTATAATCTCGATTATATTCAAACATTAGCTCTCGATACTTCATGGTCATCGTGGACTCTATGTGCATTTAAAGAAAATTTATATTTACCAACAAAAAACGGGACTATCATTTCGCTCGATATTCAAAATAATTTTCAAGCTGATGAAATTGTAATTGCTATGTATGGTACAATAGCTTCTGAATTAAGAAGTAAAGACGGGAAGTTATATGCAAATCTTCAAAACAACTTGTATGAAACCGAAAATCCGAAAGATGGGTTTGTAAAAGTTGCGAATAATATCAACATTTATCAAGTTCATAATAACAAAATATACAATCTGGAAATTAAATATCATTCCTCTTGGAGGGTATCTTGGATAGATTTCTTTAGAATTGATGAGGATTTACAAAAGATTGAGGTCAGTACAGATTCCATAGATAGATTTGTAAATCCGATAATTTATGAATTTGAGTTTATTGATAATGAACATATAATTGCCGTTGGTCCCGATAAAACTATTTACATCTCGACAAATGGAGGCGAAACCTGGATATTAAAGTCTAATGTAATGAAAAGAGACTCAAAAATCCTTAAATGGCTGGACAGTCAAATTGGATTTATGTCGAATGGTTTAAAGATTTTTAAGACAAACGACGCCGGTGTTACATGGAAACCTCAGGTATTTACCGATACTTTAATTAAAAACATGAAGGATATAAACGGATTTTATTTGGATTCCACCGGTTTTGGATATGCTATATCACATAACGATGGAATAACTTTATCCGATTCCACTAAGGATAGGAATTTTATGTTAACAACAGATTTCGGTGAAACTTTTACCGGTGGATTTTATAAATGGCATTCCTACTGCTTTTATAAGTATGGTTTAAATATTGAAAAAGTGGACACTGCATATATTGCATATTGTGTCCCCTTCCTATGGGATTTAACATTCTTTATTCAATATGATTCAAAATTTAATCCAATTAAAACATATTGGATTGATTCAACAAGTATACTTAATATCAAAGTTAATACTGATAATAATTTACAAGCTTTTGCAAAAGACAGCAAAAATTACAGTGACACAGAACCAAGAGATAGTTCGACTATTTATATAATGGAATCAACCGATTTAGGGGAAAATTGGATGACAGAGGAACAGTATGTATTAGAAGGTGATTTCCCAGGCACTGTTATTTGGGATGTCAATGACTTCATAATCCGTACACGTACAAAAATTGATAGTTTTTATACAACAAACTTTTTTTACTTTAACAGTCAAACAAAAATATTTAATAAAATTTTTACTGTAACTGATACGGCAAAAATTAATTCCGTTTCTTGCATGAAGTATCAAAAAGAATTATTTATTTTCGATAATCATAAACACAAGACCTACTCAAGCATTAATTATCAAAGTAATTTTCCTGAATGGAAGGAAGTAAAATTATCTAATTTGCAATTTCAACCCGGTGCATGGTCAAATGACACAATTTTTTATGCAACTGTAGTTAGGCAAAAACTAAGAGAATCATCAGGACTTATATGGATTGAGTATTCGGATGTTTACCCGGTTAAAGTTACACCAAAAACAGAGACATCAGTGGAAGGACAAATAGAGAATTACGATAATTCTTTTGCAACACATCCTTACCCCGTCCCTGCAACTAACATTGTTAGTTCACTAATTAATTGGAATACGAGCTTGGATATTGAAAATGATGATGTTGCGGTTTACGATGTTTATGGTACAAAAGTTGCAGGAAAAGATAGAATTACAATTGAAAAGCAAAATGAGTATAATGGTATTCTGACATGGGATTGCTCGAATGTCCCTAATGGAATTTATCTAATCCGAATTTTAAATGCTGAGAAGACAGAAACTCTGAAAGTGATTGTGAATAAGTGAATGAAAGAGATATAAATATTATTTTATGCTCTGATTTTACTAAAATCTGTCTTATTTTTGTCAGAATATTATTGTGAATTTATCTTTGAATTTTTTAAATATGAATAAATGCTGTCAAATTGTTTTTTCGGTGATTGTATTGCTTCTTCTTATTTCCTGTGAGAAAGAAGTGTTGCTAGAAGGAGAACCGGTAAACATCTATGGAGGTTTTTCGAGGAATAATTCTTACGAAAGATTCGGTGATTTTTACAGGCAAATATATTTTGTTGACTCTTATGATTCAGCATTTACTGGAGGAGCAATAGCTCCACTCCTTGCTCTATCAGGTTATAAAATTGTCTTTCCTTCTTCTGAAGGAGAAATTATCTTTTTTGACAATCGTGAACTGAAGTGGCATGTTAAGTTGGATTCTGACAATGTTGCTTCAGCCGGTATGTGTGCCGACCCGAAACAAAATATTTATGTGATTGATAATGCCGGCAAGCTTTATTCATTTTCAATTAAAGGAAAATTAAGATGGAAAAAGTATTTTAATAAAATCTCAGCCCAAGACATTGTTACTTTTTCCGATTTGCTTGCAGTCAATGATGGAATCGTTACCGCTTCATCAGATGGCAAGATTTCAAAATATAATTTCGATGGTAAAATTATTTGGGAAAAAAGATATAACTCAGCCATATTAAAATATTTCCCTGCCGATGAAAAAGGAAATATCATTTTACCTCTAACCAAAAACTTATTTGGAGAAACAGATACACTTCTGTTTTTGAGTTCAAAAGGCAAAGAAAAATGGAAAAAATATTTTAAAAATTCACGAATTATCAAGCCCCCCGTTTTTTCCAATAATAAAATCTATGTAATCTGCCTTGAAGTCATTGGTGAGGAGAAATATCCCGCCATTTATTGCCTTAATGACAAAGGACAGATTAAGTGGAAAAAGGAATTGTCACTTCTGCCAAGATTTTTATCCGTTGATACAGATGATAATTTATATATTGTGGCATACAACAGCGGCATGGGTAAGCCGGTTTCAATGGTTACTGTATTTAACAAATACGGGAAAAAGGTTTGGGATAAATACATCGAAGTTTCGATAACATCTCCCTTGATGATTGCTGAAAATATAATTGCATTTATTGGCTCAGATGAAGAAGCATCCGGGGTGTATTTTATGAGAAAAAACGGATTTCTTGAAAATGTTTTATCACTTTCGGAAGCACCTATACTAAATTTGCAACCTTTGGTTTCTCCAAACAGGCATATTTTGTTTGGAGGGGCTGAAAAAGTACAAATTTTACGAATTGATGAAACTCCGATGAAAAAATTTATTCCATGGTAAAGATAATTTTATTATATTTATAAATTTTATATTGTAAAATAAATTAAAAGAATTGCGATGCGGCTCGAAACAGGCCAAAATGGAAGTATAATAACGTACAATGGTGTAACACCCCAAATACATCCCAGTGTTTTTATTTGTGAAGGAGTCAAGATAATCGGAGACGTAGAGATAGGCGAAGACTGTTCAATTTGGTACAATACGGTTATTAGGGGAGACGTTAATTTTATCAGGATTGGCAAACAAACAAACATTCAGGACCTTTGCATGCTCCACGTTACTCACGAAACGAATCCATTGATAATAGGCAATAATGTTTCTATCGGACATGGCGTAAAATTGCATGGAACGACTTTGCATGATAATTGCCTGATTGGAACAGGTTCCATATTGCTCGATGGGAGTATCGTAAATTCTTATTCAATGGTAGCCGCCGGTTCGCTGATTAAAGAAAATTTTGTCGTCCCGGAAGGCACGCTTGTTGCAGGTATCCCTGCCAAGATAGTTAAAGAACTTACAACCCAGGAATTGGACAGGATAAATGATACTGCAAAAAATTACCTGAATTATGTAGTACAATACAGAAGCCAACTTTAATTCCGTTTATTACGAAAAATATCTTAATTTGCACTTTATTTTTTTTACTAATTTATTTTTTAATCATGATTAAAAGTATGACAGGTTTCAGTAAAGCTGAAGCCAAAGATAAGGGTTATATAGTATCTGTTGAAATTAAAAGTTTAAATGGAAGGTTTCTCGAGATAAACTCGAAACTTCACCGAAATATTGCCCACAAGGAATTTGACATAAGAGATATTATCAAAAAAACGGTTAACCGCGGCAGTATATATGTCAACGTTACTATTGATTTTGACGAATCCGTTCAGCCGTTTGATATAAATCTTGATTCAGCGAAACAGTATTTTAACAGTCTATTAAAATTGAAAAACAAATTGAAAATGAAAGGTGATGTTTCTGTTGATAATTTACTTCATTTTTCAAATGGATTTATTGTTAAGTCCAAGACAGAAGATGCTGAAATCGAATGGAAGATTACCAAAAATGCACTTAACAATGCTTTGAATGCTCTCGATAATATGCGTAAGAACGAGGGACAACAAATCGTAAAGGACATAAGTTCCAGAATGAAACAAGTTGCAACTGTATTGGAAAAGGTTGATGCACTTGGTTTGGACAAGATACCCCAGGAAAGAGAAAGATTGAGAATGAGGGTTGCCCAGCTTTTTGAAAGCGACGAAATTGATGAGCATCGTCTCCAAATGGAGATGGTGATTCTTGCAGACAAACTTGACTTTTCGGAAGAATGCGTTAGAATGCGTTCCCATATTAAGTTTTTTAACGAAGCAATAAAACAAAAATCTGCTGATTCTATCGGAAAGAAAATCAACTTTCTGCTTCAGGAAATGAACCGAGAAGTAAACACCATCGGCTCTAAATGCAGTGATGCGGAAATAGCACAGCAGGTTGTATATATGAAAGAAGAATTAGAAAGAATAAGGGAACAGATTCAGAATATAGAGTAGTACTAATTTTTCGTGAAACGTGAAACAGCGAAACGTGAATCGAAGAAGACAGAAGTCAGAAGACAGAAGGACGGAATGACAGAAAGACGGAAGGACAGAAAGACAGAAGGAAAAAATATCCCAGAGGGATTAAATTTTGGTAGAAAAGCAAAACAAGAGTGGTATTTTTCCCGCAGGTAATAAATTATTTCGCGAATTTGACAAAAACGTACAAAAAAAGCCGCCCCGATTGAGAGACGGCTTTCTAATTATTTAAATTACGGCTCGAAAGTCAACTGCCTGACTATTTTGCCGTCAATAGTTATTTCCCATAAAGCAGACATTTCATCGCCATCTACGTGCATTGAAACAGCTAAAGTGTTTTCCGATATAAATTCAGGCCATGCACCTGCAAATGCGTACATACAAAATTCATTTCGGAGGTTTATTTTCTTTACATGTACAGTATCGGGATGCTCAGCTAACACTTTGTCCACATCAATAATCCAGATTGCATTAAAACGCTTTAAGCTGTCTGGTTTATCCGAATCAGCTAATGGTCTGATTGACAATGCCAGATATTTACTATTTGGAGAAAAATTTGCTGCACCTTCAAATTCAAAATCTTAAGAGAAATTAAGCTCATTACCATTTTTTGTTCATATCGTTTTATTTTTGTCGTTAATAATAAACGATACAAAATTTGAGATTTATTATTTATTTGTAAACCGCTAATCATAGTTTGGCTTATTATTCTCTTATAGATTTTCTTTTCGCAGAAGTTCGATAAATTTAAAAATAAATCATCTTAAATTGATGCAAAAGATTTAATGATGAACTTTACTATTTATAAATTATGTAATTTAGTATCTAACATTTTAACAAAAATTTGAAGAAAAACTTTGGAAACGAACAACAACGAAGGTACGGAGAAAAAAGGCATTCTCTATATTGTATCCACTCCCATCGGAAATTGGGATGATATAACACTAAGAGCAATTAAAATTTTAAAAAATTGCGATAAAATTATCTGCGAAGAAGGCAAAGAAGGTGCAAAGATTCTCAAGCAATACAATATCCATAAAGAAATTGAACTGTTGAATGAACACAATGAAGATGAAAGAACGCTTCAACTCATTTATAGCATAGAGCAGGGAAAACGATATGCACTTATTTCTGATTGCGGAACTCCTGTATTTGCAGACCCGGGATTTGCATTGGTTAAAGCTGCTATTGGCAAAGATATTGAAATCAGCGTTATACCCGGTGCTTCAAGTTTAATGGCTGGAATTGTGCGAAGCGGATTAACGATTACACAGTTTCTCTTCGCAGGATTTTTGAGCAGAATCAAGGAAGAAAGACTAAGCCAATTGCATGAATTAAGCAAAGAAAAAAGGACAGTTGCTCTTCTTGAAACTCCATATAGAATGATGCCTTTTTTGGAAGCCGCCAAGGATGTAATGCCTTATAGAAAAGCATATATTGGCTGCAACCTGACAATGCCGTTTGAAACACATCATTACGGTACTTTTTCTGAATTATACGAAAGATTTTCAGAAAAGAAGTTCAAAGGTGAATTTATCGTTGTTTTCGAAGGTTTGCCGGGTGATGGAAGTATTAGCAGGGAATGGGATATCGAAAATGAAAAGAGGAGAGAAAGTAATTTCAACAAATCTGAAGATGATTATAGAAAAAAAGACAGGTTTGACGAAGGGAGGAGGGAAAAAGGAGAATGGAGAAAAGATATCCGAAGGAATGACAGAAGGAGTAGTTCAAGGGATAGTAGAGGCAGGTCTGATGAAAGAAGAAGTTCTACAAGTAGCGGAAGATATAAATCTGACGGCAGAGGGAGTAGTTCGGGGGATAACAGAGGCAAGTCTGATGACAGAAGGGGTAGTTCGGGTGCTGGTAGATTCAAAGCAGATGACAGACGCAGTAGTTCGGGTGGTGGGAGATTTAAATCAGATGATAGGCGTGATGAAGGGAGAAGGGATAAAGGAGAATGGAGTAAGGATAGCCGAAAAGATGACGGAAGAAGCAGACAGAAGACAGAGGAAGGCAGACAGGGAGAAAACAAGAAGAGACAATTCAAATCTGATGACAGACGAAGTAGCTCAGGCGACAGGCGAAGTAGTTCAGGCGACAGGCGAAGAAGTCCGGATGACAGACGTGGTAGCTCAGGTGACCGCCGAGGAAGAACTGACGATAGACGCGGTAGTTCAGGTGACCGCCGAGGAAGAACTGACGATAGACGCGGTAGTTCAGGTGTCAGAAAATTCAAATCTGATGAAAAGCGGAATAAACCTAATGATAAACCAGGTAAAAAAGATGGCGAATAGAAATTAGCAAATAATTTTATTTAATAACATGAGCAATTTTTCGGTTAGCGGTAATATTGTTGATTTAACTGATAATAAAATTTATTATGGAACCGTTGTTGTTGAAAATGGAATCATAAAAGATATCATTCGACAAAATCATGAAAATGAAAACCGCGAAAAGAAAACCGTGAACGGAAATACCGGCTTCACAACTCAAACCTCAGAACTCGAAACTCATAAATTTATCTTGCCCGGCTTGATTGATTCACATATCCACATAGAAAGTTCGATGCTTGTACCTTCCGAATTTGCCCGTCTGGCTGTAACTCATGGAACAGTTGCGACAGTATCGGACCCACATGAAATAGCGAATGTTATGGGAATTGATGGTGTAAACTTCATGATTGAAAATGGGAAAAAAGTACCGTTTAAATTTTATTTTGGTGCTCCTTCCTGTGTGCCTGCTACAACTTTTGAAACATCGGGTTCGACAATTTCTACCGATGATATTCGGCAACTACTCTCCAAAGATGAAATTAAATATCTAAGCGAGATGATGAATTTTCCGGGTGTCCTTTATGAATTTCCTGAAGTAATGGAGAAGCTCAGGATTGCTAAAAAACTTGGGAAACCCGTTGACGGACACGCTCCCGGAATGATAGGAGATGATGCCCGGAAATACATATCTGCGGGTATAAGTACTGACCATGAGTGCTTTGAAATCGAAGAAGCCCTCGAAAAAATCTCTTATGGAATGAAAATATTAATTAGGGAAGGGAGTGCCGCTAAGAATTTTGATACTCTTCATCCATTGATTAAGTCTCATCCTGATATGCTGATGTTTTGCAGCGATGACAAACATCCTGACGACCTTGTTAAAGGTCATATCAATATGATAGTGAAAAAAGCAGTGTTACTTGGTTATGACATTTTTGACTGTCTAAAAATAGCAACACTCAATCCAATTAAGCATTATAATCTTGATGCCGGTTTACTACAAATAGGAGACTCTGCCGATTTTATCATCGTGGATAATCTTGAAAATTTCAATATTTTGCAAACATATATTTCAGGAATTAAAGTTTCAGAGAACGGTAAATCGCTTATTGAATCCGTCGAAATTGAAAATATCAATAATTTTAAAACAAATTTTAAAAGTATTGAAGAATTTGCAGTTGAAGCAACAGGTAAAAAAATAAGGATTATTGAAGCTATCGAAGGGCAGTTGTTCACAAATGAAATTGTTGCCGACGAAAAGACAAAGGATGCAAATATTATCTCCGACACTGAAAATGATATTTTAAAAATTGCCGTAGTTAACAGATATAAGGACACAAAGCCGGCACTTGGATTTATTAGAAATATCGGATTGAAAAGAGGAGCAATTGCTTCGAGTGTGGCTCATGATTCTCATAATATCATTGTAGCCGGAACTACCGATGAAGATTTGTGCTGTGCAGTAAATGCAGTTATTAAAAATAAGGGTGGACTCGCAGTTGTTGATTCCGGGAAGATTGAATCATTGGCATTACCTGTTGCAGGATTGATGACCGGAGAAGACGGGAAAAAAGTTGCAGAAAAATATTTGCGGTTGAATGAAAAAGTAAAAGCACTCGGTTCTAATTTGAATGCTCCGTTCATGACGCTATCCTTCATGGCGCTTTTGGTAATTCCGAAAATTAAATTAAGCGACAAAGGACTTTTCAGCGGAGAGAAATTTGAGTTTTTGGATTTGCATATCTGATACATTAATTAACATTCAAGATATTATATAAAAAGACCTAACAAGAAGATAATCTGAAATTATACTACCGGTAAAAATTAATAGTTTTTATTGTTTTTAAACTTATTTTCCATGTTTTCAGTCTAAACACATATTATTTATTTGTGGAATGAAAAAATGAAAATAAGGATTGTGATTTTAGTTCTTTTTGTTGCTTTTAATACAGGATTTGCTCAAAGTTTTTCGATATCGGGAACGGTATTGGATTCTGCAAATAAAATGCCTCTGCTCGGTGTGTCTGTTTCAATATCGCATATCAGCAAAGATTTTAAATCAGGAGCACTGACAAATAATAAGGGCTATTTTTCTATTGAGGATTTGGAAAAAGGCAGATACAATTTGATATGTTCCTATATTGGCTATAAACCTTTCGATACTATTATTCAAATTAAAAATTCCAATGTCAAATTAGCAAAAATCTATCTTACCGAACAATCTACAGTAACCGATGAAGTTGAAGTAGTAGGACAAATGCCCGCTGTAGAGCTTAAAGGGGATACCACTCAATTTAATGCAGATGCCTACAAAACTCAACCTGATGCAACCGCAGAAGACCTTGTGCAAAAAATGCCCGGAGTTGTTTTACAGGACAATAAGGTGCAGGCACAAGGAGAAAATGTAAAGAAAGTATTGATGGATGGCAAACCGTTTTTTGGAGATGACCCGACTGCGGCTTTAAAAAATTTACCTGCTCAAATAATTGATAAAATTCAAATCTATGATGAAAAAAGCGAACAATCACAGTTTACCGGGTTTGATGACGGGAATACTACTAAGACACTTAATATTATTACCCGTACGAATATGCGCAGAGGACAGTTCGGTAAGGCATATGCAGGATATGGAAACGAAGAACACTATCAGGCAGGTACAAATTTTAATATATTCGGTGAAGATAGCAGGATTTCGATATTGGCACAATCGAATAACGTCAATCAGCAAAACTTTGCTATTGAGGATATATTGGGAGCAATAAGTTCTTCAGGTTCGGCAAGAGGACCTTTCTTTGGAGGTCCCGGAATGATGAGATCCCCTGCCGGAGGTATGCGAAGAGGCGGAGGTCCAAGATTTTTTGGAGGAGGCAGTGTTGGTGATTTTCTTGTAGGTAATCAGGATGGTATAACATCAACAAATGCTTTCGGTATTAATTACAGTGATGACTGGGGTAAATCAATTAAAGTAAGCGGAAGTTATTTTTTCAATTATGGAAATAACGAAGCTATAAATAATACTTTTCGTGAGTATATATCAACTTCAAATGCCGGACAGACCTATATAGAAAATACAAATTCCTCCAGTAAAAATATAAATCACCGATTTAATTTCCGTTTTGATTGGGACATAGATTCTTCCAATTCCATTATGATTAGACCAAGATTTTCGCTTCAACAAAATGAAGGTCAGCAAATTACTTCAGCTCATACAAACATGTTTGAAAGATTACTAAATAAATCTGACAATGATTATCAATCTAATTTGTTAGGATATGATTTATCAAATGAAATTTTATGGCGCCATAAATTTGAAAGCAAAGGAAGAACTATTTCCTTCAGTGCCACTCCCGGTTATAATGAAAATAACGGCAATAATGAGTTATATGCAACGAGTTATTATTATACTGAGATTGAAACAGCCGATACATTAAATCAGAATTCTGAACTTGTATCAGATGGATTGAATTTGTCTTATAATGTTGCTTATACCGAACCGTTAGGAGAAGACAGCCAGTTGCAGTTCAATTATTCCGGAAGGTTAAATGAAAATAAATCGGATAAAACAACAAATAATTTCAATCCCGAAACAGACCAATATGATGAACTTGATACTACATTGTCTAACATTTTTGCCAGCACATATAGAAGTCAGAATATAGGCACAAGCTATAGATTTCAAAAGGAAGAAACAAATTTTTCATTAGGTTTGTCTTATCAAAACAGCAGACTGTATAATGAACAACAATATCCCTATTCAGGAATAACGGATAGGAGTTTCAATAATGTTTTGCCGAATGCGAGCTACCAATACAGGTTTACGAAAAGAAATAATATCAGGATTTTTTACCGAACATCAACCGATTTACCGTCAATAGAACAATTGCAGGATGTGGTTAATAACAATAATCCATTGCAAATTTCTATAGGAAATCCTCTATTGGAAGAATCTTATACACATAATTTATTTGCAAATTATATGGCTGTAGATGAAGAAAATTCTTCAAACTTTTTCTTTAATATAGGAGGAAGATTTTCAAATAATTATATTGGACAAAAGACGACAATCATGAGTGCCGATACTGTCCTGTCAAACGGATATCTCGTTCAGGAGGGTGTACAGTTAACTCAAAGAGTTAATTTGGATAATTACTACAATCTCAGAAGTTTTATTGCTTATGGTTTTCCGGTTAATTTTATTTCAAGCAACATGAACCTGAATGTATCGTTTATGTACACTAAAACACCCGGTATATACAATGAACAAACAGAGATACCGGGAGTGTATAATGAGAAGCAAAACAATTCCTTTACAAAAACTCTTAGTTTGGGTGGAGTTATTACAAGTAATATAAGCGAAAAATTTGATTTCACACTTATGTCATTTTCTAATTTCAATTTTGTTTCTTACTCATTAACTCCTGACAATAATACTCAATATTTCGGTCAAAGAAGCAACTTCAGAGTTAATTTGTATTTATGTGAATTTTTTGTTTTGCAAAGCGAATTATCTCATCAATATTATTCCGGATTGTCTGAAGCATACAACACAAATTATTTTCAGTGGAATGCATATATCGGTTTCAAGATGTTTAATAAAAACGGAGAATTGCGACTTTCCGGTTTTGATATTTTAAATCAAAATAATTCGATTAATCGTAATGTATCGGATATATATATTGAAGATACTGAAACCAATGTTCTTCAAAGATTCTTTATGCTCTCATTCATCTATACATTCAGGAATTTCGGATTAGGGAGTTAAGGAATACAGTTGTCAGTCGTCAGTTGTCAGTTGTCAGTCGTCAGTTGTCAGTCGTCAGTCGTCAGTTGTAAGTTGTCAGTAGACTGTTCACAGTTCAAAGAAAAATGATGTAACTGCTTTGCTGATTCTTAGTTTTCAGGTTCACTCCTTATGTAATACTAATCCTTCAAAGTTAGTACCCAACCAAATATTGCCATTTTTTTCGGTTGCAATAACTGTGATGTCATTTGTTGGTAGGGGGGAGTTATCTTTGTGATAATGTATAAAATTAGTTCCATCAAATTTCACAAAGCCCAAAGGAATATATTGTTCCAAATCGCTGTTGAATGCAGCAAACCAGATATTACGTTTATAGTCTTGTGTTATGGAAGAAACTCCGCTTATTGGAATATTGGAATTAATTTCTGTGTAAAATGTCCACGTAGTATCAGCAACTTTGATTAGACCTACTCCGGGAAGAGTTCCCATCCAAAAGGTACCAATATCATCTGCATAAAATGACATAATGTGGTCTTGGGGTAATTTTGAGTTTTTTGAGTTTATAACTTTCCAAAAATTATTTTTATATAATATCAATCCTCCATTTACCGGAGTAAACCATTTATTATCATTTTGGTCAACAAAAATACTTGTTACATAATTGTTCTCGATTTTTGAATTCAAGGTATTGTAATTAATCCAGTCTTTTCCGGCTATTCTGACAATACCTTTTCCTGATGTACAAACCCAGATATTATCATCATTGTCGGTTTCAATAGACCATGTTTCTGAAGTAGGCAAAGGAGAATCTTTTGTTGTGAATGTTTCCCATGTTTTTCCGTCGAACTTGGCAAAACCGTTTGTCAGTGATGTTATCCAGATATTTTGATTAAAATCAACTTCCACTGAACTTAAAGTATCTGATGGAATTCCGGAATTTGATGTGTTGTAAACTGTCCAGTTTTTTCCGTCAAATTTTGCTAATCCGCCAAATGTTGCAATCCATTTATTGCTGTTTCTGTCAATAGCAATGTCCCTAATAACATCATTTGGAATGCCGGAGTTCTTAGTGTTGAAGACAGTCCATGAAGTATCACTTGTCTTAATACTATTGTCCGGACTCACCTGACTATGTAAAAAGGGATTTGTTGCAGACAACAAAAATAAAATCCAAATTATTGTTCTCATATCATTCTTATAAATATAATTTTTTAATTTTTACAATTTAAATCAATTTTCCATACCAGGAATTCATTCCTTCATCAATGATAAATTATCCACCAATCCTTATTGTTTTCCTGTCTTTGCCTAAATCTCAGAAAAATCCTCTTCTTTGTATTAATCGATAATAACAAATTTAACGGTTTTATTTATTTTTCCGCATATGATTTGACAATAGTAAATTCCATTTGGCAAATCTTTTATTTGAAAACCTATCACTTCATCTTTAAATTTATCAACATATACATTATGACGTTCTAATTCCAAACCTGTTATATTAAATAATCTGATAAAAATATTTCCTGATATAGGAAGATTTAATTTCAAATTTAATAAATTAGTTACAGGATTTGGAAATACTTCAATTTTTGTTAAAGAGTTAAGTAACTCTTCAACTGATGGTGGAATGCCTTTTACAGTGAAACTCCACGTGTCGGACCAATCACCGAAACCTCCGTCATTTGCTCCCCGAACATGCCAATAATGTTCGGTTCCGCTTGTGAGCTTAACTGCTAAATTTTTGAATGAAGTGGATTTAATTTTTTCCGTTTCGTAAATAATGTTATCAAAATCCATATCTTGAGATACTTGAAGATGGTAAGTTTCCGCATTTTGCATTTCAGTCCAGGTAAATCTTGGTCTTTCTTCAACATCAATCGCTTCATCTAACGGTTCGTTCAATATGGTTTTTTGAGGTAACAATTTTGTTGTAAAAGTGAAGACCTGAGACCAATCTCCGGGTTGAACTTCGTTCATTCCCCTGATTTTCCAAAAATATTCAGTCCCCGGTTGAAGGGGAACAATTAGCTTTAAAGCAGTATCGGGTAATTGATTATAATTCACAATATCTGTTCCGGCAAAATCCGGATTATCGGAAATCTGGATTTCGTAACTATTTTTGGAACAATATTTACAATTGTAAGAAACCGGTGTCCAATTAAATTGAGTCAATGCAGATACATCTACCGAATTATCTGAGGGAGTAACCAAGGAAGGAATGGTAGGTTTTGCCAGTCCGATTGTAAATTGCCAGACAGATGACCATTCAGAAGTATCTGAAGGAAATTCTGACATTGCTTTAACTCTCCACCAACAAGTATTATTCGTATCAAAACCTTTATCAAACGATGGTATATCCGAATAATACCTGATTATAGGAATCCCATCAAAATTAGGTTCATCATCAATTTCAATAATATAGAATTCTGCTCCGGCTGATTCGTGCCACTCAAATTTTACATCTTTGCTAATTCTGCTCTCGAAAGATTTTGGATACTTAAGAGCAGGTGTTGCCAAACCGAGCCGTTCAGGAGTTCCCATGTATGGAATATGATATTTTGCATTTGGAACTATACCTGTAATTTTATAATTATTTCCGTTTGAATAGACTATAACGATACTGTCAATTTGTTGAATTTCTCCAAACCCAAAATGAATATAGTTGCTGTTTTGCATACAGCGTGAGCCACCTGCACTTCCCGAGTGTTGTCGATGGAACAACTTATCTCCTGAATAAACAGTAATCTTTGAACCATAAGCATCCATATTTACATTATTACTAGGACTGCCCGAAAGCACAAGTTCAAGCCATTTTCCTTTGCGTGGCATATCGTTGCGGTACAAACTTCCGTAAATCAGTAAATCCAAATCCCCGTCATTATCATAATCAATTCTCGAGGCAGTCCATGCGTCTGCTACTATCGAACCGCTTACCCAGGTTATTTCCTTTAATCTAAAATCCGGTGGACCCTGATTCATATACAAATGATTGATACCTCCGCTGTAAAGCCCGTGCCATAAGTCGAGATATCCGTCCAAATCCAAATCAAGCCACAAGACACCTGCATTCCCTTCGTAAAATTTTAGTCCCATACCCTTATGAACTTCAGTAAAATTCCAATCAGGCGGACCATTATTTTTAAATATTAATGATGGATTTGAATATTGTCCTCTCGAATCAGTATGGGCAAGGTTACCGACGCATAAATCAATATATGCATCATTATTAAAATCCCCCCATTCGCAACCCATACCATGACCGAAATAATAAGGAACTGCTGTTGCTACTCCCTGGACTCCTGTTTGAGCCGCAACATCGCTAAATGTCGAATCCCCGCTATTTTTATATAAATTATCTGGTGCTAACCGGTAATTTGCTACAAAAATATCTGTAAAATTGTCATTATTGAAATCCGCCGCCTGAGCACCATAGCAATCATAATTTGCAGCCGGTTCACCTGTTGAAATTCCCGATTCAGTTCTTACATTTGCAAATGTATTGTCTCCATTGTTCTTCCAAAGCTGGTCGGGGTAATACGTTTCATTACCCTGAGCATCGCTTGACCTGTTGTTTGCTATGAATAAATCCAACAGTCCGTCATTATTGTAATCCAGCCAAATTGGTGTCATTGCCGGGTAATTATTAACGATTGTCGTTGTTGCCGTTATGTCGGTATAAGTATTATTTCCATCATTCAAATACACTTTGTCATTTCCCCAGCTGAGTGCTACAAACATATCAAGCAAACCATCATTATTAATATCTCCCCATGTGGTATTTCCTCTTTGTATAGTTATTTGTGAATTAATATTCTGAAAGGTGCCCTTATTGTTCACAAAAAAACTTCCTGCGTTTTCAATATCGTCCCAACCGTCATTGTTCCAGTCCACAACAGAGGACATCCCTCTACCGCTAAGACCAATCGAGGAAGAAACATCTACAAGATATGGTGGCGGAGGTGTATCTGATGTTTCCCCTTTAGGAAAATCATATGTTACAATTAATCTTCCCATGTAATCTCCTTGAGGATAATAATAAATTGTCCCGGCGATATTTAAAAAATTTGGATTTGGTGTGAACGGGTCAGTAATCCAAGAATCATAAGATGAGTTTCTTCCGTCTGAGTCATAAGTAAACCAAGGACCTTGCGGTTTTAAACGATGTTGAATAACGATTCTATCTGTACCTTCTGAACGTAATCCGGTATTACCAACATAAAAAGATTTCCATCCCTCATTTCCATCGTAATCATAGATTATCGGTTCAATTATCGTATTGAAATGCCAAATATATTGAGTAGGCCAAAGATTACCAGAGGTAGGAAAACCGACAATCCAAAGAGTATCACGGACCGCACTTGTTCCTGACAGGTAAATGACAATGCTGTCAATTGTGCAGGAACCTGCGGGAGTTAGGACAAATGACTCTTCAAAGAAAGAGCGGTTTTGCATATAGCTGTTGCCTCCGGGGATTCCATTGTCAATTTTAACGACTGCTGCATTGGAAGAAGAAACAACCATAAACAGCATAACTAATAATAAGAACAAATTTTTCATAAATACCTCACAGAGTAATGTAATCAAAAAACTAAATTATAAATAAAAGTGTGATAAAGCAAAAAATTAACAAACAAAACTTAATAATGAGTTATTTAGAAATCAGTTGATTTTGAAAAATTAAAGTGTAACATAATATTACAATTAATGCTCCATTAAGCAATATTATTCCCGTTTGTTCAACAAGTCATAACTCGACATTCTCTAATATTTTATTAATATGTTTTCTCTCTTGACTCACCTCTCTCTGTGCATTTTTAATTAGTAAATACAAACGATTGTGGAGATTAACGGGACTTACGCCTGCATCAATGTCAAGATATAAAATATTTAAATTGGGTTGAATCTCTTTTAATTTGTTTTCTATGCCACGGGCAACAACGTGATTTGCCAAACACCCGAAAGGTTGCAGACATAAAATATTATTTATACCATCCTTTGAAAATGCAATAATATCACCGGCAATAAGCCACCCCTCACCAAAATAATGAGCCGAAAGATTAAGGGCTTCTTTTGCGTAGTTTGCCAAATTCTTTATTGAATGTTGTGGAGTAAAGAACTTAAAATCTTTTAGGACTTCTTCAAAACTGCTTTCAAGTTTATTATAATATGGCTCTAACATATTTGTCAAAGCACTTGCTATTGGTCTCTTATCCAATAGTTTTTCATTCTTAATATTAATATTGACAAACCATTGTGTAAACATATTGACGATTGGTGGAACTACCGGTTCAATCCCATGCTCGAGCAGATAAGCAATAGTATGGTTATTGCCAATCGAATTGTATTTAACATAAACTTCGCCAACAATTCCAATCTTTGGAACGGAAGTGTTTTTTATTGGAATATTATTAAACTCGACAACAGCTTGTTTCAGTATTTGTAATAGTCCTTTTTTGTTCGATTTTGCAATATCTTTTTGTGCAAGTGCGGCATATTTTTCTGAAATCTTTTTTGCATCTCCTTTATTTATCTCTCTTGGTGCAATGGAGTAATACATTTTCGAAATTGCATCGCCATATATTAATCCGGTCAATGCCTGCATCGTCAATTTGAATTTATTTAATTTGAATCCCGGCTGTTCGTTCAATTTTTGATTTGAAAGTGTAACCCCGATAACAGGGACATTATGGTATCCTTTTTTAACCATTGCCTTTTTAAGCAGTGGGAGATAATTTGAAGCCCTGCACTGTCCGCCTGTTTGCGTAATACCAACCGCAACTTTATTTAGGTCATATTTACCCGATTCCAGTGCCTGTAAAATATCTCCAATGATTAAAGTTGCAGGGTAGCAAATCTCATTGTTGACATATTTAAGCCCTAAGTCAATCGAAAGCTGATTCGATTCCGCTAATTGTTCGACTCTGTATCCCATGGACTTAAAAGCAGCAGAAGCATAAGCCGAATGGAACATCGAAAAGAAAGGGACGATAATTAATCTACCTCTATCGCTTTTGGTAAATGGTTTTGTGCTTATCCTGCTCATCTTCGATTTTGTCTTATTAACCTGCATGTCCCTCAGTTTTATTGATTCAATTAATGAACGGATTCTAAGTTTTAAAGAGCCGGGAGCCGAATGTTCGTCAATTCTTATTACTGCGTGGTTTTTCCCATGCTCTGCGAATATTTCCTTAATTTCATCAATTAAAATCGTATCAGGTCCGCAGCCAAAGCTGTTAAGCTGGACAAATTCTAAGTTATCATACTTCAAAGTCCATCGAGCAGCTTTATATAATCGGTTAGGGTAAGTCCATTGAGTAAGGACATTCATATTACCGTTCCTGTCTTCTTTGCGATAAGGGATGGAATCCTCAGTAATTACATCAAAACCTAAATCGGCGAACATTTTCGGTATGTCATGATTTATAGCCGGGTCAATTTGATATGGACGCTGTGCCAAAACGAATACTTTTCTTCGTTGAGCAACGGCTTTAATAAGTATCTCAATTGCCCTTGTTTTTAATTCCTCTTTGAATTCCTTTTCATGCTTTAATGCAGAAGCGAATGCCTTATTGAAGGTCTTATTGTCTATTCCGAATCCGGAGAAATAATTATAGCAGGATTGCTTTAGTAATTTTGTATCTTTGAAATTGATATTCGGGGTATCTGTTTCAATGCCGTAAGAAGCCGGATTGATGCAGCTTTTTATTACATCAGGGTATCCGGTTACAATAGGGCAGTTAAAACAATTCGACATCTCTTCAAATTCCTTTTTCTCGAAGTTTACAACAGGGTAAAATATCCTGTCAACTTTTTGGTTAATTAAATCGAAAATATGTCCATGTATTATTTTAGCGGGAAAACAGATATTATCAGACATAAGGGTTCCGGAACCCAAATGAATATTATTTTTTTTCGGTGCCTCGGAAAGTATGATTTTAAAACCACAATCAGTAAAAAGTTTGTGCCAAAACGGATAATTTTCGTACATATTCAATACTCTTGGAATACCTATTACAGGTAGTCCCGTCCTTTGTTTTGAGTTTGTCTCGCGTTCAAACAGCAATTTATATTTGTACTCAACTAAATTTTCACCCTGTAGTTTAGCATCTGTTGTCTGCTTTCTGCCTTCTGCTGTCTGCATTATTCCATTATTGCTGAAAACATTTTCACAACGGTTTCCTGTAAAGAAAATATTTTCATTATGAAAAGTAAGCTTACTGACTTTGCAAAAATTATCACAGGATTTGCAATTTATGTATTTTACGGAATAATCGCTTGTATGTTCAATACTATCAAGGTCGTAATAGCTCTGCTTTTGGGATTTCATTTCTCTGGCATAAAGTGCGGCTCCGTATGCTCCCATCAGCTCGGATATATCGGGATTTATTACTTTTTTGCCCGAAATTTTCTCAAATGCACGATGAATAGCATTATTTTTGAAGGTACCTCCCTGAATGATAATATTATTACCTAAAATCTTTGTATCATAGACTTTCAATACCTTATGAAGGCAATTCTGTATCACCGAATATGCCAATCCTGCGGATATATCGGAAATCGGCGAACCCTGTCGGAAAGATTGCTTGACTTTTGAATTCATAAAAACCGTACATCGTGTACCTAAGTTACATGGAGTTTTTGCTTCGCATGCAATCATGGAGAATTTTTCAACACTATAGTCCAAAGAATTTGCAAACGTTTCAATAAACGAGCCACAACCCGAAGAACATGCTTCGTTGATTTCAATATTCTGTATTATTCCGTCCTTAACGAAAATAGCTTTCATGTCCTGCCCACCGATGTCGAGTATGAAACTTACATTTGTATCAAATTCCTTTGCAGCCCGGTAGTGAGCCAAAGTTTCAACAAGTCCATATTGAAAATTGAAAGCAGATTTTATCAAATCTTCTCCGTATCCCGTTACTGCTTCTGCTCCTATTTGAATTTTAATATTATCTTTAATAAGTTTCTCTTTTAATTGAATTAGTCCCTGCTTTACGGTGTCAATCGAACTAATGCCGTTATTTTGATAGTAATCAAATGCGATTCTACCTTTTTCATCTATTAGAACAATTTTGCTTGTTGTTGAACCACTGTCAATACCGAGGTAACATTTTTTACCATTCAATTCCTTAAGTTCAACTCTTTCGGCTTTTGCTGTAGCTTTGAATTCCTTCCATTCTGTTAACTCATCAAAATTTTTGAATAATGGTTCAATGTTCGAATCCGATACCATCTCAATTTTTTCGGTTCGTATTAAATTGGATATAAGTTCTTCAACTCTTATTGTTTTTCTTGTCTCCGTTTCACTTATTGCGGCACCGATGGAAGGAATGAATTGTGCCTTATTAAAAAAAGCAAAGTCTGTCTCATTTAATTCGAATAACTTGACAAGTGTTTTTCTCATATTTGGAAGAAAAGTCAAGGGACCACCTGATAATAGAACCTTAGGAATTGTTTTCTTTCCTCGAAGAAGGGAATTCTTTATTTGAAGACAAACAGCTTCATAAACGGAAGCACAGATGTCCGGTTTTGGGATTTCTCTGGAAATAAGGTTTTGGACATCTGTTTTGGCAAACACTCCGCATCGTGAAGCAACCGAATAAATTTCCTTGTGAAAAGAAGCCAATTTGTCGAATTCATCTAATGATATATCGAGTAGCGATGTCATCTGGTCAATAAAAGCACCGGTACCTCCGGCACAGCTTCCATTCATTCTCAGGTCATGTCCTTTGTTCGCTTCAAAAAAGATGATTTTTGAATCTTCTCCACCAATATCAATTAGTGTTTTTACGTCAGGGTAGAATGCTTCAATGAAATCAGTTGATGCTATAAGTTCTTGAATAAAGGGGTAATTGTTTTTTTCGGAAACTCCAAGACCGGCAGAACCCGTAATTGCAAAACTCAAATAGACATTGCCGAACTCATTTTCTAAATCCTGACATATTTCAATCAAAGACTTATTTACTGAGCCCAAATGTCTTTTATAATTAGTATAAATCAACTTATGTCCTTCTTCTAGAACTGATATTTTCGCTGTCGTAGAACCTAAGTCAATTCCTGCATTATATATTTTTTCGTTCATTGTATTCTACCGGGACTATCTTTAATAAGATATCTAACGATTTTTTGAGATAACAAAATTCTTAATCTTCTACCCGTAAACACGCAGAACATCGGCAAAAAGGAGTATCAATCCAAATTTCCGAAAATTCCATAGTTAAACCTCATTTACAAGAAATAAATTTAACAAAAAAAACACAAAAAAAGCAGAATTTTATAATTAATATTTTTTAATTATTCCTCATGCAATTTGAAAGTTTGGCTTAATAATTGCTAAAATAAATTTATAAATTTCTATAGTATTATTTAGAAAAAAAAATAAATGAGTAATAGGGGGGTATATGAAAAAGATGAATTTATTTATGGGATTTTTCCTAATATTTACAGTGTTGTTTTGTCAGTTAGAACAATTAAAAGGGGAGCCATCTCTTAGCGGGACAAATTATGACATATGTGAATTATATATGGATTCAAAACCAATAATCAATTATGATTTAATGTTCGGTGATGTAATTAAAGCAACTTCTTTTTTTGTTAAAGACAGAAAGCAACCTTGCATTAATTATTCCTATGAATATGACAGAACCGGAAAAATAATCAAAAAAAGGATTTCACATGTTTATTCAGGAATGGAAGTAACCAGGGATTATAAATATGATGAAAATGGTTTAATTTTGGAAGTAATAGAGCAAAGAGAAAATTTTAAAAAGAAAATCTCTTTTTATTATAATTATGATTTGACAATTTCCGAGGTTCGTGAGTCAGTCATTTCAGGAGCAGATGACCCATTGTTTATTAAATTTGACGAACTTAAGTACAAAATGGATAACCGGGGCAATATTATTGAGGTTAGGGGAGTGAAAGAAAAATTGATGGGTTTATCCTCAAAAATATTGATGTTAAAAGCATATGATTATGATGAAAGAAACCGCTTAAAAGCAATCAGGGATTTTATGAATCCGAATGATACTCAATTATTCAGTTTTGATGATTATGTAAATAAATAAACATTTCGGGTGGACTTCATTATAATGAAAAAATTATAAATACGTTTATCCTTCATATTTGATTGCAGGGATTGAAAAATTTCAATCCTAAATGATAATATTCATACAACTGGTATTGATTTTAGAATTAAATAAATTTTGTGGATAAATACAGATGAAAAAATTATTAGTGTTGATAGTGTTCTTGAGTTCAATTTCCGGGATTACCCAGTTGTTGAATTGCGGTGAAAAAAAATTGTTGTTAATGGGGAATATCAAATTCGGCCAGAAAACTGAATCAATAACAAACTATAAAGTGGAAGCCGCTGCTAACCTTGCCGCTTTGGTTTCTGAAAAATATTTGCTAATACCTACTGTTTTACGTGATTCATTAGCTAAATTGATGACAAAAGACGGATTGAAACCTCAATTAAATATTATAGCCGACACTATGAAAGCCGATTTTATACTTTTTCTGAACATAAGCAGAATTCATAATATGTTGAGGGTAGAGCTTAATTTAGTTGATACCAAAAACACAAGCAACAGAAATATCGGCGAAGGTTTTGCAAATATTCATTATATGCAGGAAGACAGTTCACAACTTATAGACCCGGCATTGCTTAAAGCTTTTCAGAGGGCATTAGCTGTAGCGGTAAAGGATTCTAACTTATATGCAAACAGTGAAGCACCTTTTCGAATTTTTCCGGTTCCTACAATGATTGTCGGAGGTTTGGAATATAAGGACAATCCAAGTTATTTTCCCAAATGGGATTTATTCGAACGTCCCATTATTTCTTCTTATGATGCCGTTGAAAGCATTTTTGAACAAGCAAAGGATTCTCCCGATTATGTTGTTTATGATATTCCGACAAGGGATACTATTTATACAATATTCAATCTATATATTATAGAAAATCACAAACCGCCATCCTATCTCGAAATAGAAGCACTCGACAATTTTTTAGTTAGAGGATATATTTCCGGTACTTTTACAAAACAAAGCAAAAATGCTGAAATCGAAATAACATTAAATGAAATTATAAACGGAAAATTAAAACCAATAAAATCCGAAAAAGGCACTTTAGAAAAAGATGATTTGACGGAATTCAGAAAAGTATTGAAAGAGATGACTAAGAAATTGCTGGAGAAATAGAAACGCAAATCTTTTTGATCAAACAATTATTTTATCACAACAAATTTAAAGAAAAAGGGTAACTTTCCGAAAGTTCCGAACTTTTTGATAGTTCTTATTTCTTCTTCCTCAGTTCAAAAATGGTATAGACAGAAGCAATAGTTACCGCTAAAGTCAGTGAGCTTTCCCAGTAAAAATCAAGTGTTCCCCATCTGATTAAACCTATAATTGTTTTGATTAAAAAATCAACAAGAAAAGCGGCTACGAAGACCGGTAAAAACTTCTGCAAAAAATTCTCTGTTTTCATAAATTCCCCTTATTTTTATCACAAAATCTAAGTAACAATTTTTTTTTTGTTATTCAAGAATCATTAAGCAATTCAATTTACATATAATTATTTACTTTACACAGCAATTATTTAGCTGTTTACATAATATATTTTTTGAGATAACTTAAATGAAATATATTGCCATTAGCTTAAGATGTCGTTCTTTCTAATGATGTTTTACAGAAAAATTTTCTACACAACCCTAAGTAATTTTTTTATATAATGACATAAATAAGCTGACCGGTTTCTTCTCCAGGAACCGGTTTTTGATATTGATAATTTACTCATAATTTTTCTTTTGTTTTATTATAAAAAAAATGTAAATTCGTTATAGAATTTTTACTAAAAATTGAAATTTAAAGGAGTATGCCATGAAAAATATTTTTTACTTACTTATACTATTTGCGTTCACAATCAATTCAAATGCACAATGGCAGCCAGGTGATGTTCTTGTGGATTCTCGCGACGGGCAGACCTATAGAACAGTAGTCATTGGTACTCAGGTCTGGATGGCTGAGAATTTGAATATCGGCGAAATTATTCCTTCAACAAAAGCAGGTGCGGAAATGTCAGACAACGGAGTAATTGAAAAGTATTGCTGGGATAATGATATAGGTAACTGCGACGGAGTTGGAGGAAAAATGAAACGGGGCGGCTTTTATGAATGGGAAGAAGCTATGCAATTTTGGTCGGGACAACCTACTTTACCTGTTCGCGGTATTTGTCCCGAGGGTTGGCATATTCCTTCAAATACCGAATGGAATGAATTTTTTGCCTATCTCGGCAATACAAACCCTTATACTAAAATGCTTGAGGGAGGAGAGTCCGGTTTCGATGCTTTACTGACCGGGTACAGATGTACAATGTATGGTACTTTCAGGGAAAGTTCTATGTATGCTGATACAAGAACCTATTTCTGGACTTCCGAGCAAACCGATTTAGCCAATGCACCGATTATTGAATTGGGAGTTGGCTCTTTATCCGCATTTTCATTTTTAAAGTCCGTCGGCTTATGTATAAGATGCCTTTGGGATGGACCAGCAAGTGAAATTAATGAAAAGTATGAACCATCAGGGAGTTTGAACTTAGAAATAAATCCGAATCCTACTGATTATCAAACTACCATTAAGGTTTATTTAGCAAAGCAGTACACATGCCCTGTTAAAATTAAAATTTTTGATTTACTCGGCTATACGGTTGCAATTATTAATAGCAAACAACTTGATGCAGGTATACATACTTTCAACTTTGAAAACGATTTACTACAATCAGGAATCTATTATATAATTGCTTCAACAGATAACATCAATGTAAGTGTACCATTGATGATAATCCGTTAGAAAATCAGCAATATATTATGAAATGAAATTATTGGATTGCTTCGTTCTGCTTGCAATGCCGGTATTATATACTTATGCTTAATCTAACTCAAGCATTGCTTCTTCGTCTGAATATACAACTGTCCAAAGATTTGAGAACTCATTTTTAAGGAATTGTTCTTCCAAAGCTTTGTTTAGCTGTGAAATGAGAGGTTCGAAGTAATTGTCTGTGTTAACGATAATGATTTTTGAATTAATCTGCCAAAGTCTTTTCCATGTAATTGCCTGCAGAAGTTCTGAAAAAGTACCTATACCTCCGGGAAGAGCTATGATGCAATCCGATTCCGTCATCATAACTTCTTCTCTTATGTGCAGACTGTCAACTTCTCTTAATTCAGCAATACCTTTATGACCAAGTTCAAGGTCTTGTAAAAAATTTGGGATGATTCCTGTAACCCTTCCTCCTTCTGACAATGCTCCGTCAGCCAGATGACCCATTAAGCCGATGTTACCACCACCGTAAATAATCTCTCTGCCGCTTTTCGCAAGAGATTTACCAAGATTAGCTGCTTGCTCCAAATATATTTCTTTGCATTTTTTACTGGCTCCACAGAAAACAGTAACTTTTTTAATGTTCATTACACCTTTATTTTTTTCTAATTAATAAACGAAAAGAAAATATACACAATTTTCAATTCTTAAATTTATTTTTTGAACTTTATAGTTTTGTAAGCTCTTTATTCTGTACGCCCGGACTGAAAGTTTGCTATTCGTTTATCTCTTTGGTGTTTAGCCGCTTCCCGTAAGTCAACAATTTTGTCAACTTCGTCAACTATTTCAACACCAAGTATTGTTTCCAGTACATCTTCCATAGTCAATATACCTTCGACTCCTCCATATTCGTCAACTACAATTGTTAAGTGTTGTCTCCTTTGCAAAAACTGTTCTAAAGCTTTGTCCAATGAAGCATTTTCCGGAATTATATAAACTTCTCTTGAAAATTCCCTGAGTTTCTTTGTTGATTTACCTTTCAAAGCGGCATACAGCACATCTTTTGATATAACGTAACCAACAATGCCGTCATCAATCGAATTGCCATCCCAAATAGGAAAACGTGAGTACATCTGTATTTCGGGAAGATTTACAACGTCATTTACTGTCAAATCAGCATGAGAACTGAACAGCATAGTACGCGGAGTCATGACGTCTGTAACGAGAACATCGCTGAAATGCATTATATTCTTTAATATTCTATACTCATCTGTTTCAATTGAACCTTCTTCATGGGCAGTTTCAAACATCGCATTTAATTCATCTCTTGAAGCTTCTTCCATTTCCTTACCGCTTATTCCTTCGATTATTTTATTGAGAAGATTGTGAAAAGGAGCCGTTATAAAATTGAGAAAAGAAAGTGAACCGGTCATCTTAACTGCAACTCTGTCGGCAAAACGGCTTCCCAAAGCCCATGCAATTGACCTGATGACGGCTATTAGAACAAATGTTAAAATCCCGAATAGAAGAATATAGTACCAGGCATATTCGTTTAAGAAGAGCCGGATGCTTAATAAAATAAATGCCGCAATGTAGAGCATTAACTCAACAATAAAAAACGATTCTTCGGATTCATCATAATGTAATTTTAGATTGTGAAGTTTTTCATATTTTTTATTCTCAATTCGACGAGTTATGTTATGGGTCGAAAGTAAAGATTTATTATGTAAAACATCGGATACATTGTTACTATTTTCCGATTCAATGTTCTCGTTATCCTGAGAATCCCGCAAGGCATCTAACTTTTCTTGCGAAAGTGAAGAAAGTGCTGCAGACAAATAAGCACAATAAAAAGCTAAAGTTATTGCTACTGCAATAATGAATATTTCCATGACTTTTTAATTTCCGAAATAAAAAACAACAATATTCTTATAAATAATATTTATAAAAAAGCTAATATAATATAAGATAGATTAAGAAGCAATAAAAAATGAAAATAAATATTTCATTTTTAATCCCCATTTTTTAAAATCTTTTAATCTAAAAAGTAATGCAAAGTAAAGTTTACATAGAAAAGTGTAAAAACGATAATATCGTTGTTTTTTAAATATCACAAAGAGGAACAGCGGTTATTTGCTCCTGAATATATTATGAAATATAATTAAATTTTTATGATTTTTTTTCAAATATATCAATATTTAATAAGTATTTTACATGTCGTTGTATTCCCGGTTGTTGCTTTGAGTATATATGTTCCGGTTTCAATTCCTGCTAAAACTATTTCTCCTTGCAGCATACAATCATCAAATTTCATTCTGCTTCTGCCAAGTAAATCAATAATTTCAAGGTTAATATGATATTGTTTCCTATCCTCAGTTAACGAATATTTGAATGAATTGACAAAAGGATTTGGAAATATTTTTATATTTTCGGAAATATTTCTTTCGTCAATCCCCGAGATTAAAGAACAATCCAAAGCACGTTCGAGAACTTCGTCCCTGCCTGCTTTTATTCCGGCTATTGTTGGATTTACTTCTATATCCGGTATAATGCCGATTCTTTGTGTAGGAGTGTAATCAGGATAATATGTGCCAATACCGGTATAATAAGCTACTGCTCTACCGGGTAAATAGACATAGGAAACATTTCCATCTGCGGCGGCTGTTGTACTGCCTATTTTAATGGAATTTTCAAATTGTTCCAGTCCCATACAGGTGTATTCTGCCTGACTTTGAGTTCTTTCATCAAATAGCATTATGATAGTACCTGAATATGGCATACTCGTACCATTGCCAATGTAAGCTTCAGTCCAGTTAAATCTTCCGGGATAATAAAGTATTGGAATTGTAAAATTTGCAATATTTATAGGATATTTGAAAATATAATTGACTATATCCCAAAGAGTTCCGTTCGGATAATTTCTAATGTCAAATATAATAGCATCCATATCCCACAGGTCTTCAAACATTTGCGGCACTTCTTCAGATTGCAATTTCGCCATATCAACAATCCCAAATGTACATCCATCATTCACTACTGTGTCCTTCCAGCTTGGAGATTCATCAGTATTAAGAGCTTCAAAATTATCTGTAGTTCTGGTAAAGGTGGTAGACTTTAAACCTGTCCCATTAAAAACTGCGAGAGGATATTCCCCTTCTTCTCCATTCATAATAATATCATTTAAATTTCTCTCAATAATAATATCATTTGAACCGTAGGAGAATTCTCTTAAGCTGTCACGAAGAGTATATATGTCATGTCCGTCAATTTCCTTTACAATATCACCGGGTGATATATCATCAATTCCGGGTAACACTTTTGTCACAACCGTTTCATTTTCTATGTAACGGATAGTAAAAGGTGGTACCATATCGTAACTTCCTTCCCATTGCGAGTTAACGGTACTATAAAGAAAAGAATGAGAATCATTAATCCTGGCAAGTAATTTTCTTAAGCATAATGTGTAATCAATGGAATTTTCTGCTTTTGCAAAGTATGGTATCAAATATTTTAAGGTTGAATCCCAGTCATTATCCATGATATTTTTATACGGATAAAAGTAATTAATAGCATTCCAGTACCGGAACAAAGCCAAGAATCTCAATTCTTCCGATGGAAAAACCGGTGTATTAAAGTAGGATGTGTCTCTTATATAAATTGGATTTCCAACACCCGGGGTAGCATATATATAATAATTGGATCGAAAAGAAATGTTTTGATTGATTGTGTCAAGCATATCTTTAACATTATTGGAAAAAAAATCCGATTGAGTCCAATCGTAATCCAAAATATTGTTCAAACTGTCAGGAACCTCTGGTAAAGGTATTGGATTTTTTACCGGTTTTCCTGCAAAAGTAAGCATTGAAATCAATGAATCATTGAATTCTTCATTTGTTCCGCAATTTTTTGCATCCGAAATGGCTTTTAGCAAAGCATCGTCCCATTTTATTGTTCCATAGCATATTTCGGAATGGTAATATTTTGCATGTCCCCAGACTTTGCATAAATAAAATGATCTTTGATAGTAAACACTATCGCTTACCGGCTGTGCTTGAATAGTACAGGTTATAAAAAATAAAATAAAAGTTAATATCCAATTTCGTAATGAGGACCTCATAATTATAATCCTTAAATAAATTCAGAAAATGTATTAAATGATATTATTTCCGAGAACATTTATCAAAAAAAACAATCTAATCTTTTTCTACAACGAGTACAAATGTAAGAAAATAAGATGAATTAATAAAATTGGTTTATAAGTTCAGATATATATTCCTTTCTTCAATAGTTTTAAAAAGTAAAAAAATATCACCATAACCAAATATTTCCAATTAGAAGAAAATATAGAATAATCCCTACGACAACTTGTTTATGGTATTTATTAAATTTCTCGTATTTATTTATCAAATACTCATAATAATAAACTAATCCAAAGGTAATAAACTCAATCAAAACAGCAAAAAATAAAGCCCAGGCAACAGTCATCTGGCGATAAAATATATTTCCGATGCTTGGGAACCACGAAGTTCCATAAAGAACAACCAAATGAAAAATATAAACCATCAATGCTCTTTTGCCGAACATGGCATAATAGAAAGAGAATTTTTTTGTTTTTGAGTAAATAAATGCCCAAAAACCCATACCTAACAACACATAGCCAATTTGGGACATAATGGCACCGGGATTGATTTTTGTTGGTATGCTAATCGAAAAATCCCATAATAGTTCCCTGATTCCGCTACCGGAAGCTATTAATACAATTCCGGCAAGAGTTATCCAGATAATTATAAATTTTGTCCTATGCTCTGCATCAATTTTTTTTAGAATTGTGCCAAGGTAAACCCCGAAAAACATAAATGCAGTATATGGAAAAATCGGGAAAAAAGAACCATGCTCAAACGAAAGATAAGCCGCAAAAAATTCCGGTAGATAATTAAACCAGTTAATCTGATGAACAAAAGGTGAAAGTCCTGAAATAAGAATTGCAATAGTTAGTGCAATTCTACCAAGAGTTTTATCGCTTCTGGTAAAACGATAAAGCAATATAACGAATAACAAACTGACGCCGATGAGTTGTAAAATATTAGCCCGGAATAAGGAAACCAATAATCTTTCTTCAATGAAAAACAAGTCCCAAATTTTGTTGGCGGGAAAAGCAAATAAATATCCGATAGCTATTAGTATTAAAGCAAGGTTTGCTCTTCTTCTGAATGTATCGGGTTTTAATTTTCCGTCCTCAAGCCGTTTATTAGCAAAAACGCTAACTGTCCCGGATACTATTAAAAATACTTGTGCTGTAAATCCGCGGAAAAAATGCCATATATCCCACGGAAATTCATTAATACTAAAATATGTAGGAGACAGCAGGGCATCAATAACATGTCCCTGAACCATCATTATCATTGCAACGAAACGTGCAAGGTCAATTGCCGTGATTCGCTGTACAGAAAGCATCTTGGGTGCCCAAGCGGGTTTCCTGTAATAATCTATTTCATTCATTTATTATCCTTTAAAATTTCTGAAACAGGAAAATCTTTTTCCAACATCTCACAATAATCTTCGTAAAATTCTTGAAAAGAATTGTAATATGCAATAGGTTTTATCATAAAATGTTGCAATATCTTTGACAAATTCTCCGGAATGTATGGAAATAGCTTCTTTAAATTCATAATTCTGTAATTATAAAATGCGGAACCATCGTCATTTGAAAGACTTTTTGCGATGTCATCGCTAAACCTGTGATATTTGGTTGCCTGTGCAAAAGTAATTAATCCTTTGGCAACGGCATAAGAAATGATATTACCAATACTCCATAAATCAAAATCAGTTACATCCTGCTTTAAATCGAAATCAATCCACCTGAATTTTCCGTCCTCTGCATCAATAATAATATGGTCATTTCTAATATCTCCATGGCAAAATCCATTCGCATGTAAGTACATAATCCCTTCAATACTGACAAGAAGTTTTCTTAAAATTACCGGTAAATCTTCATAAAAATACTGCTCGTGGGGCTTCTCGATACTCGGGATATAATGGAACATAGACTTCCCGCGGATAAAATCAATAACTCTTACGTTGTTCCCTGCAGTGTCGAGATATGCCTGTCCCTGCATAAATCTTTCGTCACCTCTTACCAGATTTATTACATCAGCTTCTTTGATGGGGTCACGGTAACAACGAATTTTGAAAAGCCCTATATGCGCTATAAATTCTTCATGGAAAACGGTCTTAATGATTTTTTCTTCACCGGTTTTTAAATCAACAGCATGGAAAACCCAGTATTTCGGCTGGTCGTCTATTCCAAATCTTGGTTCACGCATATTACCACGTATGACGAACTCGCAATCGCACAAACCGATTCGCATGACATCACCGCGTGTGATATTCATCCAATCGGAAGTATCGGTTACAATTTTCATACGGGCAAGATTAACATTCCAGCCCGTAAGTTCATTTATCCTTAGTGCTAATTGTTCTTTTTCAGACATATACGTTTAATTGTACCTAAATGCAATTTGCAAGATATAAAAAATATTTGAATTTGAAGATATTAAGAACATTCAAAATTTTCTAATACAATTCTTTTCAAGTTAATTCCTCTTAAATTCTTAAATTTGAAAATTGTTTGGTTTGTTAAATTGATAATTTTGTGAAAACTTTATGCTTCAGGTAGTTCAATATCAAAAATCAGGGGAAATGCTCGTTGAAGAACTTCCCGCTCCGGAATGCCCGAAAAACGGGATTTTGGTCAAAACGGCTTACTCTTTAATCAGTGCAGGAACGGAAAAAACTTCCGTTACCAATGCCCAATCTTCACTGCTCCAAAGAGCAAAAAAGCAACCCGAACAAGTTAAGCTCGTTTTGGATTTTGTCAAAAAAGAAGGAATAAAATCCACTTACGACCGGGTGATGTCAAAACTCGAAGACTACAAGGTATTGGGTTATAGTGCTTCAGGAGTTGTCGTCGAAACTGATTGCGATGATTTCGCTGTCGGTGACCGGGTTGCCTGTGGTGGTGCGGGATATGCAAATCATGCTGAATATATTGCAATACCTAAAAATTTAGCTTGCAAAATTCCCGAAAATGTCAGTTTTGAAGATGCATCCTATACAACACTTGGCTCAATCGCTATGCAAGGAGTTCGGCAGGCAAATGTCCGCTTAGGTGAAAATGTCGCTGTTATTGGTTTGGGCTTGTTAGGACAAATTACAGTACAACTGCTTAAGGCATCGGGATGCAATGTTGTCGGTATGGATATTGACGAAACATTATTCGAGCAGGCAAAGAAATATGGTTGTGATGCAACATATCCAAGTAGCAATGATTATGTAAAAAATGTAAATGCGTTTACAAAAGGATTAGGATGTGATGCTGTTATTATCACCGCAAGTACAAGTTCAAACGAACCGATGGAACTTGCAATTCAATTAGCCCGAAAGAAAGGGAGAGTCGTTGTTGTCGGTGCTATTGGAATGAACATTCAGCGTTCACCGTTTTACCAAAAAGAACTTGAAATTACAATCTCTTGCAGTTATGGACCCGGAAGATATGATGCTTTCTACGAAGAATTAGGTCAAGATTATCCACCGGCATTTGTTCGCTGGACAGAAAACAGAAATATGCAATCTTTTCTCGAATTGATTTCGCAAAAGAAAATGGATGTTGCTTCAATGACGACTCATACATTCGAAATTAAAGATGCAGTAAATGCTTATGATATTATTACGGGAAAAACTGCAGAAAAATTTCTTGGTATTCTTCTGAAATATCCTGAAATACAAGATAAGAATATCAAAAGAACTATTGAGTTAAAACACTACGAACCTAAATCGAATGTCAAAATTGCTTTTCTTGGTGCTGGAACATTCGGTCAGACATATTTAATTCCAAATCTGCAAAAAGCCGGTGCTGATTTGGTTGCTGTTACAACATCAGAACCTGCAACATCGCAATCAGCCGCAAAGAAATTTGGATTTGCACTATGCTCAACTGATTCAATCGAGATGATAAACAACAATGATGTAAATGCCGTTTTTTGTGCAACGAGACATGACACACATGCAAAATTTGTGATTGAATCAATCAAAGCAGGTAAACCCGTTTATGTCGAAAAACCTGTTGCAGTAAATCATACAGAACTACAAGAAATTGATAATGCAGTCAAAGAATACAATGGTCGTGTAATGGTTGGATACAACCGCAGATTTTCACAGCCATTTGTTGATATGAAAAAATTCTTCAGCGAAAGAAAAGCTCCAATGAGCTTGCTTTACAGAGTTAATGCAGGGTGCATTCCCAAAGGACATTGGGCACAATTGCCTGAACACGGTGGCAGAATAATCGGTGAAGCATGTCATTTCTTTGACTGCATGGTTTATATGACTGATTCTTTACCTGTAAATATTCATGCAGTATCTCTTTCAACAGCAGACAATGATATGAAGAACCGTGATAATGTCGTTATAACAATGAAATTCTCTGATGGTTCAGTCGGTACAATTCAATATCTTGCCAATGGTGACAAGGGATTGCCAAAGGAATATTGCGAAGTATTTTGCGAAGGCAGTTCGGCAATTATGAATGATTTCCGTACTCTTGATTTATACAGAAGTGCTAACCAAACAAAGAAAACTTATGACGGCAGAAAAGGACACCGCGAAGAAGTCTTTGCAGTGATAGATGCATTGAAGCAAGGCAAGGAAATGCCAATTTCTTACGATATGTTAAGAGCAGTTAGCATGGCAACTTTTAAGGTGGAGGAGAGATTAGATGGGGGAGATTGATGTTTTCTCTATCAATTCCTCTTAATCAGCTTTCCGCTTCCAGTAATGTTTTGAGTTACGTCTAAAGGATTGCCCCAATACTCAATATTTCCGCTACCAGTTATGGTTGCATTTAAATTGTCAGTAACATTAACCAGTATTTTTCCGGAACCGCTATTCTTTGCTATAACATTTGTATTGATAACAGAAGAGAAATTGACATTACCGCTTCCGCTGAGATAGTATTCTCCAATATTAATAGTACCAGTATTAGCAATGATATTTCCCGAGCCTGAATTAGAGAGATTACATTCTGTGGCATTGAAGTTATTGATTTCAATATTTCCCGAGCCGGAGACGGTTAGCCATAAATTGCTTCCCTGATTGAAATTATTTTGAATTATAATTTTTCCACTTCCTTTATTAATCAATTCTGCTATATCTGCTATTGTTATGTATAAATTTAAAACGGTAGGACTGATGATGCCTTTGGATGAAATAGTCAATTTTTTGTTATTGACTTTTATTATAATATTATCTATAAAATTATCGTCAACTTCGAGTTCAACTTTTTGAGGAGAACCTGCTGTTATATATACCTTGGCATTATTAAGCAGTGTAATTGAATTAATTACTCCGAAAACAGCTTGTTCTTGCCGGACAATATTCCCGGAACCCGGTATTGGTTCATAGCAAGAGCTAAAGCTCAAGAATATTGTGCATATAAATATTATTGATAATCGTCTCATTATTTTATCCTGATATCAATACAAATATCCAACAGTAAAAAAATTCTAAATACTTAAAACACTAAAATATGAATATTCCTTGAAATTCGGAAATATTTTAAGAAATCATCCGGAGCATACAGGAAATAGGAGAAAGGATATATCACTAATCAAAATTTAACAGATTTAAAAATATTCAAATATTGAAGTTATTTCAAAATTTCATAAGTTATATACTATAAATAAACAATTTTATAAAATAAAATAGAGGTTCATATGGGGATAAATTTTAAAATTTGGATGCAGCAGTTTCGTGCTCCATTCTTGTTATTAGCTGTGGTTCTTGTTTTAATAGGTGTTGCTTATGCCGTCAAGTATCCATCGGCTGAAGGTTTCAATTATCTTTATGCTGTCTTATTGTTGATAGGCGTAGTATCTGCTCATTCATCGGTAAACTTGTTCAACGAGTATTCAGACTTTCACTCAAAAATAGATTTCAATACAAACCGTAATCCTTTCAGCGGCGGCAGCGGTATGTTGACGGAAGGTAAAACCACACCTAAAAGCGTTTTGACAGCGGCAATAACAACACTTGTTATCGGATTGATAATTGGGATATATTTCATTATCGTTGCACATCCCATTTTAATAGCATTTATCGTACTTGGTGCTTTTGCAACCGTTTTTTATACAAACTTTTTAGCAAAAATACTGCTCGGTGAATTCTTTGCCGGTTTAACGCTTGGCACATTTGTCGTACTTGGGACATACGTTGCTATGACAGCTATACCAGAAATGGCTTGGAAGGATACATTACCCTTAGAAGTATGGCTAATCTCAATACCACCCGGAATTCTTACGGCATTACTTCTATTGCTGAATGAATTTCCGGATGCCCAGGCAGACAAACAGGGTGGACGGTTTCATCTCGTTATCAAGTTCGGGTGGAAGGGAGCTTCCTATATTTATGCTTTCGGTATCTTTGCAACTTATGCAACAATAATAGTTTTACCTTTGGTTAATATAAGTTCTTATTGGCTGTACTTAGCTTTGCTGACATTACCGATAGCCATGAAAGCGACTATGACAGCAATAAAATCCGGAGATAAGCTCGATTTAATCGTTCCCGCAATGGGACAAAATGTTTTAGTTGTTTTAATAACTGACCTCCTGATTGCAATTTCGGTATTTGTGTCGTATTTATGAAAGGAAAAACTGACCGCAGACAGGGAGAATGTAGAATGACAGAAAGACGGCAGGAGGGCAGACGGCAGGACAGCAGACAGAAAGACTAAAGAACTAAAATACTAAAAAAAGAAGTGGAGAAACCGGTTAAGGATTCTTCACTTCTTTTGTTTTTTTTTATCTGTCTAAAGCAACTTGTGAAAACAATTTCAAAATCTTTTATGTCATTGCAAGGAGCGAAGCGACGAAGCAGTCCTTCGGCAAGCTCGGGATGACGGCTTTTGAAAACAGAAGATAGAAAATAGAACTGGGTTCTTCGCTTTTCTTTGTTTTGCTGTTAATGACAATGTTAAAATTTATTTCAATTAAAACTCATTAAACTCATTATTCATGATAAATATCCGCTACAAATGTTTGGTCCTCCATTGGAGGTCTGACATAAGTATCATGGATTTGCCTTGGTGGCAGATCCAGTGGTGCCGGACGGACATCTTTGTATGGTATTTGGCTCAATATATGAGATATACAGTTTAATCTTGCTTTTTTCTTGTCATCCGAATCTACAACAAACCAAGGAGATTGTTTAATGTCGGTAAATTTAAACATTTCATCCTTAGCTCTTGAGTATTCTACCCATTTGTTCCAAGATTCCAAATCCATGTCGGAGAATTTCCATTGTTTCATCGGATTTTTTACCCTGCCAAGGAACCGTGCTTCCTGCTCTTCATCACTAACAGAGAACCAATATTTAAGTAGTTTAATTCCTGAGCGGACGAGCATCCTTTCAAATTCAGGACAGGACCTCATAAATTCCTGATACTCATCATTTGAACAAAAACCCATGACCCTTTCAACACCGGCTCTGTTGTACCAGCTTCTATCGAATATAACAATTTCACCTGCAGAGGGGAGATGTGAGACATAGCGTTGGAAATACCATTGTGTTCTTTCTATATCTGATGGCTTGCTCAAAGCAACTACTCTTGCACCACGAGGATTTAACGGCTCGGTAATCCTTTTAATAGTACCTCCTTTGCCTGCCGCATCGCGGCCCTCGAACAAAATCACAACCCGTAAACCCTGGTCTTTGACCCAATACTGCAGCTTAACTAATTCATTTTGAAGTCTTTTAATTTCCTCCTCATAGAATTCACCCGTCATTCTGCCATTCTTTTTAAATTTCTTCAAAGGTTTGTCTTTCTTTTCCTTCTTCTCTTTTTTAGGTTCTTCACCGTGATGGTTATTATCCTTTGAGTGTCCCATAGTATAATCCTTTCGGTTTAATTTTTATAAAATTATTAATTTATTTTCAATTTGTAATATTCAATGAATTTATTTAAAAATAAAAGGATACAAATTCATCATTTACTAAAATAATTCTAAATATTCACTTTCTAAAATATTTTTTTAAAATTTATTTAAAATTTTTCGTCTTAGTTCAATTTTGTGGTTATAATATATAAAAATTTAATGTTTTACAGGTTGTAACAACTGATTGTAAGCCATAAAGAAATAAGAAAAGGAACAAAATACACTTTTATGTGTAATTATTAATAAATGGAAATGATATTTAAAATATATAGGATATTTAATATGAAAAAGAAATTGAAAATAGCGATGTTTATCGTATTTGTCTTGATATCGCTTATTTCGCTAATTAAAATCCCTAAATTTCCTTCAGGGGCAAGTGATGGTTTTGTCCAAGAATGGATTGAGACGTCACCCGACAAAATTAATCAATAATTTAACCGTTAATAAAAAATCAATAACAGCTTGAATGATTAATGAATTTATCAAAGGATACTAAATCAATACTGGAATTTTTGGACCATACAACAAACGATGGTTTAAGAAAAAGAAATGATATAGGAACAATTCTCGAAATGTCGGCTTCATATAATGAACTTGACACTTTCGAAAATTTGCTTTTTAACGGTTCCGCTTTGTGGAATATTCATCAAACATTGAAAAGAAATATTAATGATAATGAAAATACCCATAAGTTGAAAGCGGAATCTTTGGCTATAGCCAATGATATTAAACAACTATTAGAAGTTATTATTGGTGATGAATACCAGGATATTAATGATAGGTTTGATAAAACTTATTATGTTGAAACAGCCGGTTCATTTTCAAATCTTATTGACCTTTCACATGACCTGTCTCAGGTTAAAAATTTAGTAGCGAGAATGAAGGAGTCAAATAAATTCGCAAAAAAAGACAACTCTTCAGAATCATCAAAGTGATTTTTTGTTTTACCATATATCTGATAGTTTTCATGTCCTTTCCCTGCTATCAATATTAAATCATTTTCTTTGGATATTTCTACTGCAAATTTGATAGCATCTTTTCTGTTGGCTATAATCTCAACATTTTTCAATTTATTTTCTTCAATACCTTTTAAAATGTCATCAATAATATGCTTGGAATTTTCAGTCCTAGGATTGTCGTCGGTTATGATAGAAAAATCAGCAATTGTAGCAGAAATTTTTCCCATCAATGGTCTTTTTGTTTTATCCCTATCCCCACCACAGCCAAAAACACATATCAATCTCGATTCAGTCCCGGAAGATTTTAATATATCTTTGCATGTCATCAGAGCTTTTTCTAATGAGTCAGGAGTATGTGAGTAATCAATTATCCCGATAGCACCATTTTTGAGTTTTAATCTTTGCATTCTTCCGGGAGCACCGATAGATTTTCTTATTGCAGATTGAATAATATCATCGGGAATTCCATATAACTTTGCGCAAGAAATAGCGAAAGCACAATTATCAATATTAAACTTTCCTATCAATGGAGTTGTGAAAACTTCTTTCTGACCATTGTATTCAAATGTAAACTGCGTTTCATTCAAATTTAAAAATTCTGAGACAATTCGGAAATCATCGTGTTGTTTTCTGCCGATTTTGATTTTTTGTTCTGCTTTTATACCTTCAATCATGTAATCAGCATAAGCATCATCACCGTTAACTATTGCTTTACCCTTTTTATTCAGCATATTGAATAATATCTTTTTTGCTGATGCATAATCTTCCATTGTCTTATGATAATCGAGATGTTCGTGTGTTAGGTTTGTGAAAATGGCACAATCGAAAGCTATTGAAGAAACTCTGTTTTGATGTAAAGCATGCGATGAAACTTCCATAAAAATATATTCAACACCTAAGGTTTTCATTTTGCTAAAATGTTTGAAAAGTTCTAATGATTCGGGAGTTGTATGCGTAGCATCTTCAAATTCTACACCATTGTATATACCTGTTGTCCCAATAATACCTGTCTTGTATCCTAATTTCCCGAAAATAGCTTTTAGCAGATAAGTTATTGTCGTTTTCCCGTTTGTACCGGTCACACCAATAACTTTTATGTTTTTCAGAGGATTGCCATACCAATTTTTTGAAATCCGGGATAATGCAATCCGGCAATTTTTAACCTGTATAATAGCTGTACGGTCATTAACTGTTGAAATATTTGAAGCATCTTCGCACACAATTGCAGATATACCCTTAGAAATCAGGTCATTAATATATTTATGCCCGTCAGCTTTTGTGCCTTTAATAGCAACAAAGAGTGAATCTAAATTGCATTTTCTTGAATCATACGCAACAGAACCTATCTCTTTTTGCAGACTGCCCTGTATTAACTTAAATTCTAAATCCTTTAATATTTCTGTTAAAATCATGATTTTCTTCAAATATTATCAACTTTAATGTAAATCAACTAAACAAGATATAACAACTTAAATAAAAAAAATGTTTGATAAAAACAAAAAGTTCATTAAATTTGTAGTTCTGAAATTTGGGAATAATTTAATAGGATAAATAATGTACTCTATATTAATAATATTGATATTGTTCGGGGCTGTTTTAATGATAGCCGTCGTGCTTTTGCAACCCGGAAAAGGTGACCTAACAGCTACATTTGGTGGCTTAAGTTCACAATTTGGTGCTGTATTTGGTATGCAAAGGGCTAACGATTTACTTGCTAAAGTTACTAAATGGATTGCGGCTATCATCTTAGTTCTCATACTCTTAACCAACAAATTCTTTGTTAGCCAAGAGTCTGTTGAGCAACAATTGAAGCCTGTAACCGAAGGTGCTTCAGTACCTACTCAACAACAGATGCCCGGAGCTTTAACTCCTCCGCCCGTAAGTCCTCAACCCGGGCAACAACCTCAACAAGAAAACAAATAATTTTTTATAAAGCTGTCTCAAAAAAAGGCAGCTTTTTTTTGCCCTCGATATATTCTATTTTAAAGTACAGATTAATCTATAATATTCGATATTTTCTCTTATACAAAACATTTCTTTGTTTGTAACCGGAAATTGCCACTGCTCCGGAGTTTTGACAATCTCAACTTCAAAAAGTCCTGATTTAATTAAGAGTTTTCGATGATACTCATCAACTTCTTTTAGGTCTGATGCCAAGAATAATTGACCTCCGGGTTTTAAGATACGTGATACTTCAGCTAAGAATTCTTCGTTAAATGCTCTTCGTTTCAGATGTTTTCTTTTGGGCCAAGGGTCAGGGAACAGATAAAAAACCTGTTCGATTGAATTCTTTTCAATAAACTCCAAGCCATTTACAACACTATACCAAATAGCCGAACAGTTTTGAATATTTTCTCCGGCAATATAGTTATTGAGCCATTCAACAACAGGTCTACGGACTTCAATGCCTAAAAAGTTTTTTTCCGGATAAAGTTCTGACATATTTAATAAAAAAGTTCCTTTTCCACAGCCAATATCGAGAACATCGGGAGGTTTTTTATTCAAAAAAATATTCTCCCAATCCATTTTCTCAATAAGAGGAGGATAATAATCAACATTCTCCTTTAACTCAGAGAACTTCAAATACAAATTCGGTTTTGTATGATGACGGAGCCGTTTTGGTAAAGGATATTTTTTATAATCAATTTTCATAAAACAGATATATTAATTTTTTAATTTAGACAAAATTAGCAAATTCAAATATATATTGAGGTGAGTACGAAAAAAAATTTGTTTTTTTTCAATAATCATTATAAGTTACAAAATAATTTAATAATATTTGTCCATTATTCGGGAAATTAGAAATGAAAGAAGCTGAAATTATATTGAAGGCAATGAAAAAATCCGGCAAACCTTTAAAAGCAGGAGAAATTGCAGATTTATCAGGTATTGATAAAAAATTGGTTGACAAAGCAATAAAAATTCTTAAGGATGAAGACAAAATTATATCACCTCAAAGATGCTTTTATTGTGTTAAGTAAAATTTGTACTGACAATTACTTTTCTCTTTTTCTGTCATCCTGAGCTTGTCGAAGGATGAACTTTCCGTCTTTCTGTTCTTCTGTCTTTCGGTCATTCAGGAAATTATTTTCACTTTTTTCAAAAAAAAGTGTAACATTTTGCATTTTCATGTGTTATATAAGTATATTTGGAAACAAATTTGGGAAAACTATGAAAACTTTGTACTCCTTTGTCGTTATTCTGTTGCTTTGCTCAGGCAATCTCTTTGCCGGAGACATAGACGTATCCTCACTCCCAAAGATTCTCGGTTCAAGTAATGTCGGCAAGGAATTCTATTTTACATTTATTCCATCATGGGAAAGTGCCGGTAAATGTGATATAAAACTTTATATTTCTTCTAATGTCAAAACAAAAGTTACTATTGAAGTCGAAGGTAAAGGATATTCTAAAACGCAATCTACTATTCCTAATGATATTATCGAATTTACATTAGTCCCATCAATTGGTCAGGCTTACAGGAAATCTCCTTGGGAACCACCCGAAATTGAACAAGTCTGGAGAAGTGCAAGTGTCCATGTAATTGCCGATGACCCGATAATCTGTTATGGAGTTACAAGATATCAATATACATCTGATGCTTTCCTTGCTTTGCCTGTTAATGTTTTAGGAAAAGAATATATTGTTGCTTCCTTTGGAGATGTTTCAGCAAATGACGGACAATGGCTGCCAAGCTATACCGGGATAACTGCTCCTTATAATAAAACAAAAGTCTTTTTTACAATGGGTGGAACGGATTCTTCAAAAACTGCCGGTAATCTCTTGCCCGGTCAAACTTCAGAATGGACTTTGAATCAGGGAGATGTGTTATTAATTGCGAGTAAAGGACAACATGCAGAATTGACAGGAAGCAAGATTGTCGCTTCTAAACCTGTTTCTGTAGTGTCTGGAAATTTTTGTGCATATATCCCGATAGACTGTGGGTGTTGTGATTTTATTACGGAAATGGAAATGCCGACTCATTCATGGGGGCAAACATATCATGTATCTCCAATTATCGGAAGAAAGAAGACTTCAATAATTAAAATATTTGCAAAGGAAGATAATACTGTCATTTATAAAGACCATAATCAAATTGGAATTATCAGGAAAGGTGGAGGAGTTGAGGGAACAGGTTATTTGCACATGAGGGCTGATACTTCGTCACCTCGTCCTGTCGTAATAAGCGGTGAAAAACCAATCAGTGTTACACAGTACAACACAAGTCAACTTGATGACGATGTCGTTGGCGATCCATTCCAGATGCTACTCCTTCCAGTTGAGCAATACCAAAAGGAAGTCACTTTCAACACACCGGGTATAAGAGGTGGTTTCGGTTTTCCCTACAACTATATCAATCTTTGCTATGAATCTGACACATTTGGTAATATACCTGATGATTTGGAAATTGCTATTTATGATACAAAGGATTCTGTTTTTGACTGGTACAAACTGAAAGATACACTTGGGAAAAACGGCACACCTTTCGCAAATTACGAATTTGGAAAACAATACTCATCAATGACATTCCTGTTACCCGGTGATGGAGTATATAAACTGAAAGCAGACAAACCATTGCAGGCATATTCTTATGGTTTCTCATGGTGCGACAGCTATGGGCATCCTGCTTCGGTAAGTTTAAAGCGATTGGATATAATTGATACTTTGCCACCGAAAACGGATTGGGTAATGGATTGCTATGGTAATGTAAATTCAGATACGGTGATTTATGTTAAGGACAAGCCCGATGAAATTGCCAACAGGTCAAATATTGCAATGATAAATCTTCGCTCGAATGAGAGCTACAATTATAAACTGGTACATGATGATTTTATCGCCTGTGCCGATACTGCCATTGCCTGGCGTTTGGAAGTAATTGACAACAGGGAAGACGCATTTGCGGTTGTTACATTCGCAGATTGTGCGGGTAATGATACGACAATAATTATACAGTATAATGCTTTAAAAGTAGCAATAGAGCCGGAACCTGTTGAATTCAATACTTATGACATTCCACAAAAAATTGATAAATTATGCTATCTTGTAAATAAATCGGAAACATCATCCGAGAAAATAAAATCTGTATTTCTCAAACAAAAAGATGTTATAAAAAACAATCAGGGCTTTTCACTATTTGATTCTTCAGGATTAAATCCCCTGCCTTTGGAGTTTGACCCTTGGCTTGAAATCCTACCCTTGGACGCTTTCCCATTGATGGTTAGATTTGAAGCTTCAAAGGAAGGAGAGTTTTTTGATTCAATCGGTATTACTTGTGAATGTGGTTCGGCTATTTGGTATATAGGTTCATTAATGTCAGGTGTTGGTGCGCCAATTATTGAAGTATCTGATTGGAACTTCCCTCCAACTATGGTTGGCAGTACTGCTTATGGTTCTTTTGATATTAAAAATATTGGAACTGTGTCATTAGAAATATATGACTATGTCGGACCTTTCATCACCGGCAATGTTCATGGACAAAAAATTTATTCGTCCGATGAGTTAGAAGATATGAATATAACACCAAGTACACCCTTAAGATTGAAACCAAAGGAAAGCAGAACATTTCAAGTAAAATTTATGCCTGACGAGCAAAAATCTTTTCCCGATTCGATTGTGTTTATGAGCAATTCAGTCAAAAATCCTCAATATAATAATGGTAATCCAATTGACAGCGTAACAAGGTTTGATGGTTCGGGGATGCAATCTCAACTAATAGCATCGGGTTATAATTGGGAAAGAAAAAGAATACACAGACCGAACTTTCCTGCAGGTCCTTATCCTGCAGTACGAAATGAAATGAATCCCGATACAGCAATTAGATTATATAATGGCGGAACAGCGGCTGTCAATATCAATCGTTTGATATATACAAATGTTGTTGGAGATACATCAGCTTTTCATTTCGTTAGGAAAGATTTATTGAGAACATTGAATCCTGGTGAAGAAATTATAGTTCCTGTAACATTCCAACCGACACAGACGGGTCCTTGTCTTTTAACTTTCAGGTTTGAAACTAATCCTGCTATACAAAATGTTTATACTACGCTTCAGGGAATTGGCATTGTCCCGAAGATTGAAACACGGGATATTGATTTTGGTGCAACATCTATTGGTGATGAAAACAACTATTCAACCCGAAAAATGACAATAAGAAATCTCAGCTTAAACGAATGGCAATATGGTGATTCTGTAACAATAACAGATTTTTCTGAAGTAGATATCAATCCTGACATAGTCAGACCTTGGGATTCATATCCAGAAGCATTTAGATATGATAATCATCCAAGTGTCTTACCTTTCCCGATAAAACTCGCACCTGGTGATTCCCTTACATTTGATGCTGAATTTGTTGCAAAGGGAACAGGGTTGTTTACCGCTTCATTAACAACTGTCAGCGATGCAGAAATGGAAGTAACATCAAACTGGAGAGGTTACGACAGCAGTTATGTTGATGTTGAAGACAATTCAGAGAGAAGAATCTTCTCTGTCTTTCCCAATCCCTCACAAGGCACAATTCAAATCAGCTACTTAATTGAATCGGCTGGCATTGTTAATATTTATTTAACAGATATTCTCGGCAACCAAATGCTATTGAATACCGATTACAAATTTCCCGGTGATTACACAGAAACATACAATCTGAACGACTACCCGCAGGGTATTTATAATCTTATTCTGCAAATAAATGATAAGATTTACAGCGAGAGTGTAGTGGTGATGAAATAATTGTCTGAACAGGGATTTATGGGATTAGTAGGAATACAGGATTTACAATTTTCCTGTCAATCACAACAATCCCAATTCAAACAAATAACTCTGCGAAACTTCGCATAAACTTTGCCGTCCCTTGCGTTTAAAATTCTTCCTTCTTCAACTCAAAACTTCCTTTCGTCATTAACAATTAACCATTGACAATTAACAATTAAATTCCCTTCTTCAACTCAAAACTTCCTTTCGTCATTAACAATTAACCATTGACAATTAACAATTAAATTCCTTTCTTCAACTCAAAACTCAAAACTTCCTTTCGTCATTAACAATTAACCATTGACAATTAACAATTAAATTCCCTTCTTCAACTTAAAATTTAAAACTTAAAATTTAGAATTTAAGACTACGAACCCGACAAAGACACATTATCAATCTTTATTGTCGGTCCGGAAATTCCTCTTCGGAAATCATTATCATTTCCTATCATACTTATATTTTTCAGCATATCTGCTAAGTTGCCGGAAAATGTAATCTCTGAAACAGGTTTTGTCAGTTCACCATTTTCAATCCAAATCCCATAAGCACCTTTTGAAATATCGCCAGTTGTAGGCATTGTTCCCTGCCCTATTGTCCGGGTAAGCAACAAACCGTTTTTAACAGATTTGATAATTTCTTCAGGTGAGTATTTTCCTGATTCGAGATAAAAGTTATTTGTTCCTGAAGCATTTCCTGTTGATTTCAAATTCAGCTTTTTAGCACTGTAAGTACTTAGTAAATAGTTTTTCAAAACACCATTTTCGATTACCGGTGTTTTTCTTGTAGGCACACCTTCAGCATCGAATGGCTTAGTTCCTAACTTCCCGGGGAGCAAACCATTATCAAAAATATTGATATTAGCACCCGCAATCTGTTCCCCAAGCTTACCGGTCAAGAATGACCTTTTCATATAAATTGAACCACCATTGATACATGATGCAAGAAAGCCAAGAAGCATTGAAGTCATGCTTGGCTCGAAAACCACGGGTACAACTTGAGATTGAACTTTTTGTCCACCGATCATCCTTATTACTCTTTTTACGGCAATATCTGCAATTTCCTGAGCAGACTTCATACCTGCCAAATTCAAAGAGGTTTCGTACCAGTAATCTTCAACTAAATTATCACCATCTCCTGATTGAAATCCTCCACCTGCACTGCAATACGTATATTGATAAGACCCGGAAAATCCATTTGTATTTGCCATTGCCGTTTCACCATAAGTAGTGCTGTAACTACCACCGTTAGAAACTTTTATTTGATTATTAGCCAGTCCGATTTTCTCGATTTCTTTAGCAACAGCTATTTTCTTTTCGGCATCCAGCTCGACAATATGTTGGTCGAATAATTTCAATGAATCAACATCAACAGCAATTTTCTCAAATTCAGGTAATGCTGAAAAAGGGTCTGCACTTGTGAGTTTTGCCCTCGCAATTGCATTTTCCAGTAACTTATCTAAAGTACCTTCACTGAAATCTGATGAAGATGCATGAGCAACCTTACTGTCAACAATTACTTTGAAAGCGATTGATTTTGAACCTGCCTGATTCAGTTTTTCAATTTCCTGATTTAATATCTGTACTTCAAAATTCGTACCCGAACCAATTGAAACCTGACATTCGCTTGCTCCAAGTTTCTTTGATTTTTCGACAAATTTTTCTGCTATATTTTTCAAATTTTCGTTTTTCATGCCGCACCTCCTACTGTCATTTTGTCTATTTTCATTGTCGGAGTTCCACATGTTACAGGAACTGTCTGACCTTCTTTACCACAAGAACCTAAGAAAAATCCCGAATCATTTCCAATCATAGAAATCTCATTTAATATTTGGACATTTGTACCGATTAAAGTCGCATTTTTTACAGGTTGTGTTAGTTTACCATTTTCAATCATGTATGCAAGATTACATGAAAAAGTAAATTTGCCTGTGTTCGAAACCTGACCTCCCTGATATGAAACTGCATAAAATCCTTTCTTGACTGATGCAATTATTTCCTCGGGGTCGCTGTCTCCGTTTGCAAGGATTGTATTATTCATTCTTGGTATAGGCATACTCTGATAGGATTCCCTTCTGCCATGTCCATTTGGTTTTGTATTCATTATTTTTGCACTTAATCTGTCATTCATGAATCCGACTAATTTTCCTTTCTCAATCAGCATAACATTTTCAGTCGGAATGCCTTCATCATCAACTGATAAACTGCCTCTGAAGTTCGGGATTGTTGCATCATCATAAATCGTGACTAACGGTTTCGATACCATCTGACCCATCTTATCCCACATGATTGATTGCTTCTTCCAGTTTGCATCTGCTTCCAGAGGATGACCAACTGCCTCGTGAATCATAACACCCGATTGTCCGTATTTTAGTACCACTGGTTGTTCACCTGTTGGCGGATTCACAGCATCGAGTAAAATAACAGCTTCTTCAGATGCAAGTTTCCCGATTTCTTCAGGTGTCCTGGCATTTGCGAAATTCATACCGAATCTTCCACCTTCGCTGTTTGAACCCGTAGCTTTTTTCCCGTTAAATTCGGCAGTTGAACTTGCCCTGAAACGCATTTGCGGTCTGATGTCGGTTACTATCAATCCTTCGCTATTCACGATTGTAATCTTTTGCAAACTGTCAGCAATACCAACAGAAACCTTAACTATTTTGTTATCATATTTTTGTGCTGAATTGTATGCTTCTTTGATTAATTCAATCTTTGAATCAAGCTTCGCATCAGCATAAGGATGGCTCATGTCGTAAACCGATGTGGCAGGTTTCATTACTTTCAAATTAGCCACTTTCAGTTTGCTGTTACCTGAAGCAATTGCGGCGGCAGTCAACATGGCATTTCTTATGCTTTCGAATGTCAACTCATTTGTGAAACCATAACCTGTTTGTTTGTCTTTAATCACTCGAACACCAACGCCAAGCGAAATGCTTTCATCAGAACTTTTGACTATATCTTCGGACATATCAACAGAGCTGAAAACAGTATGCTCAAAATACAGTTCTGAAAAATCACCGCCTTTGGATAATCCCACTTCTAAAATTTTCTTCAATTCCTCTTCGGAAAAACCGAAATAATCAGGTTTCATTGTTATATCTCCTTTATTAGTTCCCGACATAAGCAATCCATTGTTCCAAAGCGGAGAAGTAAGAGCCAGACCAATACCGGCTCCGGCTTTGATTAAAAAATCCCTTCTTGTATTTTTCATCTTCCCTCTTATTTACAATTAATAAATTTTTGTTTTTCATTAAATATACGTTAAAAATTAAAAAACGTTATAAAAAAAAAAGAAATTAATGAAATAAATTTTATTTTGAGGAAAAAATTTTATTTAATGTGGTTTAAATTTGAAAATTATCCGCTATTTTTTTTCAGAGTTTCTTTTGTTAAACTTAGTATATAAAAGATTTCATATCTTTCAGTTGTTTTAAAGAACATAAAATTTATCAAGGAATACAAATAAAATACAAATATACTTAAAGCGTTTAATTTACTATTATTGAATAAAAGAGTAAGAAAAATGTTGAATTACAAAAACATAATTGAATCAAATCATAAAATAATGTTGGGGAAACCGGTTGTTAAGGGAACTCGAATAACGGTAGAATTAATTCTTAAAAAAATATCCGAAGGAGCAACTGTTCCTGAAATTCTTGAGATGTACCCTAATTTAACTCCCGAGCATATTTATGCATGTTTGGATTATGCTTCAGACGTAATTAGCAAGGAAGAAATATTGGAACTGGCATAAATGTTTATTGCTGACGAAAACATTAATTCAAAGATAGTTAAAGCAATTTTATAACAATTTCTTCAAAAAAAATTAGAATCAGAAATATAAATTAGTAAAAATACTATCGGCATTGATTTTTATGCTATGCAAAAAATGGTAACATGTGGTTTTTGTTAATTCAGCCGATTCATTCATCTTTAAATCCATTCAGTTTGTCTCAAAAATCTTACCGTTCGTAGATTTTCCTTATTTTTTCTGAGACGTTTTTGCTGTTTATGTGTTATTATATATAGTAAATTGTTGTAATTTAGAAATATTATGAAAAAAGCATTACTCATTTTGATCATTGTAACATTACAAACAAGTTTTGCTCAATGGAAATCATGCAATAAGGGTTTGATTTGCAAAAATGTTTGGTGTATTGCCATAAGTGGTAATAATATTTTTGCTGGGACAGAAGAAGGAATATATTTTTCATCCAATAATGGTAATAATTGGATTGCAAAAAATACTGGACTAACGGACACTTTTATTGAAGCATTGGCAATAAAAGAAAATAATATATTCGCAGGAACAAAAAACGGTGGTGTCTTTTTATCCACAGATAATGGTGATTCATGGATTGCAAAGAATAATGGTTTAAGTAAAACTAATATTTATGGTTTATTTTCTTATGGTAATAATATTATTGCAGGGATTTATCACGCAGGAGTATTTTTATCTACAAATAATGGTGATGATTGGATTACTAAGAATAATGGATTAACTAAATTGTACATACGTTGTTTCGCCATCTACGATAATAATATCTTTGCAGGAAGTGATGGAGCCGCTGGTATTTTCCTGTCAACTGATAATTGTGATAACTGGACTCAAAAAAATAATGGATTAACCCATCCTTGGGTAAATTCAATAGCGATTATTGAAGATAAAATAGTTGCTGCAACTTGGGGAGGAGGTATTTTTATTTCTTCAGATAATGGTGATTCTTGGACAGCAAAGAATAAAGGGTTAAATGATATTTATCTTCTTACTGTTGCCACAGGAAGGGATCGTATATTTGCAGGAACCCATGATAAGGGAATTTTTTTATCTAAAAATAATGGCGAATCATGGGCTGCGACTAATTATGGATTAACTTCCCTTCATGTTTATTCTATTGCATTAACAGACTATCATATTTTTGCAGGAACTTATGGTGGTGGCATTTTCAGAGCTTGGATTTCCGATTTAATCACTGATGTTGAAGAAGCAAGACTACCTGAAAATGATATTATTATTTCACCCAATCCCGCTTCGGAATATATTGAAATAAATATAGGAGCAGACAGCAGACAGGAGACGGCAGACGGGAAGAAGGAAATTCGGATTTATAATGTGTTTGGTGAATGTGTGATTGACCTCACCCCTGCCTTAGTTAACACACCCCTAACCCCTCTCGAGAGGGGAATAAGAGTTGATGTTTCGGGATTGGCGGTTGGGATGTATTTTGTAAGATATGGAAGTGAAATTCAGAAATTTGTGGTTGTAAAATGAAAACAAAAACCTTAATACTGTTCGCAATACTCGCAGGGCTTCAAACCTTTGTTGCCCTACAGGCACAGGATTTACCTGATACTGTCTGGACAAAAACGTTTCAAAATCCAATATCAATTAACTGTGTAAAATTCAGTCCAGATGGACAATATATTTTTGCAGGTACAAATAATATTATTTTGCAAATAGAAACGGCTACCGGAAACATTTTCAGGACTTTGTCAGGGCATAAGTGGAAGGTTCTTAATCTCGATTTTTCCCCAACGGGTGATACTATCATAAGCTCAGGAGCAGATTACACTATCCGTCTTTGGAAATATTCTACCGGTGATTCTATTTATTCTTTTAAATATGATATTCCTGATTCTTTAGATATTCAATTAGGTGAAAAAGCTTATATTACACCCGATGGGAAAAGAATTATCTCATTAACAAATTGTTATGGTGATAATTATGACAATGTATATGTTTTTGATATTTTGACAAAAGAATTAATTGGAAGAGCGGGAAATTATTATGGTGCAAATAAATTAAGTATTTCAGCAGATGGAAAATACTTTGCAATAGCTGCTTATCCAAATCAAGTTGCCTTATATGATTTAAACACTTATGAACTAATAAAAGTACTCGGTTCACACGAATCGGAGTTAAATGATATTGCCTTCTCGCCTGACGGAAAAATGGTAGCAAGCTGTGGTGAAGATTGGAGAATATATGTATGGGATACAGAAACAAGAGAATTAATCCATGAATTTGGCAGTAATACACATGTAAAAAATGTTGTATTTTCAAATGATTCAAAATTTATTATTTGGAGTGATGGTGGTGGAGACTATACAATGCAGGTTTGGAGTATTGATAATAAAGAGAAAGTTTATCAATACCCTTTTAGTGGTTTTACAGACATTGATATAAGTTATAATGATTTACTTGTTACTACCTCAAGCCAAAGAATTTCACTTCTCAATCCGAAATGGTCAGTAAATGATATTGAGGATTTTTATTATCAAGAAAATGCTCTTATTATTTTTCCCAATCCCGCATCGGAATATATTGAAATCACCGTAGGGACACGGCATGCCGTGTCCGTAGAAAACAAGGATATCCAAATTTATAATGTTTATGGTGAATGTGTATCTAACCTCACCAATGCCTTCGTTTACACACCCCTAACCCCTCTCGAGAGGGGAATAATAGTTGATGTTTCCGGTTTGGCAGATGGGATGTATTTTGTGAGGATTGGCAATCAAAGTAAATTGTTTGTTAAATATTAACAATTTGAGTTTGAGGTAATCATGAAAAAGTATTTGTTTGTAGGATTAATAATGGTTATTGGGTTTAATATTTTGAATTCACAGATGGTCAGGGAATGGAAAACAGTTGCAACAGGTCATTTTAATGACACATATTTTGATAAGGAATCCGCTGTCTGTGAAGGCAAATATCTCGTTGCACTAAGCAGAGCTGAAGTATATCCTTCATATAATATGTTTGATTCTAACTATGTCCTTTTATCTCAGGATAGCGGAAAAACGTGGAATGGTATATTAAAATGGGGATATGAAAAATTTGATAGTTCAATGAAAAATTGGAATGATTTCTATTTTAATTTTGTTGATATGCCATTAAAAAACTTGATTATGGTTACTGGGACTTATGGCTTACAAAGCACATATACTAACGAAAGATTACCATTTATGTGTAGGTCAACAAATATGGGGAATTCATGGGAATTAATAAAAATCCCAAATGACTCATTACGATTTTGGAGCTGTCAGATTTTAATGTATGATGATAGTATTGGTTTCTTACTTATGCTAAGGTCACCGTCTTCAGATAATCCTCTTACTTCGTATCTTTATAAAACAACTGATGGGTGTATAACATGGACAGAAATACCTGTTGACCAATCTGTAAATACAATACACAAGTGCTTTTCCAAAGACAACTGGATTTTGGCAACAAGCAGCAATCTAGTTATCACAACAGATGGTGGAAAGAATTGGAATTATTATGAAAAACCAAAATGGACTTACGGTATTTCTTTTTTTGATGACGAAAACTGGGTTGCAGTTGTAGTATTGAAAATTCAGACTTCACCGGAAGTTAGAACTTGCAGTGTTTATAAAACAAAAAATGCAGGTGTTGATTGGGAATTAGTTTCGACTATCAATCCATATCCATTTAAAAGTTATGCTGAACCTGATTTTTATGATGAAAATAACGGCATCATTGCCGGTTATGATGAGTTAATCAGAACAACAAACGGGGGTTTGACATGGACATATGAAGTACTCCCACCGGAATCTTACGGTAATCCTTTCAATAATGTTAAGTTTTTCGCTAAAGAAAGAGCAATTGGTTTTGCTGGGGGGTTTGTTTATCTCTATACTGGTAGAACAGTCCTTCAATCGCCCGGTGTTCAATATTCGAGAAAATCAGGGGAATTATGGGAATATAACATATATTGGAAAAAAGTCATCGGAACTGATAAATATAAAGTACAAATTGCACAGTCAATTCCGCATTGGTCCGGTGGACGATTTTACTCAATTCCGGATTTTGAACAAAAGCTAATTGTGGATACAACAGGTTATCTGGATTCAGTCATTAGTATAAAAACAAGATTTTTTATGGATTATTACATCAGAGTAAAAGCATACAATGATTCTTTAGAAAGCGAATGGTCACATTTTCAAAGTTTTACAACAATCAGGGACACCGGGAATTATCCTCCTTTGGATGCATGCTGGCCAATTTTCCCTATGGACGGCTCTCATCTTAAAAGAAATAATATCAGATTTGTCTGGACCCGAATTAAAAATGCTGAAAAATATAATCTTTTTATTGCAACAGAATTAAATTACAGTTTTGGTGGCTTGAATTATGCTATATATGATATTGTGGATACTACCTATGTTTTAACTTCAGAACTTCAAAGTGAAACAAAATATTACTGGTGGATAATAGCACAAGCAAGTAAATGGGCTGATTCGAAAAAGGTTTTAGCATATTTTTATACTACTAAAGTAATCAGCGATGTTGATGATATTTCTGTTAATGATTCTTTTACTATTTTTCCAAATCCAGCATCAGAATATATTGATATAAATATAGGAGCAGACAGCAGACGGCAGTCCTTCGACAAGCTCAGGATGACAGCTGACGGCAGGAAGGAATGGAATATTCAAATTTATAATGTGTTTGGCGAATGTGTGATTGACCTCGCCCCTGCCTTAGTTAACACACCACTAACCACTCTCGAGAGGGGATTAAGAGTTGATGTTTCTCAAATTCCTGATGGTGTATATTTTATCAGATTTGGCGGCTCATTTTCAAAATTTATTAAATTCAGCAACTAAAAAAGAATAAATTGTTTTCAGTCATTCGGTAGTCCTGTCTACCGTCCTTCACTTTTTCAACTTAAAATTTAAAATTTAAAACTTTTGCTCAGCTATTCTCCTCAATCGAACTCTTAATAATCGTATGGACTTTGTTCATCAATTCCCTTTCGTCGTTCCTGTCCATATCCTTATCATTTTCGACTGGAGCATTGAATACTACTTTTACGGTACTGCGTGTTTTGATTTTGAGTGTTCCTTTCGGAAGAACATCGCTTGAACCGATTATGGCTATCGGGACTATCGGCATTTTTGAACGGGAAGCTAAAAGAAAAGCACCACGTTTGAAATTCGCAAGTTTTCCGTCCAAAGAACGTGTTCCTTCAGGGAAAATAACCGGACAATCATTTTCTTTCATTTGTTTTAATGTAGTCTCGATGCTTGCCATTGCATTTCTCGGGTCAGCCCTGTCCACAGCTATAAATGGAGAAATCTTCATATTCCTGCCAAATAAAAAAATCTTCTCCAATTCTTTTTTATACATTATAACGTAATTAAAATCTTGTAAGCTGTAAAACAATATTGGTATGTCCAATAAGCTCTGATGGTTTGATGCAAATATATATGTTGTGTTTTTGTCAAGTTTTTCCAATCCCGCAATTTCGACATTTATATTAAAAACCTTCAGGATTAGAGTTCCCCATTTAGTTGAATTTTTCCAATATCTGCGTTTGTCTTTTGAAAAGATATAAATTAGCTGAACTTTAATAGCAAAATAAATAACTACAATTACTGCAAGAAATAATTTGTAATATGTCCGTATTTTATTAATCAAATTTATCATTAGTGGAGTCCGGCATTTTATGCCGGGATTGGCACAATTGTCTACAAATCCAGATTACTTTTTTATCTATAATGTGATAATACCTTTGCAAACCGCTCGGTCTGCATTTCACTATTCCATTTTGCACGAGTATTTTCAATTGCTTGGAAACATTTGCCTGCATCAACTTCGTAGAAGTGGTGATTTCATAAACACATTTTTCACCATTAAACATCGAACGTAAAATTTTCAATCTTGATGGTTCCGACAAGATTTTAAACCTCAGAGCTAATTGCTCCAAGTCCTTGTTTGTAAATCCTTTGCTATTGTCCATTTAGCTGTTAACAAAATGTAAAATAATTAATTTAGCAATTTAACGATTTTTATTGAGGTACAAAATTTATTTTCATTTCTGTAATCAGAGTATTTTTTTATTATATGAGAATAAGTTAATAAATACAAGTCATTTTTAAATTTATTGAACTTTTTTCGGGGTTTTATTGATTAAATTATCATCCAAAATTGTTTAATCCGGTAAATATTCGTAATTTTGTTGTTCTAAATATGATAAATTAAAATATTTTAAGATTGTTACGTTTTTATTGAAAAAAGAGATTTTTCATGAATTAAAATGCTTTTAGAAAAGCTGCTCAATATAATCGAAGATAATTTTCCGGCAGCTTCAGCAATGGATGAAGATAAAATTGGACTGCAGGTCCAGGCAAGTAGAAAGAAAGTTGAAGACCTACTTATTGCTTTGGAAGTTAATGATGCAGTGCTGAAGGAAGCCGGTAAACTGAAATGTGATTCCATTATTACTTTTCATCCTTTAATTTATAATCCTTTAGAGAGCTTAAACGACAACGACAGAGTTCCGGCATTATGTTCCGAATTAATCAGAAAATCAATTTCTCTTATATCTATTCATACAAATTTCGATTGCTTTTTCGAAGGTACAAGCTATATTTTAGCACAAAAGCTTGATTTGGATGTTCTTGATTTTCTTAAACCTGATGGTAATTTCAAAGACAGGGGCATGGGTGTTATAGCTAAACCAAAAAAGAAATTATCTCCCGAAGAACTTATTCAACAGCTTCACAAAATCTGTAAATCTCCAATTAGGTTTTCGACAGTAAAAAATATTAAATCAATCCGAAAAGTTGCAATCGTCGCGGGCAGCGGTACTTCGTTTTTGAATGATGCTTTGCAATCAGGTGCCGATGCTTTTATCACTGCTGATATAACATATCACAGATTTCACGAAGTTGAAGGAAAAATGATGTTGATTGACCCGGGACATTACGAAATGGAACAATTTGTTCCTGAAGCTATCGCAAGATTTTTCAAAAGCACACTGAATAAAAACGATTATTCAACTATTAATGTTTCTAAGACAGTAACTAATCCGGTTAAATATTATCCGGATACCGAAAAGTACAATTCATTGCAAAAAAATAATTTATTACATAATATGATGGTGGTATAAAATAGATGGAAAAAACACAAATATATTACTTAGCATGTCTGGCATATATTGATTCATTACTTGATGAATACCAAGAAGAATTTGGTGATTTGCCCGGCAAGGTCAAACGCATGAAACATAGGTCAAATGAATTGAATTCAATCGTGGAAGAATCCGAAAAAATGCTCAAGGAACTTCGCAAATTCGTTAAAGATTCCAAAGGTACAATCAAAGAATTAAAAGACAAAGAGGAAAAACTTTCCAAAAAACAATTCCTAGTTAGAAACAATAAAGAATTTGATGCAATTACAAAAGAAATCGAACAGACCCGCTCTAATCATAATATCCTAATAGATGAAATCAGGGTTTCGGGAATAAAAGAAGAAAATATGCTTAAAACTCTCGAACAGCAAAGATTAGATGCCAAGGAAGCAGAAGCTGAACTTAAAGAGAAAGCTACTGAATTGGAAAAAATCTCCAGCGAACAAAACGAAGAAGTTAAGGTTTTGTATAAAGTTCGTACCAAGTATTTCAACAAAGTTAAAAAAGAGAATATCAAGGAATATCAAAGAATTCGTACTCATTCTCACGATGCCGTTGTCCGTGTCAGAAAGAACAGTTGCTCGGGTTGTTTCAGTTCTGTTCCGCCTCAAAAAATTGTCGAGATAAGGAATAATCTCGATACTTTATTTCATTGCGAACAATGCGGCAGGATTTTATATCCCGAAGAAATAATGATTGATGATGATATTTTAGGATAAAAAACTCAAGAACAAATGGTTATCATTCCCGTGAAAGCAGGTGTAGATAACCATTTTCTATTTTCTGGCTTTCTTACTTTCTATTTTTTTAATTGCTTCGTTGGGATGCATTTTTTTCACAGAGAGGTGAAATTTAGTGATTTTGTAATTCGTTATCAATCAAGGAATTATCAAGTTTGAAAAAATTAGTTTCACCAATTTCACCGCAATTTAGCAAAAAGCTTAAAGCAAAAAGCAGAATAAAGAAGTCAGAAGTCTGAAGACAGAATCTTTCGTAAAACGTGAAACGCGAAACGTAAAAACAAAGACAGTTACACAGAGATACACAGAGGATTCACAGAGTTCCACAGAGAATTTACCGAACAATTAATTTCAAAGAACGATACGGACGAAATTATACATTGAAAAGCTAACGTAATGGAAATTATTTTAAAAGGATTTTTATTTTGTTTCGTGAAACAGCGAAACAAGGAAACGTGAAACGGAAATCAATGTCTGAACCGTTGATTTAGCTGATTAAACTGATTTCGCTGATTTTTTTTGTTGGAACTGGGATTTTTGGGATTAATGTGATTTTTGGACTGAAGTCCAATGGTGGGGTCTTCCTTTGTCCACGACTTGAAAGTCGTGGCTAGTAAAAGTCGTGGATAGCTCTATGGTACAAAGGAGTTTTGCTGTCAGTTGTAACAACTGACAGAACTGGAAGTTTAGTTGATTAAACACATATTGATATCAATCTAATTCATCAAAATTTTTCTACTTAATTATTGTTACTGGTTTAACAATAATTTTATCCTTAAATTTAATACTGATGAAATACAATCCATTTTCTAAAAATGATAAATTGTATTTACTATGATTACCATACTGATGATATCTGAAACGGATTTTCCCAAAAATATCATATATTTCTATGTGAGAATATGAATCACTAGATTCATAAATAAAGATATTTATAATGCCATCCGATGGATTTGGAAATATTGAAAATTCATCAGAAGCGGGATTGACTACCTCAATCCCGGTAACAATATCATTATTAATAAATATATTGTTGTTTGTTATACAGATTGCCTTGTTTAGCGAAGGATAAAGAATTTTCACAATTTTTTCATTTTCACCCATTTCATCAAGTTCCATATTCGACCAAGTATTCCCGGCATCTGTTGTAAACAAAATATTTTTTTGGGTATAAGCAAAACCCCGATACAAATCAGTAAAAGTGATTCCAAGAAAATGATTGTATAATTCAGAAACATAACATTCTTTCCATGTTTGCCCGGCATCTTCGGTTTTGTAAATACAATCACCATAAGTTTTTGGATAATCCAAAATCAAATAGCGACCCACAGCTAAACCAATATTTTCATCCATAAATACATAATTTATGAAATTCCTGAAAATATCGTTTGTCAATTCATACCAGAATTCTCCGTTATCATAAGTAACAAACATTTTATTTCGATTTTCAATAACTGTGGAGTTGTATGTTTCGACAAAATAATTCCCCGGTCTTAGCGAAAATATTTCTACTATAGAAGCTGCTTTTTCAGGTATTTGTATGGAATCCCATGACTCACCTGCATTTGTAGTAAACTTTATTTTATTAGATGTCTCACGAATATAACCATTGTTATTGTCAAACATTTCTATATTCATATATCCATCCTCACAAGTATTTTCATATTTTAAAAATGTCTCTCCCATATCAGTGGTCTTATGTAGTTTACCTATGCCGATAATTTGTGTAGTTACAGAATCAATTTCTATCATTTTCATATCGTTCGAAAGTAAAAATAGGGTGTAATCTTCGGTATAAGCAATGTCTTCTAAATTAGAGAGAGGTAAATCGTTTTTAAAGATTGCATCAATGTTAAATCTTTTTTGGTTCCAGGACTGTCCACCGTCAAAGCTAATAAGAAAATACAAACTCAAACCACCCAACCCGACAATAGCTAATTGATTCTCGGTTGCACAGTCAATTCCCAATAAATTTAAAGTAAATGGTGATGTTAACTGATTATACGTATATGTTATATTACTTATTAATCTAACTTTATAAATTTGACCCGATGAATTTGCTGAAATGCCAAATTCACTGTTCAGAATACTCATAGAAACAACATCTGATGCTCCGTCATCACCAATTCTATCTGTTTCAATCCAACTCTTACCGCCATCAGTTGTAGAGTATTCATTCATTTGAACTGTACAAGGTCCAGCGAAATCGTTAACTTTAACAACAGCCCTTTCTCTTATAAATTGTGTGAAGTTGATAATTTGGGGATTGCCATATTGCTTTTCGTAATTTTTAACTATGCTGTAGCAATCACAGGTTTTCGAGTTCTCGTTGTAAACATAGTATTTCAGCTTATTATCAATTAGATATATGATGCTGTCTAAAACTTTAATTTTTTTATAGTAAGCGGTATAACCTGTATTAATGATTTCCCAATTATAACCTTCATTAGTTGATTTTAAAATTGCATTACTAGATATGTAAATATCATTGCTCGCCGAAAAGTCAATATCATACAATTGACCTTCCAAATATTTATGTAATAAATCCCAAGATTTACCCTTATTGGTGGATTTATATATGGAACCTGAACTACTTACAGCTATACCAAATTTATCGTTGAATTTAATATTGTTGATTTTTTCAGAAAATTTTTCATCCGATAAAACCCAACTCAAACCCTTATCTTCAGTAATATACACATAATTTTGTTCGTCAAGAACTAAGAATGAGTTTACATTTATAGAACATACAAAATTCAAATCATTTTTTGTTTCGAGCTTTGAATAATACCATGAAGAACCCTTATCAGTTGAACGGGCAAATTTACCGTAATCTCCGACAGCCAAAACTGCATTATCCGAACTTATGGCAATCGAATTGAATGAAACATAACTGGTATCATAAACATATTTCTGCCAATTGCCAAAGCTTGTTGTTAACAATAAAAAAAACAGAATAACAATTGATGTAAAGTAGCGAGCTTGCATCACATTTCTCCTTCGAGTAGTAGATAAATTGAAAAACATTTCATAAAAAAATACCCATTTCAAATATCTTTGGCATTATTATTATAATAATAACACAAAAATCGAAAAAATGTTTCAAAAATCAATAAATTTATTTTAATATTTTTAAAATTTTCGTTTCAATGGACTCTTATGAAACAAAAAAAATCCGTTCATTGTTACACAAAAGGATTTTTTATAATTTTCCATTATCAATTGTCAATTATCCATAAAAAAAAATCCGTTAATGCAATCAACGGATTTTTTTTAAGATTAGCTTGGCAGCGACTTACTCTTCCACACGGGTAACCGAGCAGTACCATCAGCTCGGCAGGGCTAAATCCCTACTCAAATGTTCGATATCCATGTTAATCAGAACTTTTACCAAATTATTATTTTATCAGGGCTATTTTTTTTACATATTTTTTATTTTTATATATAATTTCAACAAAATAAATATCATTTGATAATTTATTAACTTCAAATAGATTGAATTTAGCATTATTAAATGATTTAGTAAAAACTTGATTACCCTGATTATCATAAATATTTAATAAAAACTTTTCTCCTAATTTAATATCATCAAGCTTAACATTTACTGTATTTTCGAATAACGGATTAGGAAATATCGTGAACCTAAAATTCAAATTATCTTCGTTACACAATTCTTCGACTTTTACCATCGACTGCGTACAACAATATAACTTCGAAAACATACAGCAATCGTCCTCTGAAAGGTCTCTGTCTTCCCAAGCATATATTTCACCTTTCATTGTTCCACTGTATAAATTCCAAAAACTGCAGGATTCAATATCATCTTCATCGGGGATTCCGAACCAATGTCCAATTTCATGCAATAAAACACTATAAAAAGAATAATAAATTAAATTGTTTTTATTTATAGTTGACTGACTTGGTTTTTCATCCATATAATAAAATCTTTGTGGCCATCCACCAGGACCAGGGTCATTAATCCAATCGTCAATTTGATTTAATACAATTTCCTGTTTTGCACAGTTTAGACTATTACAATTATCTGAAGTATAAGCTACAGCTGCATAAGTTAAAGCTATATAATATTTATAATCGGGATTTGTATAATCAGGAATTAAAAATCTATTTGCTTCATCATAGTTAGACCATCTAATATTTATACAACAATTATTTGCAGGATTTATATATTGAAATTTATCCTGTCCTTCCTGCCGATGGGAATTACAGCAATCATACCATTTTTTCATTGCCTTAATAATATAATCGCTTATTTTATCTGGGACAAAAATAAATTTATATTCGCCATTTGGTTTTACTGATATTATACCATCACCTCCTAATGCAGTATAGTTCCCTACATAATTGAAGCAAAAGCCATCTTGAAACCCAGATAAGGATGGCATCATTAATGTCAACCCAGGCTCGTTATGAGGATCTGCCGTACATTTGAATACTTTTTTAGGCTTACCATTCTCGATCTTACAAAAATAATAACCATACTCATTATTGATACATGCATTATCACAATCAATTGTCCAATTAGGTCCGACCTGAGATATTGAATACTGATAAGAGAAAATGTATATTAGAATAATATAACAAAAAAATAATGTTGTTTTCATATTATTACCCGTTTTTTAATAGTAATTAATAAATTCTGTCCAGGATTCTATTTTTTATTTCTTCGTATTTTGCCTTCCATATCGGGTAATCCAAATACAATTGTTCCGACCAAAAATTATTTACATCTCTAACCTTGCCATCGATTATCGGTAATGCATTATTAGAGCAATATGGCTCTAAACTTAAATCAAAGTAATCGTATTCATTATCGAATTTGTGGTTATGATGTCTTAAAAAAATGACGGCTTCTTGATTTAGTTCCATTTTAAAACTACCGTCAGGATTTACAAATGCTGAATCCCTGATTGGGTCCAGATAATCCTTTTTAGGCTTATAACCGTATTCATTGTAATTCCTTGGCGTGTATTGAAAATGTATTAATGGATTTATCGAATTTTGTACTTTATCTCCTTTGACCGTATTTACTGTTGGTTGAACATCAATAGATTTAAACACTTTTCCTTTTATAGTATCCAGAACTTCTGCAGTAACATTATAACGTTTATCACCATAAGAAGAATTTATATCTAACGCTGAATCAATATTTAGCACTTTAATTTTCAAAATATAATCCGATTCCACAGCCGCCCAAAATGCATCCTTAGTATAATTTTGGTTTATTATTCCATTTTTCGTCAGTTTATAAACCCTGTTGCATAGCGAAATAACAATTTCTCTTACATTTTCAGTGTATCTTCCAAATTCTTGCAGTACAAATGAACTATCATAACTATGTTTCCACATTAGTTCATTTGTTGTTTTTCGATTCATTCTCGTTTCAATCGCATATTGAGAAAATATTATCGGATTATAATCGATGAGCATATACAAGTACTTTAAAGCATAAGACAATGTATCGTTCATTGTTTGCCATGTAAATATCAAACTATCCACTTGTCTGACGTCAGGATATTTCATTAAGCTATCAAAATAAATGTAGCCAATCATAATATCATACGGCATATTGGTTGATAATGGCGGTATGTTTCTTATTATCGGGTATTGCACCTGGTATAGATAAGTTGATGAATCGAGCCAACTTCTAAAATATCTAAAATTTGTGGAATCAAGATTTCTTTGTCCACTCTCATTTTGTGATAAAATATTCTGTGAATTGAATATCAAGATTACTATAAGCAATAACTTATAAATTTTTTTCATAATACACCTACAAAAATGTGATTTAAACATTTATTATTTAAAAATTATACCCTTTTTTTCATCAGAATATTGATGAATCTATATCAATTTATTTTTATCGTATTACGAAAAATATATTTATAATCTTTTGCAAAATTATGATGGGGGGGGGGGGATTCTGCAATAGTAGAAACTGTGATTTTTTTGTAGTAGAAAATACTAATTTTTTAAAATCTGTTTGGGGTAACATAAACGGATTAATCATAATTTTTCAATTGTCAATTATTCATTATCCATTAAAAAAAAAATCCGTTGATGCAATCAACGGATTTTTTTTAAGATTAGCTTGGCAGCGACTTACTCTCCCACACGGGTAACCGAGCAGTACCATCAGCTCGGCAGGGCTTAACTTCTCTGTTCGGAATGGGAAGAGGTGTACCCCCTGCGATAAAGCTACCAAGCAATTTTTAAAAATTTTAAATTTTTAATTCTAAATTTTAAATTAAATATTAGAACTTAGAATTTAAAACTTAAAATTACAAAGAACGTAAATGAAGCGGTTTGGAAGAACCAAACATGGTTGTTTGTATGACCAAGTAGTGAAGAAGTTCAAGATTTAGCATAACATCCTAAAAATATTTAGGTAAGTCCTCGGATTATTAGTACTTCTTCGCTGCATGCATTACTGCACTTCCACGTGAAGCCTATCGACCAGGTAATCTGCCTGGATCCTTACTCTCCTGAGGAGATGAGATACCTAATCTTGGGGAAGGTTTCGTGCTTGAGATGCTTTCAGCACTTATCCTATACGGACATGGCTACTCTGCAATGCCACTGGCGTGACAACAGATACACCGTAGGTCCGTTCGCTCCGGTCCTCTCGTACTAAGAGCGGGTCCCCTCAAGTATCTTTCGCCCGCACAGGATAGGGACCGAACTGTCTCACGACGTTCTGAACCCAGCTCACGTACCGCTTTAATTGGCGAACAGCCAAACCCTTGGGACCTTATTCAGCCCCAGGATGCGATGAGCCGACATCGAGGTGCCAAACCACGCCGTCGATGTGAACTCTTGGGCGTGATAAGCCTGTTATCCCCGGCGTACCTTTTATCCGTTGAGCGATGGCCCTTCCATGCGGGACCACCGGATCACTAAGACCTGCTTTCGCACCTGCTCGACTTGTAGGTCTCGCAGTCAAGCTCCCTTATGCCTTTACACTCTACGACTGGTTTCCAATCAGTCTGAGGGAACCTTCGCGCGCCTCCGTTACGCTTTTGGAGGCGACCGCCCCAGCCAAACTACCCACCAGACAATGTCCCTGGCCCGGATCACGGGTCGAGGTTAGAATTTCAGAATAATCAGGGTGGTATTTCAAGGTTGGCTCCATGAAAACTAGCGTCTCCACTTCAAAGCCTCCCACCTATCCTACACAAACCAGCCCGAAACTCATTGTCAAGCTATAGTAAAGGTGCACGGGGTCTTTCCGTCTTGTTGTGGGTAACCGGCTTCTTCACCGGTTTATCAAATTCGCTGAGCATCTCGTCAAGACAGCGCCCAAATCGTTACGCCATTCGTGCAGGTCGGAACTTACCCGACAAGGAATTTCGCTACCTTAGGACCGTTATAGTTACGGCCGCCGTTTACCGGGGCTTCGGTTC
>JAZDIP010000043.1:0-35950 GCA_043804925.1 bacterium | reverse complement strand
AATAATAGGATTATGAATAGTATAGATGAAGTTATAGATACGCTTGCTGACGCATTACATCAAATAGAAAATGAAAAAAATATTATTAAATCTATGTGCAATTTTAGTTGGTTATATTGATATACTTGCTATCGGTTTAGTATTAACAGGAAAATCAGATTATAATTTTTGGCTCAATTATCTTTACTTTGTCATCCACATTGACAAAATCATTAATATTTCTGGTTATCAATCTTGCTTCTAAATATTTTGCAGTAGCTTAAATGATGGAATCAGGTATTTTTATCTTATGTACTTTTCTATATTGAATTGCGATTTCAGCTATTTTTATATCCAAATGTATTATTGGTATATTACTAAGGATTTCTTCAATAATTTTCTTTTCCTTTTTATTTAAAAAGTTATAACCAAGTACTTCGATATAACTTATAATAGACAAATATAAAAAATCAAACTTTTCGATAATTTCATTTATCGAAACTAATCCTTTAGAGGCATCAATCATAACATTGCTGTCTAAAACAGCTTTATTCCCATTCATTTCTAAAATCCTGCTGCCACAAAATTGAATTTTCTATTTCTTTGAAAACATCATTTCTTTTGGCTTTGTTGAAAGCTTCAATCAGAGCTCTTTTATCGAAATTTCCTTGGAGTAAATTATCTTCAATTTGAATAGATACCTTTGCTTTAATATTATTTAAATAATTAAAGTCCAAAGGTATTTGGATGCGATTTTGCGAAATATATGTATCAAATTCTATTGCCTGCATCTTATCCTCAAAAAATTATTTACATCTTTAAAAGCATAGACAATTAATTCAATTGAATTATTGTAATTAATTAATATAAATTTCAATATTAATGTTTATGCTCGTGGTCATGCTCATGATGGTGGTTATGGTCATGCTCATGGTCATGCTCGTGGTCATGCTCGTGTTCATGCTCGTGGTCATGGTCATGATGATGTTTCAATTCGTATTCTTCAAAAGAAACTTCTTCTGTAACGGCAAAATCAATTATGAAATCCATTACCTTTTTGTTGATGATGTTGTTTACTATCTGTGGATTTTGTTTCAATTTATTCGCAATAGCAGTTGCATCACCTTTTGTTCTTTCGACTTCTGCATTTACAATATCTTCGATATCATACTCTTCAACTTCTATTTTCTCATTTTTCATTATCTGGTTTCTGATGATTTCCCATTTGACTGTCCTGATAGCCAATGGTCTCAAACCGGCATCCATATCCTTGGTTTGTAATTGTTGCTTATCTTTGATGTTATATTGCTTTCTGATATCCTCTGCCATAGCTTCTATTACTTCCTCTACAATGGAAGCAGGAGCTTCGAATTCATTTGCTTCAACAATTTTACCAATTAACTGGTTTTCTATTTCTTTTCTTGATTTTTCATTCCAAGTCTCCTGAATTTTAAAGCCGGTATCTTCTCGGAATTCTTCTGTGGTTTTGAATTTTCCTTTGGTATAGGTTTCGACAAAATCATTCGTAAATTCAACAGGTATAAGTTTTTCAATTTTCTTTACTGTAACTCTGTATGTCTTATCAGGAGCATTAGGGTCATATAGATTTGGTCTGAAAGTGAAACTATCATCAACCTTGGTATTCAACAAATTTGCTTTCATTTCAGGCATAACATATTGGTCGGCTAAATATAATTTACTTTCTGTTGGCTTGTCTCCAATAATGGGAACCTGAGTCGCTTCATCAATTTCCTGAATTGAAACATCAACAACGTGCTCATCATCAGTAACCTGTTCTACTATTTCAAAAGTTCCATTACTTTTGCATACTTGCATAACATATTGTTCTATTTCTTCATCTGTAACAGGATGTACGGGTTCATCTATAACAATACCTCTATAATCAGCCAATTGAATATCCGGAATAATTTCATATTTAATGACAAATATATATCCTTCGTCCTTTTTATCAATATTAAAAAGTTGGGGAGTTCCAACCATGGAGATACTATCTGCAGTTAAAAAGTCATTAAATGTTTTGTTGGCGATATCTTCGAGAGCTTCAAATTCAATAGCTTTTCCATATTGTTTTTTTATCAAATTCATTGGAACTTTTCCTTTACGGAAGCCCTTCATGTCTATATGCGGCTGTGCTTTTTTGTATGCCTCATCGAAATGCGGTTGAACATCTTCTGCTGTTAAAATAAATTCAACTTCTCTTAAGCTGCTGCTAATTTCCTTAATCGTCTTTTCCAAAAATTTTCCTTTCTATCTTCTATTTTCTTTGTTCTATTTTCTAAAGCCGTGCGGATGAAGAGACTCGAACTCCCACGGGTCGCCCCACCAGATCCTAAGTCTGGCGCGTCTACCAATTTCGCCACATCCGCATTAGTAAAGACTACAAAAATAATGATTTCTTATTAATAATAAAAATTATATCTAATTTATTCTAAAAGAGCTTAATTTAGCATTAAATCAGCATTAATTTAACTGTTAATCAAAATGTTTTTATAATTTTAAAGTTTTATAAAATGAATATTAATAATTTTAAGATTGGTAAATGAAAGAACTAAATTTTTCACCTGTGAATTTGTATAGATTACCATGGAATTTTGCCGATAATGCAATTTCATGGCTGGAGCCGACAAGTAAATGCAATTTGTATTGTGACGGTTGTTACAGAGAGAACAGAAATTCATCTCATAAAACTCTTGAGGAAATCAGACATGAACTGGAAGTATTTAAGAAAAACAGGAAAACTGACAGTATCTCGATTGCCGGTGGTGAGCCGCTTTGCCATCCTCAGATTGTTGAAATTGTAAAAATGGTAAAAGATATGGGTTGGAAACCTGTAATCAATACAAACGGAGCTTTGTTGGATAGAGAATTATTGTCAGAATTGAAAAAAGCCGGTTTGTGCGGTTTTACTTTTCATATTGACAGTGGTCAGAGCCGCCCACATTGGAAAGGTAAAAACGAACTCGAACTCAATGAACTTCGAAATGAAATAGCTGAATTAGTTGCTTCCGCAGGTGGAATCCTTTGTTCATTCAATTCGACTGTTTACCCCGAAACTCTACAATATATTCCTGATTTAGTGAAATGGGGACAAGATAACATTGACAAAGTTAATCTGATGGTTTTCATTTTATACAGAATGGCAACTCTTGGGAAGGGTTTAGATTTTTATGTCGGCAAACAACAAGTTTTCTTCGACGATATAATGTATTCTAAAGAGGACGACAACCGGAGAACCGATATAACATCACCTGAGGTTGTTGATGAAATCAGGAAGATTTATCCTGATTTTATGCCCTGTGCCTTTTTAAATGGAACTATGTTCGCAGATTCATATAAGTGGTTATTAACGGGACGTCTGGGCAATAAACATGAAATTTTCGGTTATGTCGGACCTAAGTTCATGGAAATTGTACAAACATTTAAGCATTTATTTACGGATTCCTATTTGTCATATTCTACTCCACCAATGCACAGAAGAGGCAGGATGTATTTCCCTCTCGGACTTGTAGACAAGGGATTAAGGGGAATAATTAAAAATTATGTTAGTGCTTTGAAAACAAACCCAAAGGCATTTTTCAGCAAAATACATTACCAATCAATAATGATAATTCAACCTGCGGATGTTCAGGAAAACGGGGAAATTAATATGTGTGACGGTTGTCCCGATATCACGGTTTGGAACGACAAGCTTGTCTGGTCATGCAGAATGGAGGAGCAATACCGCTGGGGTGAAAATGTGAGATTTGTACCTAAAAGCAGAAGGACGGAATGACGGAAAGACAGAAGGAAAGATAAGGGAAAAGGAAACGGGGAGAAGGGAGCAGGGAGAAAATTTAAAATTAATGCAGTAATAAAATCCTTTCGCTATAAATTCTATCACTGTTTTGCAAAACAACATTATAAATCCCCTGCGGATAGCCATTCAAGTTGAATGGCTCTACATAATCCCCGTGAAATTTGTATTCGCTTTTCAATAATGTTTGTTTGCCTAAAACATCTGACAGAAAAACATTCGCTATGCCTGCTGTTTCAATGCGGTAGCGGATTTGAATTGTGCTTTGTGTTGGATTTGGGTAACAAAAGAGTTTCTTATCAAGAATTTTGTTATCTTCTTCAACATCAGTTACAGGTTCTCTGCTAATATATATTTCACCACCGCCTGTCCCCAAATAAAGATATCCTTCTCCACTCAAATGCAAACAAGTGACTGTACAACTATCCGGTAAACCCTCGTTAAAAGGTCTGAAATAATAATCACTTGTATTGCATTTGTATAATCCGCCAGGATATGGCATATACATATCATTTTCTTTTGTAATAATTATATCAGAAATACTGTGAAAATATGAATTAACTAATTCAGGTGATATCTTTTTTGCTTTTTCCCAAGAATTACTTCCGCTTTTATTAACTTCTATCCAATAAATATCATACCAATTATCAGGGTAATGCCAATCTTTATATTCTCGATATACATATATATTTTCATCATTGTCAACTGCAATTTGCCAGACAAAACTTTCAAGAATTGGTTCTCCTATTTTCTTCCATTCTTCAGTTAGCAAATCGTATTTGTATACCTGATTTGTGTCTCCACCACTTGGTTGCCATGGATCAATTACGATAAATAAGTTCCCATTTTTATCAAATGTAAAATCTTTTATTTGTCCAGTAAAATCTTTTATTGATATTTTTTTCCATTGAGTGTTTTCATCATCTGTTAATTGATAAATATCGTTAAAATATAATTGTTTGATAAAAACATCACCATATAAATTTGAACCTAAAATATCAGCAAGTGTGTCACTTTCTTGATTTCGTGGTATAATTCCTTTATTGTAAATCTCCCAGCTATCACCCTTATCGGTACTTCTTGCTATATAATCTACCCATCCCAAATTAATATCTCTATACATAATTCCTGTGTACAGAAAACCTAAATTATCAATTGCAATTCCATTGTAGCGAATGCTATCAATTGACTTTTTCAGTTCTTCCCATTTATCATTATTATTGAGGCGTCTATAAATCGAAGTCCCACTTCTGCAAAATATATCATTATTACTATTCGTATTGAGTGAATATATTGCTCTATCAGATATTTTACCATAATTTATCCAAAAATTTTGAGATTGGAGAAAACTATAAGACATGAAGAATACAATAAAAAATGATGCTTTCATAACATTTTTCTTTCATTATTTAAAATTATCATAAATATTTAGCTTCTTTACTATTACAAAAATATATAATTTTTTTATAATTCTTTGTATAGTGTTATTAAATCAAATTTTTGCCTAAATGTTTATCAGCAAAAGGGAGAGATATTTTTTGATTATAAGAGCAATTCTCATTTATTTACAAAAACAAAGCTTTGATGTTATTCTTTATTCTCCAAAGAATTTCTATTGCTTCTTCATTGGATGTAATCGGGATGTATAATAACAAAGCTGTCTTTTTTTGCAGGAGTTTTGATTCGGGTATATCCTGAAATATTTCTGTTAATGAAGGGAATACTTTTTCGTAAAATTCGCTGTTGGATTCATTTGGCAGTTCAATAGTTAATAGTTCAGGATTTAAAATCACTTTTCTGAACCCTGTATTCAAAGCTGCTATTCTTAATTTAACTACAAATATTAAATTTTCTACTTTCTCAGGCAGGCTGCCGAACCTGTCAATAAGTTCTTTCTTAAAATCTTCAAGTTCGGAATTTGTTTGAACATTGTATAAGCGTTTATATACTGAAAATCTTTCGGTATCGCTATGAATATAATCCGAAGGCAGAAGTGCATCGAAATATACCTGTATTTCCAAGTCATCATTAGATAAAATCTTCGGCATTTCAAATTGAGTGTCTTTGAATACATCACTGAATTCTTCGTGTCTTAATTCTTGTACTGCTTCATCGAGAATTTTATGATATAGTTCAAAACCCATATCCAATATATAACCGCTTTGCTCCGGACCAAGTAAGTTTCCGGCACCGCGAATTTCCATATCTCGCATGGCAAGCTGGAAACCGCTTCCAAGCTCGGTGAATTGCTCGACAGCATGAAGACGTTTCAATGCAGTTGTACCAATTGATGTTAATGGAGGAATGATTAAATAACAGTATGCTTGAGTATTACTTCTTCCGACTCTTCCCCGAAGCTGGTATAGTTCTGCTAATCCAAAATTATGTGAACGGTTGATGAGCATAGTATTTGCATTTGGAATATCGAGTCCCGATTCGACTATCTTTGTAGTAACAAGTACATCGAATTTGCCGGATATAAACCTTTCCATAACTCTTTCCAGTTCAGTATTACTCATTTGTCCGTGAGCCATGGCAAACTTAACAGTCGGCATCAATGCCTGTAATTTTAATAATATATTTTCCAAATCATTAACTTTGTCGCTGACAAAAAACACCTGTCCCTTACGCTCGATTTCTTTCATAATAGCATTTTTTATAACATCATCTTTCCATTCGAGAATTTCCGTTGATACAGGAAGTCTGTTACGGGGAGGAGTTTCAATCACACTTAAATCCCTTGCACCCATCAATGAAAAGTTTAATGTTCGGGGTATAGGTGTTGCAGTTAAGGTTAAAGTATCAATATTAACTTTCATCTTTCTTAGCTTCTCTTTTGCACCGACACCGAAGCGATGTTCTTCGTCTATTACAAGCAGTCCAATATCCTTGAACTGCACATCCTTGCTAAGTAAACGATGAGTACCTATTAAAATATCAACCTGCCCGGTACTTACTTTTTTGATAATCTCAGTTTGTTCTTTTTTTGAACGGAATCTCGAAATGGCTTCAACATTAACAGGATAATTTTCAAGTCTGTCCCTGAAAGTCATGTAATGCTGTTGAGCAAGAATTGTGGTTGGTACCAAAATGGCAACCTGTTTTCCGGTTTGAACTACTTTAAAAGCGGCACGGATAGCTATTTCAGTTTTTCCGAAACCGACATCACCGCAAACGAGGCGGTCCATAGGTGAATCATCCTGCAAATCGTTTTTAACTTCCGATGTAGTTTGTGCCTGGTCAGGAGTGTCTTCATAGATAAATGATGCTTCAAATTCCTTTTGCCATGTAGTATCATCGGGATAAGAATATCCTTTGGACAGTTTTCTTTCGGCATATAACTTGATTAAATCTCTTGCTATGTCTTTAAGGCGTTTCTTGGCTCTGTCTTTTTTCCTGAGCCATTCTTTAGTTCCAAGTTTACTTAGTTTTGGCTCAACACCTTCTTGCGATGAATACTTTTGAATCTTATTTATATAATTCAAACTAACATATAAAATATCACCCTCGGCAAATGCAAGTTTCACGCAATCCTGAAGGTTTCCACCCATTGTAATTTTGTGGAATCCGTTGAATCTTCCAATACCTTTATCGACATGAACGACATAATCTCCAATATTCAGTTGTTTTAATTCCTGCAAACTGATGCCTGCAACCTGCTTTTTAGTTCTGACATGCTGAAACCTCGCTCTGTCAAAAACTTCGTGCTCAGTGAATACAGCAAGATTATATTCAGGTAAGATGAATCCATCACTTACAGTTTCATCAAGCCAATATATTGATTTCTTGATTTCATTAGCTGAACAATCATAAAAGGCAGAGTTAACTTGTTCTTGTATATCTTCAATCCGGCTATCAACCAATTCCTGAAATCTTTCAGTATGAATCTTTCCTTCGGCACAAAGAATGATTTTAGTTTTTTGATTGCATAAGATCATTAACTCTTTTGCAAGTTTTGAGACAGAACCATGAAACTTAGGTTGAGGTATTGCTTTTATGTTTATATCAGCTTCACCAAGTTTGTTGATATTTATTGTTTTCTCAAATTTTGGAATTTCCTCGAGTGAGAATTCCGAAACTAACATTTCCGGTGAATCGAGAACAAAGATAGTAGCTTCAGATAAATAGTCTAATATATTTGAATCAAATGATTCTCGTTCCGATTCAAAAACAGATGCAATAAACTTAATTGAGTTATGATTTTTAATGCTTCTTTGTGAAAGAGGGTCAAACTCTCTTATTGATTCAATCTCATTCCCCCAAAATTCAATACGTAAAGGATTTTCCCAACCTAATGGGAAAAAGTCAACAATTCCGCCTCTGACTGAGATATCTCCCTGACCAGATACAAAATCTTTTCTATCGAAACCATTCAGTATTAAACTCTGGGTGAATTCCAAGAAGTTGATTTGTTCGTTACGGTTCAAAACCTTTGTATTGCTTTGTAGATTTTTCTGTCTGGGAATTTTAATATTGAAAATATCAGGAGTCGTTATGACAATTGAAAAATCATTTTTTCTTATTTTATCCAAACCTTCAATTAACCAAATATATCTTTGGTCTAATGTTTCAACTTCAAACTTTGTATCTTTTTTTGGAGCTGTTAATAAAGCTAAATTCTTTTCTTCAAAAAAAAGACTTAGATTATGATGCCATTCTTCTGCTTCTTTGTTACTATAAGTCAGGATAAAATAATTTCTTTTTGTCCGGTTCCAAAGACCAGCAATTGTTAAAGAACCTAATGAACCGACAAGACCTTTAATTGAAATTTCTTTTTTGCCGTCAGAAATTAATTCCTCAAGCAAATCAATATATTTTAAACGGCTTAGCCTATTTATTGTCTCAGTAAATTGACTTTGTTTATCCATGTCTTAATAATTATCAAAAATAAGAATTTCATTAGGATGATTAAATGTATGTAATTATACAAAACATATGATTATCCGCAAAACTTAAAAATCAGTAGTTTTTTACTAATTGATTTTAATTATTTTTCAAAATTATGAAGTTTTTTCTTATTAAAGAATTATTTAAGGATACAAAGTAGATTCCGGAAGATAAACAATTTAAATTAATTGTTATTTGGTCAGATAAAACAGAAGATAATTTATAATAATTTCTATATACTTCAATGCCTGTTAAGTTATTTATAGTTATTGTCCAATTATCTGAAAACTTCGATAAATCACTTATTATATCGTGATTAAATGATAGATGCAGATTATCATTGTAAATAATTAAATTAGGAATGATTTCTGGATTCTCAATTACATCAGTAATTTTTAATGTAGTAAAGTTATTTATTTTACTCCATTGGCTTGTATTATTAGCACTGAGGGCTTTTACCTGCCAGTAAAATGTCGTATATTGCGGGAGTGTATAATTATAGCTCAATCTATTGAGGTTGCTTTCATTAATAATAGTATTGATAAATAAAGAATCATCCGTTAAGATTAATGCATAGCCGGTAGCTCCATCAGATTGTTCCCAGCTTAATAATCCATCTAATACGTTGTTTATACTACCATTTTCCGGAGATAATATATTCGGAGATTCTAATTCAGTTATAAAACGAGATGTACTTGACCACAGGATAGACTCACCCACATTAATGATTCCAACTCTCCAGAAGTATTCCTTATTGTAAAGAAGATTATCATATTGAAATTTGCTATTATAAGCTATAATCTCTGAAATAGTACAAATTGCAAAATTAGGATTTTCTGAAATTTCAATTTTAAAGACTGAATCCGGTGAATTACTCAATGAATCTATCTCCCATTGAATTACACCTGAAACGGAAACTCCTGTTTCACCATTCTGCGGCTCTAATAATTTAATTTCAGATGTATCCTTAGCACCGACAGTTGTGAAATTCCAGATATCTGACCAATCACTATTGATTCCTTCTTTAAATGCCCTGACTCTCCAATAATATTTTGTTTCAAATTTTAAATAATTATAAGTATAATGAGTTTGATTTATTGCATTTTCATCAATAATCAAATTGCTGAAATCAGCATTTTCTGAAACTTGGAGGTAATATTGAGCATCAGCACCGGTATTTAACCAAACTAAATAGTTACTAATGGGTTCTGAGATTGAATTATTTGAAGGACTAACTAAAATTGGTATTTGAAGTGATGTGTCTTTCTTTGTTTTAAAACTCCATGTATCTGACCAATCTCCATATTTATAATCATTTTCTGCCTTAACCCTCCAATAGAACCCCATACCTTTAGTAAGATTATATACAGGACATTGATTTGAATTAACATTATTAGTATCAAGGAAAATTTTTGAAAAAATATCGTTAAAGGCAATTTGGATATTATATTTTGTTGCTCCTGATACAGTATCCCAATATAGAACAAGAGAATCTTCGATATTATCTTGATTATTAATAGGATTTGTTAAATTTACTTTAGCAAGTCGTGTCGAAAATTTATTTACAGCAGACCAAATACTAGTATCACCGGAGTTGTGGCTTCGTACTCTCCAATAATAATCTTTATCGTATACTAAATCCCAATAAGGTTGACTATATGCCGAAATATTTTTTTTATCCAATATAAGTATGTTAAATAATGAATCGCTTGATAACTCTAAGTTATAGGAAACTCCACATTTGTCTATATTCCAGACAAGTTCACCTTCAATGTCGGCATTCATTTCGTTTTTTATAGGAGTAATTAACTCCGGTATTGGTACAATTGTGGTAAAACTACCTGCTTCCGACCAAGCACTTGTGTCCCTGGTATTATATCCACAAACCCGCCAAAAACATTGTTTGTTATAATCATGGAATTCAATTTCTATATGATTATTTACACAATTATTTTTTTCATAATAAATATCTTTAAATAACTCATCTTGTGCGATCTGAATTCTGTAATATGATGCTCCTTCAACTGATGTCCATGAAAAATTAGAAGTAAGATTTATAGCAAAGCTGTTATCTTTTGGTTCTGTTAATTCAGGGTGATTTAATTTTGTTGTAAATGAAAAAACATCCGACCAATCAGAAGTGTCCTGATTATTTAAAGCGGATATTCTCCAAAAGTACTCTGTATTATAATCCAAATTAAAACGATACTCAGAAACATTACCAACGAACTCATTGACTAGTAAATTACTGAAATTGATGTTATTACTTAGTTGAACTAAATAATTACTTGCTCCTGTTACTTTTTGCCATTTTAAAGTATCATTAATTGCTACTCCATTTTTATTATTATTTGGCGAAATCAATGTAACATTTGCTAAAATGGATTGACATAAAACAATTTCTCCAAATCCTGAAATATTAGCGCTAATCTCACCTGTAGAATTATTATAAGAAGTATTCAATGGACTCAATGTTCCTTTTGTTTCATCATTCCTCTTGTAAATAGTTATTTTGTCTGGGTCAATGATTTGATTTAAACCATTTACATTAATCCTAATATTTGCAGAAATAGAAGATAAATTGTTTTGACTTAAAACCCATCTGTAAGGTAAAACAGAGGTAAAATTAGAATCGGAAAATACTGCAACTGCCGGTTTGTAATCATGTTTCTCTACAGTTAATGTGCCGCTTCCTGTATGAGATGTTATATTCAATTTAACTTTTGTATTCTCGTTATTAGCTCCATTGAAGTCATATAATGCATTTCCTGAAACAACTATACTCTTGGCATTCATTCTGGTAACATAACGAAAAGCCCTGTATGCAATATTTACAGGGGAGAAAGTTATCTCAAATGAGGTACTTTTGTTTTGCCTGACTTCACAGATTTTGTTTCCATCCCAAAAATTGATAAAAGTATTGCCATTTGATAATCTTTGAGTGTTCCCGGCTGCGACAGAAAAAATATCCGGAACATTTCTGTATTCCCAAGCTTTTGTAACAATCTTATTGCTTAGATTTATATAATATTCCACAGCTCGTGAATGTTGCATTGGTTTCAAATTGCCATTGTCAAACAACAAATAATTGCCATTAGCTAAAACGCTTAGAGAGTGCTGATGAGAAAATCCAAAATAACCATCTATTGTATCATTGATAAAAGTAAATTCATTATTCTTACACTCGCTTCCTCCCATCCTCCATATAATATTTCCGGATGGATAAGCAATTTTTGTGATTTCATCCAAATGTCTGGATGATAATAAAATATTTCTATCTAAATCAATTGCAACAGAATTTGAGTGAGTAAATGGTATATTAGGTGATGTCAAGTCAATATCTGACGTCACATCCAGAATATCAAAGTGTTCATATGTATCCCAATACCAATAAATCTGACCTGTATTGTCAGTTTCTATCAATACAGAATATTCAACCCTTGCATTTTCGTTTCCTCCTTCGATTATACTGCTGAGGTCAACCACTCTCTCTTCAAGACAAATTAACAAGTAATGCCCATTGTTTAAAACTGTACAATCATGGATATCAATAGTAAGTCCGGTAGGGCATGGTATTTCATCGATTAATTCAATATCTTCATTAAATATCTTCAATCTATCTAAATTTATGCAAGCCCAGTATCCATTACTGAGCATTTTCCAATTAGCACAGTTCATTGCTATCGAACTTGAATCTTCAATTATTTTATTACCATAATTATCAATAAGTGAAAAATGTTTCATCGGTGCATCAAAATATACATAACCCGGTCCTGGATTATCTAAAACTGTAATTTCCCAAGTATTATTCTCACATAAAATATTTCCTATCTGGACATGAATTGATAATAAAACAATAGTTAAAATCAATTGTAAATAATTGATTTTTCCTTTTTTTGCTATATGTTTTATATCAATCATGAATCTCAGAAGTTTTTTTAATTATTTTTCAAAATTATGAAGTTTTTTCTTATTAAAGAATTATTTAAGGATACAAAGTAGATACCGGAAGATAAACAATTTAGATTAATTGTTATTTGGTCAGATAAAACAGAAGATAATTTATAGTTATTTCTAAATACTTCCATACCTGCTAAGTTATTTATTGTTATAGTCAGATTATCTGAAAACTTCGATAAATCACTTATTATATCGTGATTAAATGTTAAATGCAAAATATCATTATAAATGATTAAATTTGGATTGATTGTTGAATTTTCATTTACATCTGTAATTTTTATTGTAGTAAAGTTATTTATTTTACTCCATTGGCTTGTATTATTAGCACTGAGGGCTTTTACCTGCCAGTAAAATGTCGTATTTTGAGGTAGTAAATAATTATAGCTCAATATATTGAGTTTATTTTCATTAATAATAATATTAACTAATAGAGAATCATCAGATAAGATTAATGAATATTCTGTAGCTCCATCAGATTTATCCCAGCTTAATAATCCTTCTAATGTGTTGTTAATACTTCCATTTTGAGGGGATAATATATTTGGAGATTCTAATTCAGTTTTGAACATAGATGTTTTTGACCATTTAATCGAATTATCCTCATTTAATATTCCAACTCTCCAGAAGTATTCTTTGTTATATAATAAATTATCATATTGAAATTTTTTATCACTAGTAATTTGCTCTGAAATAATACAAATTGCAAAATTGGGATTTTCTGAAATTTCAATTTTAAAGACTGAATCCGGTGAGTAACTCAATGAATCAATCTCCCATTGAATAATTCCTGATACAGGAACCCCTGTTTTACCATTCTGCGGCTCTAATAATTTAATTTCAGATGTATCCTTAACACCGACAGTTGTGAAATTCCAGATGTCTGACCAATCACTATATATTCCTTCATTAAATGCCCTGACTCTCCAATAATATTTTGTTTCAAATTTTAAATAATTATAAGTATAATGAGTTTGATTTATTGCATTTTCATCAATAATCAAATTGCTGAAATCAGCATTTTCTGAAACTTGGAGGTAATATTGAGAATCAGCACCAGTATTTAACCAAACTAAATAGTTACTAATGGGTTCTGAGATTGAATTATTTGAAGGACTAACTAAAATTGGTTTTTGAAGTGATGTGTCTTTCTTGGTTATAAAACTCCATGTATCTGACCAATCTCCGTACTTATTGTCATTTTCTGATTGAACTCTCCAGTATAATTCTGTTCCTTTGGGGAGATTATTTACTTTACATTGATTTGTAAGAACATTAATAGTATCAAGGAAAAACTTAGTAAAAATATCGTTAAAGGCAATTTGAATATTATATTTTGTGACACCGGGAACTGTATCCCAAGATAGTACAAGAGAATCTTCGATATTATCTTGCTTTTTAATTGGATTTAATAAAGTTACTTTTGACAGTCTTGTCGAAAATTTATTAATTGTCGACCAAATACTTGTATCTCCTGAACTATAGCTTTGGACTCTCCAATTATAATCCTGATTGAACTCTAAATCATTATAGGATTGTCTATTTGCAGAAATATTTTTCTTACTTAGTAAACATATATTAAACGAAGAATCTTTTGATAGCTCAACATTATGGGAAACTCCACAATTGTCTGTATCCCAAATAAGCTCTCCTTCAGTGTTGGCATTCATTTCGTTTTTTACAGGAGAAATCAACTCCGGTATTGGTACGATTGTGGTAAAACTGCTTATTTCAGACCAGGCACTTGTGTCACCGGTATTATATCCACGAACTCTCCAGAAATATTGTTTGTTAAATTCTTGGAATTCAATTTCTAAGTTATTATTGCTACAATTATTTTTTTCATAATAAATATCTTTAAACAATTCATCTTTAGCAACCTGAATCCAATAATTTGAAGCACCGTTAACTGAAGTCCATGAGAAATCGGAAGTAAGCATAACAGCAAATCTGTTGTTTTCAGGTACAGTTAATTCAGGGTGATTTAATTTTGTTGTAAATGAAAAAACATCCGACCAATCAGAAGTGTCCTGATTATTTAATGCGGATATTCTCCAAAAGTACCCGGTATTATAATCCAAATTAAAATGATACTCTGTAACATTATCCACTATCTGGTTCACTATTAAATTACTGAAATTGAAGCTATTACTGATTTGAACTTTATAATTACTTGCCCCAGTTACTTTTTGCCATTTTAAAGTATCGCTTTTTGGTACACCTATTTTAGAATTTTCAGGAGATAACAAAGTAACTTTGGCTAATGTAGATTGGCATAAAACAATCTCCCCAAACCCTGATATATTAGCACTGAGCTCGCCGGTTGTAATATTGTAAGAAGTATTTTTTAGACTGAAAGAACCGTCCGCTTCAGCATTCCTCATAAATATAGTTATTTTGTCCGGTTCAATAACACCGTTTAATCCGTTTATATTAATTCTAATATTTGCTGAAATAGAATTTAAATCATTTTGGCTTAATACCCATCTGTAAGGTAAAACAGAAGTAAAATTAGAATCGGAAAATATCGCATTTATTGGTTTATAATCATGTTTCTCTACAGTTAATATACCGTTACCATTGAGAGATGCTATATTCAATTTGACTTTTGTATTCTCGTTGGCAGTTCCATTAAAATCATATAATCCGTTTCCGGAGACATTGATACTCTTGGCATTCATTTTGTGAACATAACGAAAAGCACGGTAGCAAGAGATTGCCTCATCAAAATTTATCTCAAATGCAATACTATTATCAGGTCTGAACTCACTTATTTTACCCATTCCCCAATTTATAAAAGTATTTCCATTTGATAATCTTTGTGCATTTCCCATTGCTTGTAAAAAAATATCGGGAGTACTTCTGAATTCCCTTATTTTAGTAGCTGTCATATTGTTAAGGTTTAAGCTATATTCAACAGCCCTTGAATATTGCATAGGTTTCAAATTGCCATTATCGAACAATAAATAATTACCATTAGCCATAACGCTTACAGAATGCTGATGAGAGAAACCATAAAATCCATTTATTGTATCATTGACGAAGGTAAATTCATTATTCTTACATTCACTTCCTCCTAACCTCCAGATAATATTACCGGAAGGATAATCGATTTTTGTTATTTCATCCATATACCTGGTTGACAATACAATATTCCCGTCAAAATCTATGGCTATGGAATTGGTATGGGTGAACTCAATGATTGGCATTGTCAGGTCAATATCCGGTGTTGCATCCATAATATTAAAATTATCGTATGTATCCCAGAACCAATATATCTGGCCTGTATTATCGGTTTCTATTAATACACTGGATTTTACATCAGCATTTTCTTGTCCTCCCTCAATTATACTACTCAGGTCAACGTATCTCGATGCTATACACAATACAAGGTAATGTCCATTATCTAAAACTTCATAATCATGAGGGTCAATTCCGAGTCCCTGGGGTGGGGATATTTCATCTATCAAAGACATATCCTGATTAAAAACCATCAATTTGTTGTTTTTAAGGCAGCCCCAGTTTCCATTTCTAAGCATTTTCCGGTTGATACAGTCCATTGTAGTATTGCTTGTATCCTCAAATTTTTTATCAGCATAATTATCAATCATGAAAAATGGGGTATTTTCTGAATTATCGAAATATACATATCCGGGTCCCGGATTATCTAAAACAGAAATTGTCCATGGATTTTCATGACTAAAAAGCGGCACGATCAGAATATTGGTGGTTGATAAAATAATAATCAAAATCAAATATAAATATTTGGTAGCTCTTTTTTCAACTATTTTCTTGATTTTTATCATTATTAACTAAAACTATGTATTTATATTTACCTATTTGACAAAAATAAATTTTTGATTAACAGCAATATATAGTATAAATATCAATAATTCATTAGGGGAATTCATCAAAGAATTGTAGTAATAAGCATTTATGTATGTAGTATAAACTACTATATAAATCTTTACAAAAAGCAGTAATTGACCTATTGGAGATTAATTTCCATTTTAGATTTATCATGTTACAATTCATCATTATAATTTAATTCAATTTCTGAACCTGTTTTTGGTCTTATATTCAGGGTATTGTAATTATAGTACCTTACTTGTTTCAGCATTTCATCTCTGGTCAGTTTTCGGTCTGCCCAAATGATGAATCTTACATTTTTATGGGTATTTACTATAACATTTTTAATTTTCTCGTTTTCCATTATTGCCTCGATATTTTCTCTTAAAAGTTTATTGTATGATATATCCTGAAAATAGGTGATTAAAATAATCAACTTTTTCTTGTTTTAATTTAACTTCAAAATAAATTCCATCATCTGTATCATTTCTTGTTTTGATATCACCCATAATGTATATTTCATTGACTTTTTGCATTTCTGTATAGGGGAGGACGAATTTAATCATTTTACCTTGCTCATCGTATTTGTTCTGCATTATTTGAATAAGCCGGTTAATGTTTATACCCCGCTCTGCAGATACAAGAATTGCATCCGGAAAGAGTAAATCAACTGAACGGATTTCCTCTTTATTTTCTAATGCATCTATTTTATTTAGGACTAATAGACATGGTTTCTCTTGAAGCTTTAAATGTTCTAATGTTTCGCTCACAACTTTTATGTGTTCTGAAAAATAGGGATGTGTTATATCCACAACATGAATTAGAATATCTGCATCGCTAGCTTCGGATAAAGTGCTTCTGAACGATGCTATTAAATGTGCAGGGAGTTTTCTAATAAATCCGACTGTATCGGACAATAATGCTTTTTGCCCATTGGGAAAGTTGAATGCACGAATAGTAGTATCGAGTGTTGCAAAAAGTTTGTCCTCGACAAAAACATCTGCTTGAGTTAAAGCGTTCATCAAAGTTGATTTACCTGCATTAGTGTATCCGACTAAAGCAAATCTTGGCAATTCCGAGCGTCCTTTTCTTTGTTGTTCTTTTTGAACAGTTATATCATCAAGTCTTTCTTTGAGTTTTGCTATTTTTGTTTTTAATACTCTTCTGTCAGATTCTATCTGAGTTTCTCCGGGTCCTTTTGTACCAATTCCACCAAATTGCTTGGAAAGATGTGTCCACATTCGTGTCAAACGAGGAAGCAAATATTGAGATTGAGCAAGTTCGACCTGTGTTTTGGCTTCATTTGTTCTGGCATGCTTGGCAAAAATATCGAGAATTAATCCACTTCTGTCCATAACTTTGACATTCCATGCTTTTTCAAGATTTCTAACTTGAGTAGGAGTAATATCATCATCAAAAATAATTAGTTTGATATCTTCTTCCTCAATAATCAGTTTAATCTCTTCGATTTTACCTTTACCAATAGCTGTCTTAGGATTTGGTTTTTCGAGTTCCTGGTATATTTTCTCAACAACTTCTGCGCCTGCAGTTTCAACTAAAGACTCAAGTTCCTGCAAATGCTCAAACATAATATCTTTGTCTGCTCCCTTAGGTACTACAGATATCAATAATGTTTTTTCGATTTTTACATCATTATCTATCATAAAGTCAAATTATCATCCTGATTATTATTTTCGTTAAGTTTTTATATTCTTAAAATAATACTTGCAACAAATTTTCGTATTTTTGTAGTAAATCATTTTTCGGATATAAATTTCTTGCTAAATTAACTAAAAATTTGGGAAATGATGGCTATTAAAATGGAAAATGTAGAATCAGTAATCAGGTATGCAAGACAGAGAAAACGAATTTTTTTAATTGTTGATTAATAATTGAAACATGATTTGGTCCCTTAGGAAAAAGGAAATAGGGTCCTCTACAGGGACTACTAAAGATAACAAAGATGAACTCGAGAATCTTCTTAAGGTTTGCCGTTTTAATCTTAAATCAATTGATGAAAATCTAATTTCAAAAGCTTTTCTTTTTTGTCTCGAAGCATATAAAAATAAATCAAACGAATCCGGTGTCCCTTATTACAAGCATTCCTACTATGTAGCTATGATTGCAGTCAACGAAATGCCTTTGGATGAAACATCCGTTATCTGTGCTCTTTTGCATGACATACCCAATGATAGCGATATCTTTAAACTGAAAGATATTAAGTCGGAATTCGGACAAACTGTCGCTGAAATAGTCGAAGGTATAAATAAAATTCAACACATCGAAAACCAAAATATAGAAAGCAGCGAAAATTACCGAAAACTATTGCTCTCGCTTTTCAAGGATGTTAGAATTATTCTGATTAAAATTGCTGAAACTCTCCAAAATATGAGAGATATTACTGACTCCGTTCACAATAATTTACTAATCCCTGATATAGACGGGCAGTTTAAAATTTCTACTGAAGCGCTGGAAATATATTGTCCTTTTGCTCATAGATTTGGTCTTGGTAATATAAAAGGAGAACTTGAAGACCTTGCATTCCAGGTAACCAATCCTGAAAAATATACTGAGATTAAAGCAAAAGTTCATGGGACACGAAAAGAAAGAGAACTATATATTAAAAATTTTGTTAAACCTTTAAAAGATGCACTTGAGCACGATGAGATATTCAAGAAAAACAAAATTAAATTTGAGATTAACGGCAGGGCAAAACACATTTTTTCAATTTATAACAAAATCCACATACGTCAGCTACCACTTGAAAAGCTGAATGACCTGTTCGCAATCAGAGTAATTATCAATTCGGAAGATATTAAATATTGCTATATTGCCTATGCCATAATTACAAGTATTTACGAACTTGTTCCCGAGACCTTTAAAAATTATATTGCGAATCCAAAGAAGAATGGATACCAATCAATACATGCTGCTTTGAAAGGACCTGACGGAAGTCCTGTCGAATTGCAAATTAGAACCCGTCAAATGCATCTTATTTCCGAAAAAGGAGTTGCTTCACATTTCAACTATAAACGTGGTTTCTTACCTGCACAATCTGTACTAGATGATGAAAACACGGAAGAATGGCTCAATTTAATAAAAAGTATTTTTGAAAAAGTCGGGAAAGGCACTTCAGATGAATTGCTTGAAAGCATTAAGAAGAACTGGCATCAGGATGAAATCTATGTATTTACTCCCGCAAAAGAATTTAAAATATTTCCAAAAGATGCAACTCCTCTCGACTTTGCATTTGCCATTCACAGTGAAATTGGAGAACATTGTATCGGAGCCAAAGTAAATTCTAAGATTGTTCCTTTGAATTACAAATTACAAAGCAGTGACCAAATAGAAATTATCACTTCTCAGAATCAAACTCCGAATAAAGATTGGTTAAAAATTGTTGTTACTCAACGGGCTAAAAATTATTTGCAGAAATATTTCCGAGACCAAAAATTGAAATCCGAAGAGAAAGGACAATTGATTTGGGATGAATTTTTAACAAAAATGGGCTTTCATGTTTCCGAGAAAAAATTCGGCAAGATATTAAAAACTTTGAATTACGATTCCAAACAAGATTTTTTCATTGCTTTAAACACCTCCGGTTTCAATGAGCAAATGCTTTTTGATTATATTAAAGAACTGCTTCGTGAGATGAAAAAGAAGAAGGAGAAAAAGAATAAGGAAAAACCGGGTGCGAGCTCTAATGGTTTTTTGAGTGGGAAAGGAGAAGAAAATGGAAATACAAAATTCAATATTGATTACCGGATACAAAATATTAATTATGCTGATTGCTGTTTTCCATTGCCTGGTGATAAAATAGTCGGAGAAATTTCCGGTGACGGAAAAAACATGAGGGTTCATCGGAAAAAATGCAATATTGTTAAGAAAATAAATTTGTTGAATACAAATTCAGTTATCACACTCGACTGGAATAATCTTCATCCTGAAAATTTCGTTTCCAAACTTAGAATTACCGGCAAAGAGCAAACATCAATATTTGCAGAGATAACTTCATGCATCAGTTCGGTTGAAAACATTAGTATTGTTGGTTTCAATTTTAAATCCCATGAAGAAGGTTTCGAAGGATTTTTAACTTTATCTTTCAAAGACCCTGACCATATACTTGAAATTATGGAAAAGATTAAAAAAGTAGAAGCAGTTAGAGAAGTTGAGAGAAATTTGGAATAAATTTGTAATTGAGAAGAACAGAATTATTCAAATTAAAAATAAAATTAGAAAAATAAAGTCATTCACATCAGAAAAAAGCATCCGTAGCTCAACTGGACAGAGCATCTGACTTCGGATCAGAGGGTTGGGGGTTCGAGTCCCTCCGGGTGTGCTGAATGAAAATATAAATAATTGTATTATATATATGTTACAATGTTTTTGTAGATTTTAGCTATCATATTTCCAACACTTTTCAGTGAATCCTGAAAAAATGGGCAAACTAAACATCCTAACTATTAGAAATAATTACATTAAAGTCAAATATAGGATTTATGAATTGTATCCATGGGGTTCTATAAGCAAAACCATCATAAATCGCTTATAGGATGTTTTTTTATGTAAGCATACTTATGTATCTCCGGTTTTTCTTTATCAATTCTCAATAACATACTGAACAGATTTTGGGACACAATTTAGGAAGTTGTAGCCGGTAGAATGTTCAATTCTTTGGATTTCTTCCTATTCCTTGCATTATGTTGCTAAATAACTTAATTGTTGTTGAATCTTTGATAAATAATTTCTTAATGGACAGTTGTATTTTTCGGCTGTCCGATTAATTTTTTTGTAGTATTTTTGTTCATATCGTTTTATTTTTGTCGTTAATAATAAACGATACAAAATTGGCGATTTATTATTTATTTGTAAATCGCCAAATTTTTTTTATCGGACAGTAGTGTTTTTTTAATATAAACTTCTTATATTCACAGATAAAATTTGGAAAATTTATGAAAACATTAAAAGAATTTGGTGAATCGGGTAAACTGCTTGTTGCCGCACATAGAGGTTCTTCCGGAAATGCACCTGAGAATACTATCTCGGCTTTTCGTTTGGCTTATGAAGAAGGAGCCAACATGATTGAAACGGATTTGCAATTTACTTCCGATGGATATATAGTAGCTGTTCATGACCTTCATCGGTTCGAGCAAGAAAAAATAAGGGATATCCAAACTTTAGAAGATTTTAAAATGCTGGATGCCGGAGAATGGTTCGATTCCAGGTTCAAAGGGGAAAAAATTCCGCAACTCGAAGAAATTCTTGATTTTGCAAAAGATAAATTATATTTAAATCTGGAATTGAAAGTGAACAACAAATCCATTGAAGCCGGGCAAATTGAATATATGTTGAAAATTATTTACCGGTCGGGATTAGATAAGAATCTAATGTTCAGTTCATTCAATTATTCGTTGCTGAAGCTGATTAAGACTATTGATTCAGGTATTCATACAGCTGTAATAAATATACCCGGAAAAACAGCATTGCCCTCTGAGATTTGTGAGGAGACAAATTCCGATGCTTTTATTTGTTCATTATACGAAATCAATGATACAATTAATGAAGACATTGTAAGAAATAACCTTTTTCTTGGAGTATATTCTGTTGATAATATTGAGCAGTTTGATTTTATTTCAAAATATAAAGTTTCTGCAATCGGCACAAATTATCCGAAAGTAATTAATGATATATTGAAAGAAAGAAAAAAGTAATTCCCGGAAAATAAGAGTAAAACCAGCCAGCAGTTGACAGTCAACTTATTATTTTTCATCGGAAATCATATTTATTTTTCTTTAGACTTTCAAAGGTTTTTGATAAAAAGGATTTGGATTATGATTATTCATTACTATACATTGTATCATTTGGTGTCGGAACTCCAAACCCTGATTGGTTGCCGGCTTACTGAGTGCTTTACCCAGGAGAGAAATTCACTTGTAATGAAATTCAGCGATGGCATAAATGATTATTTTGTGCAGTACTATTGTTCTCAACCGAATACTTCATTATTTATTAAAAATAATTACTCGAGAGCCAAGAAGAATTCAAAAGATTTATTCGGGTCTATTGTTGGTGAAGTTCTGCAATTTGTGAAAATTCACGATAACAATAGAATAATTCATTTTAAGTTTATCAACACTTCAATTTATGTGTTTCTCTTTGGCGGGCCGAACAGCAATTTGATAGCTGTTAATAGGGATAATAAAATTATTCATTCATTGAAATCTCCTAAGGATTTACTTGGTAATAAACTCGAAATACCCAAACCCAATTTACAGGAATTTGAAGAATTCTCAAAGGATACGAAGGTATTAGATGCATTATCCAAATGTAATGTAAATCTTGGAGCTTTTTTAGCTGAAGAAGTTTTGGAGCGTATGAATATTAGTCCTGAAGTTACCATAGAGGAACTTTCCGAATATGAAACCAAAAAACTGCTCATCCGTGCGGAAGAAATTCGTCAGGAATGCCTTCAAACAAATGATTTTTTTATTTGTGAGACAGATACCGGATTATTGTTAACTTTAATTCAATTGTCGAAATATCCGGATTATATTCAAAAATTTACTTCTATAAGTGATGCAATTAATAAAAGAGTTGTAGCGGATATCAGAAAAAAGAGCTATAACTCACTTTTTAAGGAAATTTCTTCAAATCTTGAACGGCAAAGAAAGCGGTTGGTAAAAAATATTGAAATTTTTAGAGATGAAAATACAATTATTGAAAGAGTAAATAATTATAAGCTATATGCGGAGTTATTACTTGCTCATCCCACACCGAAAATCAAATCGGGGAATGCAATTGTGTTGTCGGATTACTCTGGAAATGAAGTTCAAATACTTCTCGATAATAAATTGACGATAATTGATAATTCTAACAAATACTTCATTAAAAGCAGAAAAGCAAAGGAAGAATTGAAAATCAGAAAACAACGGCTACCTGAAATGGAACTGAAGTTGATTAAAATAGAGAATGCCTTAAAAAGTTTGGAAGATGCTGAAACATACAGGGATTTGGAGGTATTAAGGAAAAATGTTAAAGAAATTACCGTTAAAAGGAATATGAATGAAAAAGAGAATTTAGCTACAAAATTCAGGGAATTCGACCTGGGAGAAGGTTATTTGCTCTATGTTGGAAGGAATGCGGCAAATAATGATGAATTGACAATGAAATTTGCCAAACCAAACGACATCTGGTTTCATGCCCGCGGTTCGGGTGGTTCTCATGTCGTACTGAGGGTACATAAAGAGCAAAAACCACCAAAACACATTATTAAAAAAGCGGCATCTGTTGCAGCTTATTATTCTCAGGCAAGAAATGCAAAATATGTTCCTGTTGCATACACTTTTAAAAAGTATGTTAGAAAACCGAAGGGTGCCAATACAGGTAGTGTTATTATTTCAAGGGAGGAAGTGATATTGGTAGAGCCGGGATTAATTGAAGGACAGAAAGATGGAAAGACAGAAGGACGAGAACACTGAAGAACTGAATTGAGATTTAAATATGATTTTTATTATTGGTTATACGCAAAAAGCCCGTAGATACATTAACACAATGATTTCTCAAAATAATTTTTCTAATTTGGCATAATGTTTGTATAATTGTATATGTATATAAATATTTTAATTTATTTTGGTTTGATATTATGAAACTTGAATCGCAGATAATGGATAAAAATCCGACAGAAAGATTTTTCAACAGGGAAATCAGTTTGATTGAATTTAATAAAAGGGTTCTCGCGGAAGCTGAAGGTAATCAGCACCCATTGCTCGAAAGATTAAAATTCATTGCTATAGTGAGTTCAAATTTCGATGAATTTTTTATGATACGTGTTGCCGGTCTCAAAAGACAGGTAGCCGCCGGTTTGACAGAACTTTCGTTTGACGGTATGACACCGATGGAACAATTGTCTGAAATCAGAAAAAGAATGATTCCTTTCTATAAAAAGCAGGAAGATTTGCTGATGAACGATATTTTGCCGTCTCTCGAAAAGGAAAATATCTTTATTGATGACTATAATAGAATAACAGATGAGGATAAAAGTTATTTAAATCAACATTTCCATGAGTGCATTTTGCCTGTACTGACACCGTTGAGTTTGGATTCTGCACATCCATTTCCTAAGCTGGTAAACCGTAGCTTAAATATTGCTTTTAAGCTTTTGGATAACGACAAAAGAACACCTGAAAAAAAAGTTGCTTTTTTGCAAGTGCCTTCCGTGCTGCCAAGATTAATAAAGTTGAAAAAGGAAGATGGAACTCACCTGATACTCATTGAACATGTCATAAGAGCACATGCAGGCGAGTTGTTCCCGGGATTGGAAATATTAAGCACAAATACTTTTCGGGTTACCCGTGATGCTGATTTTGAAATAGCAGAAGACGAGGCAGAAGATTTGCTGACTGAAATTGCCGAACATATCAAGATTACACGATGGGGCACGGCTGCTGTCCGGCTTGAAGTTTGTGCAGAAATGGATGATGAAATGATTGAATTTCTGAGAACTTCTTTAGAATTGGAACGGGATGATGTGTACATTCACAAAAGACCATTAAATATGCCTGATTTTATGTCTATGCTAAAAATAGATAAAAGAAATATGAAGGATATTCCCTTTAAAACAAGAGTATTACCGGAGTTGAGGGATGACACCAACAGCATTTTTGATGTTATTAGACATAAAGATTTAATTGTTCACCATCCTTACGATTCGTTTACTAACAGCGTTTTGCGGCTTTTGAACGAAGCATCCGAAGATAAAAATGTACTGGCAATCAAGATAACTTTATACAGAGTAGGTTCGAATTCACCTGTTGTTGCCGCATTGAAACGAGCTGCAGAAAACGGTAAAGACGTTACTGCTTTCGTAGAACTCAAAGCAAGATTTGACGAAGAAAATAATATAATTTGGGCTAAAGAACTTGAAATGGCTGGGGCTCATGTTGTTTACGGTGTATTAGGATTGAAAACACATTGCAAAATTGTTATAATTGTCCGAAAAGAAGGAGACACTTTAAACACATACCTGCACCTTGCAACAGGTAATTACAATCATACGACCTCGAGGTTATATACTGATATCGGAATATTTACCAACAATAAAGATTTCTCCCGTGAAGCAATTTACCTGTTTAATTACCTGACAGGATATTCTTGTTTGAAAGAATGGAAAAGCTTTTTCGTTGCACCAATTAATCTTCGAAGGTCAATAATCGAGTTAATTAACAGAGAGGCGGAATTTCATACCGAAGAAAATCCGGGATTGATAATCGCTAAAATGAATTCACTTGCACACAGCGAAGTTATTAACGCACTTTACAGGGCATCGAGGAAAGGAGTTAAAGTCAAGCTTCTTGTCAGGGGAGTTTGTTGCTTAAAACCGGGGCTCCCCGAATTGAGTGAAAATATTGAAGTCAGGAGTATTTTGGGAAGATTTCTGGAACACAGCAGGGCATTTTATTTCAAAAATTCAGGTAAATCGGAATTTTATCTTTCGAGTGCAGATTGGATGACACGTAATTTGCACAAGAGAGTTGAGATAATGTTCCCGATACACGAATCGGCATTGCAAGTCAAAATAATGACTCTTTTGGATATTTACTGGAAGGACAATTCAAAATCCTGGAGACTTTTACCGGATGGGAATTATGAGAAAATAACTCCTGCAGAAGGAGAGAAGGCATTTTGTGCCCAGGAGTTTTTATTAAATGAAATTAAAAGGTCTATTAAAAGTGCAAAGTTGAAGGATAATTTTTAAGTCGTTAGTCAATAGTCGTCAGTCGTCAGTCGTCAGTCGTCAGTCGTCAGTAAATTGATATGCCGGGGGAGATTTCTTCCGGTTTTTTTTTATTTTCACTTTTTCGGGAAAAAAGTGTAACATTTTCGAATCTCATGTGTTATATAAGTAGAAACTGTGCAAATTTTGAAAATATTATTTTTTGAGATTTGTAAATTATTCCGTATATATGGCAAAGGAGATTTTACAAACTACTAAAATATTGAAGTGAATAGTTTATATTACTTTCGGGTAATATAAGAAGAACATAGTATTTATGCTGTGTTCGGAGTAAAAAAGGTTAAAAATTACCTTTCCGAAAAAGGTATGTTCCGAGGTTTTTTAGATTTTTTTTTCATTAGTCAAATTTAAAATTTTTAAAATCCTGTCTTTGTATCAAGGACAGAACACGAAGTGAGCATTTATGAAACTATTAACTAATCAGCGTAAGTCGATATATATACATATATATATATATAAGTGGCTGCCTGCACTCGCAATTGCTATGCTACTAACAAGTACAATAGCATTATCACAATCATCCACGTTTTCATACCCGGAAAACGTAGCAAATAACGTTGAACTTATCCCGACAATAAAATTACTGACCGACAGTAAAATTTTGGAATCTTCGATTACCGATTATTACTATTGTCCCGATTCAACGGAATACGATTTCGGCGACCCGCAATCAATTTTGCTTTTGCCGAAATTTGTTGTTGACAGCATTCCCGATACTTTATGGAAATATTTGTCCGTCAGAGGTTCTTATTCATTGCTCGATTCGAATTTACTCGCTTTCACTCCGAATGGTGAATTGCATGCCGGGCTTGAATATGTCGCAAAAGTAGTGAACCTGAAAATTGTGAACTCGTTTAACGATACTTTTTATGTCGCAGAAGAATCAATTACATTTACTACTGTACCGCCAGCACACAAAGTTTTAAGCAAGACATTCTTCAATAACGGAGTGATTAATTGTGCCGATACGTTGTCGGTTACATATAACAGATTATTGAATTCGACTACCACAACAGCCGGAGATTTGCTTAAACTGTATAAAATTGACAGCGTTAAAGTAGTTAATGACACATTAACAAAATTCACCACACAGCTTGCTCTAAATTCATGGATTGACCAACAGGACAGCACAATTTTAAGAGGACTGCCTGATTTCCCTTTTACTCCGGGTGCTCAATACTTAGTAAAAGTCAACACTAATTACTTAACCGGTGATATGTTGGATTATGAAGAAAATGATATATCCATCAAAGAGTATGCGATGCTTATAATGGATGTAGAAACTGACGATACAACTCTTTCTGTTCCATATATGTCAGTTTATCCCGATACCGGTTTTACTTATATTCGATATGGTGACAGTTTAAGAATTTTTGCGGATAGGGAAGTTGATTCACTGATATTTCTAAGATGGGAATGCCCTAATGATGAAGAACTTGACAGCTTACAGAAAAATTCATTTACGATTTCAAGCGATTGCGAAAATTTACACAATTATTATGTGAAAGCAATATACGGTGAAAAAAAAGATGTTGTACTAAATATATCGGCCGAGGAAAATTTAGCTGTCAGTGTTTATAGCAATACATTCGGTTACTTGGGAAGCAGTGGAACATATACAATAGAACCAGACGACTTTGTATATGTTGTGTCAGATACCGGAAGTAATTCTTATGTGTTCAGCCATTGGGAGTCGAGCGAACAATACATTAATCAGGAAGAACCTGAATGGAATATGACTGCCCAGAAAGGAGAAAGACTTCAGGTTACCTCGAATATGCAGGCAAACAGGATGGTTCAGGTTCATAATTTTGGGAGGAATATTGACCTTTCGGGTTTCGATGCCCCTGAGCCGGAAGTTAAGCAATATGGATTTAATTTTCTTTCTTATATTGACCTCGATGATGCTAATATCAATATATGGCAACTGGAGAACCTTGCTTTTAACTGCGGTTATCTTGAAATATATATTGATGATATAAAACAAACAACAACAGAATATACCACCGGGGCACAACCGGTAAATAAAAGCATCAAATTTGTAATAAGCGAAGATGCACCTAAATGTTTCACGGCACTTGGCTTTTTTGTTGATAAAGTTGTTGATTGCAGTGCCACTTATACGGTTCCTCCAAACTCTACGACTTTTTCAATATTAAGTACATCCACCAGTTCTTTTAATACTGTTATGGTATCAATCAAACCTACTAATCTAACTACTTATGACCTGACTGTTGAAGCTGACTGGGAAGATGGACCCGAGCACGAAGGAACGGGACAGATTGGAAAGGATGTAACCGTAATTGCAGATATATTAATAGGTGACGAAATAATTGATGCACGAAGAATCGAATCTGATGGCAATAGTATGGTAATATCGGATATTTATTGCGATGCCCAGGTTCGCTTGAAACCTTTACCCCTATATAGAGGTTTTCATTTTGAAAACTGGAAAGATGACGACCCGCTCAATTACGATTATCCTACACCAAGCAGTAGCGACCCCTGGGAAATTACAATGGATGAAGAAAAGAAAGTGAAAGCATTGTTTTCAGAAGGTTTCAGAGTTACCCATATCGGATTTTATATAGATGATAATGTTGAAAGTTCAACACATGTAACAACTATAACATGGTATGACTATAATTTATTAGAAAAAAGTAATTTTTTAATACCAAACATTGAGGTTTGGGATTATGAAACAAATACAGATATAGGATATGGTTGTAAAATATTTTTTAAATTTAATCAACAAATTTATAAACCTGATTTTTATAATGAATTTAGTAGAATTATTGCATATGATATTAGTGCAAGAGTTGATGATCATGATAAAGAACAATCACAAAGACAAACTTATGAAATAGCACAAAGCAATTCAAACATTGAAAATGTTGATTTCCCTGATGGAAATGTATTGTCTTTAACATTGGAAAATTTTGAAATTCCTAAAGGTCAACAATTTAGATTAGAGATAAAGAAGTTCACCAATTCATTATCTCAAGATGAAATTGAAAACGAAGGAATTCTAGAAATTTTTGAAACAGAGATCCCTGGTGTTAATATTGTTTTAAATAAATTCCATCTTGGAAATGCAAATTGTGAAGGATTTTTTTCTTTCATTGATGAATGGGGTGAAATCTTTATACCCATATCAACCTCCGTACTTTCTTTAAATTATCAAAATAACTTATATTATTATCGTTCGAAATCTAATACTTGTCAATGGCCATCAACTTCAACTAGCTATCAAATTAAAGAAGAAACAACAGCGGGAAGTTTTAGTGAGTTTGAAGTTTTTGAATCTAATCAGATGTTTAGAGATGATTTTATTAATATTTTCAATGAAAGTTTAGATGAAGATTGGAGAGATGTGCCTGATTTAAGATCTGATGCAAATAACTCAAGGGAGCATGCCGATAATTTAATAATAAATAATTTGAACGAAAAAATTGATTTTATTCTTGGTCCAATACTCCTTAATTCTGAGCCAGTAGGTGATCAAAGATGGAAAGAGGTTTGGGAAATTGGTGGTGCTGGTTTTGCCATTGCAGGAATTTTTTATGCAATTCCAGATCCAACTGGTATTTGCGAAATAATAGCTACAGTTATATTTTTTGTAACACTTATTATCTGTGAGATATTCATATTAGGAATGGCTGATAAAATAGACTGGGGAATCACTTTAGTAAATTGGTTAAATCACAGGTTTGGAAGTATAAAATGGAATAATAACCAACATAATAATTTAGGTAAACCTGGATTCAAAACTAAACTTAAAAAAATTGAACAAACTAATTCGTCGGAATATTATTAATCATATAGGAGTTAATATGAGAAAGTATAGTTTAATTATTATGATAACCATAATAAATTATTTTGATATCGTGTGTCAAGAAATTGAAATAAAAGACACCGCTACTGTTAATTATACATATAATATAAATTTAACCTCTGGCACCGATTTTATTGATTTAAATAATATGAATAATGAATTGGGTAAAAGCTCATTCCCTTCTCTTAAGAAAAATATTAATCATTTAGGATTTGAAGTATTATACAAAATAGATAGTGAATATCTTGATTCAAGTCGTAATACAAATAAATCAATTTTAAAAAAGATTAGTCATGCTTTTAATAAATATTTGAAGCTTGGTTTTCATTACTATGGAAATTCTGTTTTCGATTTTATTCAAAACAATAACTTTGAACAAAATCAGAATTATATATCAAAGTTAGAATTTTCTAAATATGATTTTTTATTTAATTGGAATTTCCCAATAATTAATAATTTTTATTTAGATTTAATCGCTGGTTTATCATTTACCAAATATGATTTAGTCTTATCCGAAGTGAAAAATATTTATTATTTTTCTGAAGACATTGCTTTAGATAATCGTTCCGTTAACCTTGTTAAAAGAAATGGTACTTTGTTTATTGGTAGTGCAATGGTGTATAAAACTCCTTTTAGAATTATTACAAAATGTTCTAAAGTTGAATCTTCTATAGTTTTTGGGATGAGATATAAATATTATTGTTCTCCAAATGTTGGTGATAGTTATTTTCATGATTCTGGATTTTCAGACTTTATTCTCTTAAATAATGATTTACCAAAAAGTCATTCTTTTGAAATTATTTTTGGAATAGAGTATGTTTTTAATAAATAATCATATAATAAAAAAATATTAATAAGGTAAAATATGAAAAAACAAATATTAATAATCGTTATTTTGTTCTTGTGTTTTGTTGGTTTAAAGGCACAGGACAATATATTTAACATAATCCCCGCAGGCGGGGAAATACTCGTAAACGAGGATACGACAGTTGTGTCTTGGGTAAACACAAGCACATTTACGGAGTTCGATGTTTTGCTTTGGGACGGTACTTCCTGCTCATGGACTACACTTGCCGAAAGTATTGAGTCAAGCACGTATACCTGGGCTATTGATTTGGAAGGCTTTGGAGATATGTTCAGAATAAAAGTACAAAACTCAAGCGATGAAGAAGATTATTGCTTTAGTACGGCTTACTTTTCCGTTATCGAGCCGCCGGAGCAGTTCACAAATGTAGATGATAAGCCGATTGCCGAAAGCCCTGAGTTGCGATTGTATCCAAATCCTGCAAACAATTCACTAAACATTGAATTGCAAAACCAAAAAATTAAAGCAGTATATTTTTGGGAAATGTCCGGCAAGCTGATGTTCTATTTACGCAATCTTAACTCGCATCATTGCAAAACATCCTTATCGGAATTACCAAACGGTGAGTATTATGTAGAATGTTATTCGGAGGGCAATCAAAGGTTTGTCAGGAAATTGCTTATTAGTCGTTAGTTGACAGTCGACAGTCGGTAGTCGGTAGTCGACAGTCGAAAGTCAGTTTTGTTTGAGTGAGTAAAAATAAAATTTTGTTTATTAATATATTAGGAGAATTATGAAATCATTTATTTTAGCATTAATTATCAATTTGTTATTATTATCGTCATGTTCGGAAGAGACAACCAAGCCGGACGACAAGGGCAATCATCTTTTTTCAATATCAGGTACAGTTAACAACAAAAACAATATTGACATTCCTGAAACTGCAAAATTGGCTGTTGTATGGGTCGTAACCTGGAACGGACCGGATTATGGATATTTCTGGACTGAAGGAAAATTAGATATAAAAAACAACAAATTTACAATCTCCTTTGACTCAATACCACCCGAAATTTGCTTCAATCATGGAGATGGATTTAAGCTTGGAGTTGCAATAATGTATTTATTAGATAATGTAACGATTGCTGAAGGCGAATTAAATCAGGATAATTTTGACCCTGAAAATGATATTATCGGGTATATTAATGACAGCGCCATCATTTATTTAGAAGGTGATTATAGTATCATAGAGAGTAGATTTATCGGTTTTCAAGAAGGTTACAATTTTGGCAAAGGATGGTATAATCCCAATCATGGATTTGATGGCTGGGAAAACAAGGGAACAACAGGTATTGAATTAATTATAGACGGTTTAGAAAACATACAATTTCCTAATTGGACGTAGGTTGTAAGATCGTATTTTGTAATATTAAATTTATTATTTAATCACATCCTTCGACAAGCTCAGGATGACTTACGGCAGACAGGAGTTTTAAATTTTAAATTCTAAATTTTAAGTTGTGATTGCTTCGTCACTGCGTTCCTCGCAATGACCATAAAATTTTAAATTTGATTTCAAGTGTTTCTTTGTCAGACATAACGACTGAAGGAATAAAAAAAGCCGCTCCTTGTCCGGAAGCGGCTTTAATTTTTTTAAAAGACAGACTACTTGATAATGACCAGCCGCCTGACTATTTCCATATCTTTCAGAACTAATTTTACATAGTAAGAACCGCTTTCGTAAGAATTCAAATTAAGTTCTTTTGTATATAGTTCTGAGATATTTGTCAACTGCTCGGAATACAGCTTTTGACCAAGCATATTTACAATCTGCACTTCTGCCGTATTGTTCGGGCAGTTCTCCAATCTCAAAGTAACGTTACCCTGCGATGGATTCGGCATCAACTGCATTTTTACCAAACCTGTTTGGTTGTCGTTTACTCCGAGGCAATTGTCAACGAATACCGAAACGAGCCGTTCCTGCGAAGGACATCCATTCTCTGTTACAATCAACCTTATGGTTCTCGTTCCCGGATTGTTGTACCACATTACTGAATGAGGTCCTTTGCCCGAGCCGGGAGTAGCTGTACCGCCATCGAAGTTCCATGCATAAGTGGCACCGGTTCCGGCACCTCCGGTGTATGTAACAGTGATGGATTCATCCCTGCAGATTGTATCCCTGTTAATCGAGAACTCTGAAGAAGGTCTTGGTATTGCAGTCGAAGTTACGGTTGTTACAGGACCCTGACCGCATTCGTTGATAGCCCTTGCCGTAATGGTTGCAGTTCCTATACCGGCAGTTATGTTGATAGTCGGAGTTGTCGTACTTGTACCCGTCCAATTATTTCCCGTTACAGTCCATACATAAGATATTGCACCGGTAACCGGACTGGCTGTGTAAGTTTCTGTTGCTCCCTGGCAATGTACAGCAGGAACTGTTATCTGTGCAGGTGCATTCGGCAGTTTCATAGGCGTAACGGTTAATGTCCTGACTGTTCCAGTGCCGCAATCATTCACTGCCCTTACGGAAATTATACCGGGTCCGGCACCTGCAGTAAAGTTGCATTCTTTGGTAGTACTCGATGCCGCAGTCCAACCTACTCCCGAAACAGACCACATATAACTCGTCGCCCCGGTAACAGGACTAATTGAATACTCTTCGACAGAACCTTCGCAGTGTTGGTCGGGTTCAGTAACAATTCCGGGCATTCCTGGAACTTTGTGAGGTGTTAGAACTTCAGAGTATATAGCACCATTGCCACATGAATTTGAAGCAAAAATTGTAATGGTGGCACTGGTTGAGCCGGCAGTCAAATTAACATCTCTTTTTGATAGGGCGGACATTGTCCAAGGTGTTATTGCTCCACTTGCATTTATTATTGCCCAGTGGTAATCTGTTGCCGATAAAACAGAAGATATACTATAAGTCTTGATGGTACCTTCGCAATGTCTCGAAGGTTTTGATAGACTGGAAGGAGCAGTTGGCGTTCGCATCGGAGTATAATACATCGATGTCGTATCGCTCGAACCGCATATCGAATTAGCCCTCACAGTGATTAAAGCTGTTGATGCTCCGGCTTCCAAATCAATATAATTTGTAGTACTTGCCCCTGTCCATCCCGTGCCGACGATTGCCCAGGTATAGGAAGTTGCTCCCGGGACATCGGAACATGCATAAGTTTTAATTTCTCCTTCGCAATGACTTGGCGGGAAATAAATTCTTTCAGGTTTTGGTGGAATCACTAAAGGCGACATGACTGTAGTTACAGTCGTACTTGAAGCACAATAGCCGTTGGCGACAACGGAAATTGTTCCGCTCGAAAGACCGGCAGTGATATCAATCACATTAGTCGTACTTGTTCCAGACCATCCGGCACCACTTACATACCAGGTATAATCCGAAGCGTAAAGGTCTGTGTTTACCGTGTATGATGCAGTAGTCCCGGCACAATGATAACCTGGTGTCGTTATCGTTGGGGAGGATGGTGAAAACCATGCTGAAGCAGTTGTGTTAATAGGTAAACTGACTCCGCAGTTATTTACTGCAGCAACTGTAATTGTAGTGCTTCCGGTTCCGGCAGTAATATTCACGCTGTTTGTTGTACCTGTAATTAACCATGAACCATTGCTCGAGGACCAGACGTAGTTTGTTGCCCCTATAACAGGACTAACGCTATATACAGCCAGAGCACCATAACAATGTGTTGCAGGTTTATTAATAGCCAAAGGAGATGAAGGCGTATAAAGAGGTGGAATTACCTTTGAGAATGTCGAACTTGTCCCGCAGTCATTCACAGCCCAAACTGACAAAGTACAACTTGTCAAAGTTAATGTCCCTGACGTTACATCTATCGCAGAAGTTGTGCTGCTTGATGCACTCCACTCGCTATTGCCGGTAAGTTTCCATCCGTAGGAAGTTGCATGTTCCACAGGAGCAACAGAGTACGTCTTGGTTGAGTTATTACAATGTCCTCCGGGAGGAGTTGCAATAATATCAGTTGGACCACCATAAGGAGCAATCACTCTTGATATCGTTGCACTTGAACCGCAAATATTATTAGATGCGACATACACAGTACAGGGTCCGGTAGTCATCGTTCCTGAGGAAACAACGAAGTCTGTTGTAGTACTGGATGGTGCCGTCCAACCCGGGTCATCGCTTACAAGAAACCAAGAGTACCATAGTGCTCCCGGTACGGGGTCTATGTAGTATGTATTGGCTGTTCCCGGGCAATGTGGTCCGGGAGTTAATGCAAAAATCTCTTCAGGTACAGGTTTTGGAATAATAGTTGTTGAAATTGTTGCTGAAGATTCACAAGTATTCGATGCCCAGACTCTTAAGGTTGCATCACCCGTTCCTGCCGTTACTTCTGTCCATGTAGAAGAAGTGTTATCTAATGTCCATCCACTTCCTGTAATTTGCCATGTGTAGCTATCCGCCAGCAAAACAGGGTCAACAGTATATGTTTTTGAAGTACCCGTACAATGAAATCCACCCGGAACATTGATAGTTCCAATATCACCCATTTGTTCAAAAACTTTGGTGAAAGTGTTACTGTTTCCTGCCAAATTAAATGCCCAGACAGAAATGGTTCCGCTTTCAGGACCGGCTGTCAATATATTGAACGTACTTGAAGTTGTCGTACTTTCAAAACTCCAAGACGGACCGGTCGCTACCCAATAATAACCGTCTGCAGCTCCGTCCGGAATCAACGTAACAGTTGCTGAATTCCCGCTGCAAATTGGAATTGGTGCAATTAAATCTAACGGTGTATCAGGTGGTTGAGCTATTGCTTTCATTGTCAGAAAGAATAGAGTCAAAAAGAAAATTGTTTGAAGTTTTTTCACTTTTATCTCCTCACAAAGTGTATAATATTTTCAATTGAATTCTTCATTATTTTGCTGTACTAATTTGATAAAACTCATTTTTTCAAGTTATGATTTATAAATAATTACATTTCAACAAATTAATATTTTACTAAAATAATAAATTATTACATAGTTAAAAAATATTAATTATAAAATCTAATATTA
>JAZDIP010000042.1:0-8616 GCA_043804925.1 bacterium | reverse complement strand
AATAATAGGATTATGAATAGTATAGATGAAGTTATAGATACGCTTGCTGACGCATTACATCAAATAGAAAATGAAAAAAATATTATTAAATCTATGTGCAATTTTAGTTGGTTATATTGATATACTTGCTATCGGTTTAGTGTAAGAAGTGAAACGAATTCCTTCTTCAGTTTAGTTTGACCTTCTTATTTTCTTTACAAACTTTATAAACTTTACAAACTAATTTGATTTCTCAATTTCGAATTGTATTTCCATTTTCAAAACTTCTTCAAGTAATGATTTTCTGCGGTCTGCTCCCCATAATTCAATATCCGGATATGTTTCGTTTGAATCAGGAATTAAGAATATTTTAATGTTTTTCCCAATTGTTTTGATTTTTGTGTCTTTTATAACCATAAGCTGTCTGCGGTCAATACCCTCAGCTATTCGAAGGATACCACCTAATATCTTAACAATTCTTTTTTTATCAGTCGGCAGTTTTTTGTAATTGCTGTGCTTGTTGTTCGGATGGCTCTTCCTGTGATACCTGGCAATATTGGCTATCACCTCCGATTCATCCTTTGTAAATCCGGGCATATCGCAATGACTAATTAAATAAAAACTGTGCTTGTGATGCTGGTCGGTTGATATATAGAAACCAACATCATGCAGTAATGCCGCGGCTTCGAGCCACTCTCTTTCGGCAAATCCCAATCCATGCATCCATTGCAAATCGTCAAACATTTTGAGAGAGAGATTTTTAACGTGGTCGGAATGGGGCATTAAAACATTATATCTTTTGCAGATATTCTGTATGGTTTCATATCTCAGATAGCTTAATTGCTGATTTTCCAACCTCGCCTTATTCTTTTGAATAGTATTATAAACTATGCCTTCTCTTAATGCATAAGAAGAAATTAAAATATTTTGAATGTTCAGTGACTTTATCGCATATTCGATGATTAAAGCACCTGCAACAATAATATCGGCTCTGGATTCATCAATACCCGGAAGAAGTTTTCTTTCTTCAGGTGTTTTGATGCTGACAATTTTATCTATAATGTTGAGTATGTCGTCACGGTTTACATTCAAACCATTTATCTCTTCAGGCAGAATTTCTTTTTTTTCTGACAATGCCATAATCGCCAAATTTAAAATCGTGCCTGATGTTCCGACAACAGTTTCAAAACCTGTTTCAATCAATCTTTTCATAGTAGGAGACCATGCACCTTTGATGAATTCTCGGCAGGCATTCACTCTATCAGGAGTTGCAATTCCATCTTTGAAAAAGCCCTCAGTCAATCTTATAGCACCGATTTTTTCACTGTGAACATACTTAACTTCACCCATGTGACCTATAACAGTTTCGGTGCTTCCACCACCAATATCTATTACAAGTGTCTTTTGGTTTTCCACCGGTAAAGCGTGAATCGTTCCAAGATAAATAAGCCGTGCTTCTTCTGTACCACTAACGACTTCAATATCTACTCCAGTAGCTTTTTTAACTTTCTTCAAAAAGTCATCTTTATTTTCAGCTTCGCGGACAGCACTTGTAGCAACGGCAGAAATTTCTGCCTGTTCGGAATTGGCGAGTAAAGCGAATCTGTTTAATGCTGCAACTCCTCTTTCGATAGCATCAGGCATTAATACTTTCATATCTTTGGCGCAGCAGCCAAGCCGGACAACTTCTTTTTCGCGGTAATGTACCTGTAAGATTCCGCGGTGGTCAACGGATACTATAATAAGATGGAACGAATTAGTTCCAACATCAATAGCTGCAATTTTAGGTGCTGTTTTTTCCATTAAATTTTTCCTTTGTCAAAATTAGAAAGACCGAATGACAGAAAGACTGAAACACCGAAAAACAGAATCACGGAAAAACAGAAAGACAGAAAGACCGAATTATTTTTCATGAATATAATTCCTTTCTTGCTTTAATAAATTTATATAACATTGAAGATATTATTCTTGTTCTCTCAATCATTTCTTCACATTCTTTTTTTGGAATCAATTCTATTGCTTGAACTGCATACAATTGAGTTCTAAGTTCAGAACAGGAACCAAGTGCAATATTTAGGAATCGAATAAATTCTTTATTTGATTCTCTGTCGAATCCTTCAGCAATATTTGATGGGACAGATAGACTTGACCTTATAATCTGGTCTTTTAATCCAAAATTTTTATTATCCTTTATTACATTATAAATGTCTCGAAATAAAGCCATACTCAACTTCCAAATCTCAAGGTCTTCAAATTTTTCAATTCTTTTTGCCATTTTATTTATCCCTTAAGTAAACAATTATTTTTATCATTTAACTTTCATTCTTATATTTTTCCGTCTTTCCGTCTTTCCGTCTTTCCGTCTTTCCGTCTTTCCGTCCTTCCGTCTTTCCGTCTTTCTGTCTTTCCGACTTTCCGACTTTCTGTCTTTCTGTCTTTCCGTCTTTCCGTCTTTCCGTCTTTCCGTCTTTCCGTCCTTCCGTCTTTCCGTCCTTCCGTCTTTCTGTCATTCCGTCCTTCTGTCCTTCCCTTCTCCCCGAAGGACTACCACATCATCTTTCTCGTACAAAACTTCTTCTACTGAAGCATCATTTGTAGATGATTCTCCCTGATTGGGAACAAACTGCTGAAATATTTTTTCGAGCTTCTTGCGGACTGCCGAAACTGCCAGCAAAATGACTAAAAAGATTATTCCTAATATTATTAATAATTTGACCATATACAAATATTACATTTCCAAAAAAACAAAAATAATAAAAAATGGAGCATGATTTACGCTCCATTCTTTGAATTTATTATCATCTTGTTTAATTAACGAAGAATTGTGAATTTTCTTGTTAGTTTGACATCATTATTATCTACTTGAACACAGTAAACACCAACAGGCAAATCCTTCACATCCACCACAAATTCGTAATTCGTAATTGGTAATTCGTAATTGATTTTCTCATTTCCTAATACATCCAAAATCTTGATTTGGTTTATTCCTTCGGGTAGTCCGGTAATATGAACGAAATCGTTTGCAGGATTTGGTATAATTTTTATTTGTTCAACGTTGTCCTCGGGAACATCAGTTGGATTGTAAACTATTGTTAATGTGGTATCATTACCTGCACAATCGGAAAAAGTAACAACTGCTTTTGCAGATTTTTTTGAATCTAAAATTACTAAGCTCCAGTCAGTCTTATGATTAACACATCTTATATATGGACTGTAAAACAAGCGGTAGTTATAACTCAAATTCTCATCAATGACAATTGAATCGAGATTTTTTCTTCTTCCAATATCGTTTGGCATATCGGTAACATAAATTGTAATCTTTACGTTTACGTTACCCGATTCATCCATTTCCCAATATGTCAATGGCGGTTCATTGTCTGTTTTTGAATTATAATTAAATTCTAATGTCGTATCATTACCGGCACAATCTGTGAAAGTTACTTTTGCATAAGCATCTTCGTTTGCATCAATAACCATTAGTTTCCAAATTGTTTTATAATCCCTGCAAGGAATAAATGAACCGTACTCCAATTTATAATTATAACTTACATCCGCATGCAAAATTATACTCTGTAAATTTGAACGCAGGGCAGTATCCCTTGGGAAATCTTCAACATAATTCGTAACTCCATGATTGACATTACCACTCGAATCCATAATCCATTCAGGCATCGGAGCTATTCTATCCCGAATCCCTTCAAAATAGAAAAACAATGTTGTATCGTTCCAATAACAGTCCCTGAATGTTACTTCTGCCTGAGAATTTTGTGTTATATCTGTCCTTATTAATTTCCACCAGAGCTTTTGTTCCTGACATTTTGTAAAATCCTGGTGGATTAATTCATAGTTATAGCTTTTTTCCTTATTTAGAAATATTGAATCCATATTCGACCTTAACTCATCGAAATCAGGTTTATCGAATACATACATGAGTGTATCTTTGTTAATATTCCCATATTCATCCTGCACCCAGTAAGGAACCGGTGCCAGAGTGTCATGTCCCTGACTATCGTTTGGATTATCATAATAAATCGAAATTGTTGTATCATTTCCCGCACAATCGCTGAAAGTTAAAACGGCAAAAGCATCCTTGTTCTCATCCAATACAACCAAACTCCACTCTGCTGAAGAATCAACACAAGGTAAATAATTTCCTGTCATCAAACGGTAATTGAAGCTAACATTATTATCCATTATTATTTTATCAATATTAGAACGGTTTAAAATATCGCTTGGCTGGTCAATTACATAATTTTTATTAACGATATTTACATTCCCGTTTGCTTCCATTGTCCAATATGGAATTGGAGCTTGATTGTCAGAGTACCCAAATCCCTGTAATCCCAATGAGGCAGGAAATCCATAAGAATCACACCAGGAAAATCCGTATTGGTAAACTGCAAATGGTGTACTACATTTTATTTTATAAACTCCGTCACCGGGTAATAACAATGTTTTTGAATAAAATATTTTACCACCTTGAACTTTAATAAAAGGGTCACCGGGTGTCGGCGACATATCCTTAATTGGTGTCCATTCAAACTGACTTGCAATATTCTGTGCAAACATTAAATCACTTGGAATTGTTCCGTAAGGTGTTGCTTCGTAGCACAGATTAATATAATTATACGGATAACCATATCCACCTTTGATTCCCGGAGTATGAAATGTAATTTCTTTCTGGTATTGTTCCACCGGGACAAGTGCTATTTGAAATGGGTCACTGACAATTTGGTCATCCAACTGACCGGTATTAAATTGTGTTACTCCTATTGGCTTATCCCCTGAAATAACAATTGGTCTTGGATTTCCTACATCAGCTCTTCTATGCAAATAACCATCTTGTTCCTGACCACCGGCGCTACGGAGAAAACCAATTTGGAGATAATCCATAAATATTTTTGTATTAGCTTCTTTTGCAAAAACCTTGATTATTGAATTTTTCAATCTGTTTACAATTCTTGTAACATGGTATTCCTTCCCCCAATAGTCGGTTGGAATTTCCATTTCTTCCAAAACATCACAACAGCCGCAGTTTGTAGGCACATAAGCACAAAAGTTACCGGAAACAACTGCAACAGGTTTATCTGAAACAATTTTACTACCGCTCAACTCCGCATCATTTCCTAAACTCGAAATCAGCAAAACATCACCCTTGTTTAAATTCCATTTAGAAGTTTGACCTGGCAGTAAACCGCTTACAGTTCTCGACCAAGAAGTTCCACCCATTGTAAATGATACTTGTGTATTATCAAAAGGTGCTGTAACACTTGTGTAACTTGGCAGCCATTGCCCATCATTTGATGCAACATCAGCATAAGAAGCAACTATGTATTCTTTGCCAAGTTGTTGCACAGGAAGTGCAAGAAAAGCATCTGTTGTATATTGAAACCGGGTTGCACCAACACAAATAATAGGCGATTCTGCAAAGACATGGACTCCTGCTCCTTTCCAGACTGAGTCAGGTTGAGAGGGTTCAAATGCAGTCTTACTGTATGCTTGACCAACAGATGGAGCTAATGTAAAATCAATTATATCATTTGGTATAGTGTATTTCGTCTGAGTAAATGACTTTCCGGTTACTTCTACTGTAACTTTTGTTCTTACATTTGAAGATATATAAATCTTTAAATCATTTGTTGAATCTTTTGTTTCCCATGCAGGTATAAACGAAAAATAAAACTCATTACCAACATTACCTCCACCTAATAGTTTCGGCAATTTATCTTTGTCAAATTCTTTGGCATTCGATAATGTCATTATCAAAGCAAACGTGAAGACATAAAATAGTATTTTTTCCAGTTTCATAATAGTAACTCCTTATATAGTTTTTTAAGTCATTGGAACTTATTCCAACTTAATAAATTTTTGTATTAATGTAAAATTATTTGTAATTATCCTGACAAAATATATCCCCTCGGGTAAATCCTTCACATCAACCACAAATTCGTAATTCGTAATTGATAATTCGTAATTGATTTTCTCGTTGCCTAATACATCCAAAATCTTGATTTGATAACTTTCTGAAAGTTCAAAACTTTCCGAAAGTTTGATTTCAATATATTCAGATGCAGGATTGGGATAGATTTCAATTTTTGTATTATTGAATCCATTGTCCGTTATTCCTATCGTAGGATTAACTCCAGCATAAACATACGCTTTATACTCAAAAACACAGGTATCGCCAATTCCTATTGAATCCCAAAACTCCCCTTCTTTAGTAGCTACAAATCTTATGATAAATGGAAATGAGTCCAAAGAATTAATACTTATTCCTTGTTTAAATTCTGTTGGTAAAGGATTGGTTCCTGTTGAATCCCAAAGTGTAAATCCCTGTGGTTTACCTAGATAATCTTTTCTTTTTAGTTCTAAATATATTAGTGAGTAAGGAGCGTTATTCGGATTATTTTTAATATAGAACATCTTATCAACTGTGTCTCCAACCTGATGAAAACCAAAATCATAAATATTCGGATTAACGTTCATATCAAAAATATAATTTTGTATATATAAAGTAGTATCATTTCCTGCACAATCGGTAAATGTGACTACACCTAACGCATCTTCATGCAAATTAATAATTTCCATTTTCCAACTTGTAAAAGGACTAACACAAGGTTCAAACTCATCATATGATAACTTAAAATTATAACTTTTTTCTTCGTCAAGTATTATGCTTTTCAAATTCGAACGAATTTGAGGGTCATCAGGTCTGTCATATACATATCTTTTCTTGCAAATATTAACACCATAAGGACACAGAAACCATTCCGGTTCCGGTGGCATAGTATCAAGCGTTTGTATTTTCGGATTTTTCTCTTGTGCTGAAGCATTTTCAGTTGTGAAAAAGTTTAAAAAAGCACATAGAATTATTGACGTCAGGACATAAATAACTGCTCCCGTGCTTATTTTTGAGTAAATTTTGGCAATATTATTCATCTCACTACACAAAATTTGTTCGTAATAATTTTATTTTGTAATATCAATTGGATTACATAAATCCCCTCAGGCAAATCCGCAACATCAACAACCAATTCGTAATTCGTAATTAGTAATTCGTAATTGATTTTCTCATTGCCGAGAACATCCAAAATCTTGATTTGATAACTTTCCGAAAGTTCAAAACTTTCTGAAAGTTTGATTTCAATATATTCAGATGTAGGATTTGGATATATTCTAATTTCATTGCTTTGCAAATCTTCTACATTTGTTTCGGTATCATAACCAATTAAATTTGATGTTACTTCAAACTCGGCATCGCTTTTTGTTGTGAGTGTAGCTTCATTTTTGCCTGATTTTGTCGCAACAAATTCTACATCAAAAGTAATTGATTGTCCGGGTTGAAGAACAAGAGGGAATGTAATAAAATTCTTATCGTATCGGAAAGATGTTTCGCTATCCCATGCATTAATATTTTCAGAAATATTTTCTCCGACTAAATCGAATATAGTAACAGAATCCCCGTATTCCCATTCGTCTAATGATAAATTTCTTATTATGATATTATTGATAACGTAATTATCAAAATCATTCAGTTGTGTGCATCCGAAATCATAATCCTGTGTCTGTAACTTTGGCACTGTACCTATACCCTGCAATGTTGATACTGCATCAGTTTCCACTGCATCCAATGTTGAAAACATGAGCTTTAAAAGATGTTCCCCCGGCACTTCAGGTTGGAAATAAACAGGAATCACTTTGCTTTTACCACCTGAAACAGTTGTGATTAAATCTGCCCTATTCATTTTGAATGAACTGATATCTCCTCCCTCTTCAAGGTTAGTCAGTCTTGTTACAGATTCTGGATAATAACCATTATTTGTTAATCGGATTGCCGAATCCTGCTCACCTTCAGGAATGGTGGGATATGGTTCGACAGGAAAAGTTGCAGGTCTGTGGATTCGCTTTCTTCCCCAATCATAGTTGTTGACGAGCAAGCCAGTCAGAATTCCTTTGCCAGATAAAACACAGACATTATCAACTGGATTTCCGTTATTGTAATGCGGCGAATTCGCTGTATTGCTTATAAAAACAATAGAATCAGGGTAGTCTTTAGCTTCATCAGGTGAAAAGCTGATGTTAAATGTTAATGTTTGACCGGGCATTATTCTAAGAGGATTTGATTCAGAAAAATCTAAATCAGAAAGTTCGTTTGATACATAAATTTTATTCTTGCTTTTAATTCCAGTTATTGTGGGACCATTGTACCCATAAATTTCAAGAGATACATAACCTTTGTTTTGGACGTTAAAACTTGAGTAAGACCATTTATTGATTTTTGTAACAGGGAAATCGCAATCGGTAACATCAATTACAGGGGAACCGACCCAAGCTGACATACCTGCAAAAAATCTATCATCACAGGTACAAGTATCACATACAGTTATAGAGTCTTTGAAAAAACCATCTTTTTGTGGTTCGCATTTGACTAATATTGAAAAAGTATCTTTTGGAGGCAATGATAAACCACGTATATATGTCGGTAATTGATATTTCCCATCTTCAGACCATAAAGAGAAGCCCCAATTTTGACTTTTCATATAAGATTTCAGTAACAGATATCCAATTATTTGTGTTTTTTGTTCGGACATATTGACTATTTGAATTTTTTGACTTTTCTTCTCACCTATTTTCATG
>JAZDIP010000041.1:0-41226 GCA_043804925.1 bacterium | reverse complement strand
AATCCGACGCTTGTTAAAATGCTGGGATATGATACTTTCGATGAACTGGCACAACTTAATTTAGAGAAGGATGGATTTGAAACCGGATATCAACGAAATGAATTCCGTGAATTAATAGAAAGAGATGGGAAAATAATCGGTTTGGAATCGGCTTGGAAGAAAAAAGACGGTACAATTGTTTTTATACGCGAGAATGCTAATGTCTTTAGGGATAGTGATGGAAAAATAAAATATTACGAAGGCACAATCGAAGATATAACCGCCCGTAAGCAGGCAGAAGATTCGCTTCGTAAAAGCCAAATGCAGTTCTCCAATGCATTGGAAATTGCACATCTTGGTCCCTGGGAATATGATGTAAAAAAGGATGAATTTACATTCAATGACCATTTCTATAAAATATTCCGTACTACTGCAGAGCAAGTCGGTGGATTTGTAATGACGTCGGCAGAGTATGCCCGGCGTTTTGTCCATCCTGAAGATATGCAAATGGTTGGTGAAGAAACCCGGAAAGCATTCGAGACTACAGACCCCAAGTTCAACCGGCAAATAGAACACCGAATCTTATACTCAGACGGAACAATTGGTTATATAAATGTCCGGTTTTTTATAATAAAGGACAAAAATGGAAATACCGTTAAAACCTATGGTGTGAATCAAGACATCACCGAGCGCAAAAAAGCGGAAGAAGAACTGATTTTAGCAAAAGAGGAAGCCGAAAAACTTAGTAAGATAAAAGGTAATTTTCTTGCTAATATGAGCCATGAAATGAGAACTCCCATGATAGGTATTTTGGGCTTTGCAAAACTTCTCGAGAATGAACTTTTTAGAGATGAACAAAAAGACATGGCAAAAATGATAGTTTCCAGTGGAGACCGGTTGATGGATACTCTTAATTTGATACTCGACTTATCGGCAATAGAATCTAATAAGATCAACGTTTGCTTAAACGAGGTTAGCATACCATTTGCCGTCTATGATTCTGTAGAGCTATATCAACCTATTGCAAACAGAAAAAACCTGTATTTACAGACAAATATAATTGATGAGGAAGTAACTGCAAATCTCGATGAAAGTCTGTTGAGCAAAATTTTAAATAATCTTATCAATAATGCTGTAAAATATACTATAATGGGTGGTATAACCGTTGAAGTTGATTCTGAAATAATTGGTGACGAAACAAATGCAGTGATAAGAGTTATTGATACAGGAATAGGAATACCAAAAGAGTTTCAGGAAGTCATTTTTGAGGAATTCAGGCAGGTAAGCGAAGGCATCAGCAGAAATTTTGACGGTACCGGACTTGGCTTGACAATAACAAAAAAGAATGTTGAAATAATGGGTGGCACTATTACTGTTGATAGCGAAGTTGGAAAAGGTTCAACATTTACAGTTAAATTCCCTGCTATGAATTATGGCACAAAAGTATCAGGCAAATCTACAACCAAACAAGAAAAAGCAGAAGAAGTAAAAAAACCAAAACTACCGAAAATCCTTCTTGTCGAAGACGACCTTCCAAGCCGTATTCTCACAGAGAGATACTTAAGGGATTTATGCATAATTGACTATGCATCAAACGCTGATAAAGCAATTGAAATGGCAGAGAAAAATAATTATCATGCCATATTGATGGATATAAACTTAGGAAAAGGAAAAAGCGGATTGGATGTAACGGAAAAAATACGAGGTATGAAAAATTATAAGGATACTCCAATAATAGCTATGACTGCATACGCTATGAAAGGTGACAAGGAAGAATTTCTCAGCAAAGGATGCAGTGATTACTTATCGAAACCTTTTGACAAGGAAGATATTGTTAAAAAAATTGAAAGAATTTTAATTAATTGTTAATGGTTAATTGTTAATGGTCAATTGAAAGAATATTAAAAAATAAGTAATTTTTATTTCCAAATATTATTTATATATTTACGAGAAATATTTTGTTAAGACAATATGGAATCATCCGAAAAGTACGAACACATATTAAATTCTATAACAACATCTATATATGTTGTTGATATAAATGATTATACAATCATAGCCGCAAACGATGCTTCAGGATTCAAAGATAAAGCCGGTAAAGCCAAATGCTATGAATTGACTCATCACAGAGATTCGCCTTGTAATTCTCCTGAAGACCGATGTCCTTTGGAAATGGTAAAAAGTACAAAATTACCTTCAACTGTTGAGCATATTCATTTTGACACAGATGGAAATAAAAAGAATGTACAGGTAAATGGATATCCGGTTTCCGATGAAGGTTGTTCTCATTATATATCAAAACCATTTGAGCAGGAAGATATAAATAATTTAATGGCAGAGTTCTTAAAAATTGATAAAAAAATCCATTCCCGCTTAGAAAAAGAGGTGATTTTATGTTAAGAATATTAAAAAATATTAAATTTTCTAAGTTTGATTCCCAAACAGAAGTGGAATTCATTCAGGACTACAATGAAAAATCAATACCAATTTTGCGTTTTTCATTAATTCTAATGTTCTCTGCATCTTTGTTATTCAACTATCTGGATTTCTTTGCGATTCCAATTTCAAGGGAATTTATTTGGTTAATAAGGGGAATATTTATTGAACTTGTTATAATTATTCTTTATGCAATATCTTATACTAAAATGATCAGAAGATATTACCAAACAATTGTTTCATTATCAAGTATGTTCATGGGCATTGGATCGTTGCTAACTGCTGTTGCGTGCCAGCCTTCAGAATTAGGTTATTATTCTTATTACGCGGGTGCCATTTTAATCTTTATTTGTTTTATAAGCTTACGGCTTAGGTTTTATGCTTCGATGATAGTTATTTCAACAATTATTATATGCTACATTTTAGTAGTTGTTGTAATTCATGATTCTATTCTAAAGGAATATAAAGTTTTGATGGAGCCGATTTTTATAAACAACATTTTTTTCTTAGCCGGAGCAGGTTTGGCTGTTGTTGTTGCAATATATCTTTTGGAAGGACTTGCTCGACGAAATTTTTTGCAAAAAAAGAAAATTATAAGTGATATGCACTTAAAGACAGAACTCGATGAGATAAAAATAATCGAGTCCGCTTTACGCGAGAGTGAAGAAAAATACAGGACATTAATTGATAATGCTAACGAAGCAATTATTGTGGCTCAGGATAATAAACTGAGATTCGTAAATCCAAAAACAGAAATAATAACCGGCTATTCATCCGAAGAACTAACCTCAAAGCCATTTCTTGAATTTATTCATCCCGGGGACAGAAACCTTGTTGGGAGTAATTATTTAAAGAGATTACGGAATGAGGAAATTCCAAATCATTATCAATTTAGAATAATTAATAAGTCAGGCGAGGAAATCTGGTTAGAAATCAGTGCTGTTTTAATCCAGTGGCAGGGTAAACCGGCTACATTGAATTTTCTAACTGACATAACCGAACGAAAAGAAATAGAAGAAGCTTTAAAGGAAAATGAGGAAAAATTCCGTACTATCAGCGACTCTGCTCAAGATGCAATTATTATGATTGATAATCATGGGAATATATCATTTTGGAATAAAGCGGCAGAAAAAATATTTGGTTATTGTGATATGGAAATATTTGGAAAAAACTTTCATAAATTATTTGTGCCTGATAGATTCTTAGAAGCACATCGAACAGCTTTTAAAGACTTTCAACATACCGGGACCGGAGCGGCTGTAGGTAAAACTCTTGAACTAAGTGCAATCAGAAAAAATGGTGAAGAATTTCCTGTTGAATTGTCTTTGTCTTCAATTAAGTTAAGAGGAAATTGGCACGCTGTTGGTATTGCCAGAGATATCACTGAAAGAAAAAAAGCAGAAGAGGAATTAAAAAACATTACGGGAACCAAAGACAAGTTTTATTCGATAATTGCTCACGACCTTCGTGGTCCTATGGGAACACTAATGAAGCTGTCTGCTTTACTATCGGATGAATTTGATACCTTTGATATTGAGGATAGAAACCTGTTCCTTAAAGAAATCAAGGAAAGTTCCGAAAATGTCTACCACTTGTTGGAAAACTTATTGACATGGTCAAGGTCTCAAAAGGGTGTTATTGAATTTAATCCCGAGGAACTAAATTTACACAATCTTGTTGAGCATGTTTTAAAAACGCAGAGATTAGTTGCAGCAACAAAAAAAATCCTTATAACTTCAACTATTCCTGAAGATATAGTGATAATTGCCGATGAAAATATGCTGAAGACCATTATAAGGAATTTTATTGGAAATTCAATCAAATTTACTCCTGAAGACGGGAATATTATGGTAAACCAAAAAGCTATTGATGGTTTTATCCAAATCTCTGTAACTGACAACGGAATTGGTATGGACGAAGAAACATTGAATAAACTTTTTAAAATTGATGAACACCAGTCGAGTGACGGAACCGCCGGTGAAAAAGGAACAGGATTAGGGCTAATTCTTTGCAAGGAATTTGTCGAAAAGCATGGAGGAAAAGTATTTGTTGAAAGTGGAATTGATAGAGGCAGTACTTTTAGTTTTACAATACCGGCAGTAAAAAAATTGATATTGAAAAAACATTAATTATTATGAATAACCAAAAACAAAGATTAATTCTTACTCGATGCGAACGCAAAGAATTTAAAAACTGGATGTTTGAACATTACAAGTTATTTTATCGTTATGGTTTTCTTGCATATTTAATAATATATTCTCTTTACGTTTATGTTGATTATCTTTTCTATCCTGATTTATTAAAGTACAGTGTACTGATAAGATTAGTTATTGGAATTCCATTTTTATCTCTGCCCATAATATTATCGTTTACAAATTACTATAAGAAACATTTATTACTCATTAATTTTATATCTTCTACAATCGTTCCGGTATCATTCCTTTTTTTAATATATATATTCTCTCAAAATGAAAACGATTTAATCTCGGTATATTATGGCGGTCTTATATTGCAAACAATATTGATTGGTCTGTTAACTTTTGAGTGGATAGTATCCTTATTGTCATCATGTACTGTTTTATTTTTTTTCTTTATAGCAGATAAATTCTTTTATGGTACGAGATTAAACCCGACTGAATTTAGTCAGGAATTTATACTGTTAGCAGTTATTTGTTTAACGACAGCTCTGATTTCTTATTTTTATCAGAATGTCGAATTTAAATCACTTTTAAATGATAAAGCCCTAAAACAGGAAAAAGCAAAAATAGAAGAACAAAATATTGAACTATCAAAAATTAATTCAACCAAAGACAAGTTTTCTTCAATTATTGCCCATGACCTGCGGGGACCTATGGGAACATTGATGAAGCTTTCTGCTATACTGTCTGATGAATTTGACACTTTTGATAAAGAGGATAGAAGCCTGTTCCTTAAAGAAATCAAGGAAAGTTCAGAAAATGTCTACCACTTGTTGGAAAACTTATTGACATGGTCAAGGTCTCAAAAGGGTGCCATAGTCTTTAACCCGGAGATACTTAATCTACACAATGTTGTTGAGGATGTTTTAAACTCATTGAGGATAGTTGCTGCAACAAAAAAAATCCTCATTACTACGGATATTCCCGGGGATATAATGATAAATGCCGATGAAAATATGCTGAAAACCGTTATAAGGAATTTTATTGGAAATTCAATCAAATTTACTCTTGAAGAAGGGAATATTTTGGTAACCCAAAAAAAACTTGACGGTTTAAACCAAATATCTGTGACTGACAACGGAATAGGTATGGACGAAGAAACATTGAATAAACTTTTTAAAATTGATGAACACCAGTCAAGTGACGGAACCGCCGGTGAAAAAGGAACCGGTTTAGGGTTAATTCTCTGTAAGGAATTTGTCGAAAAGCATGGAGGAAAAGTCTTTGTTGAAAGTGAAATCGGAAAAGGCAGTACTTTTAGTTTTACTTTAAGGGATTAATTCAAGTGAACCAAGTCAAATCGCAACCACAAAAGAAAAAGACTTATAGCTGAATGCCGTAGATATTTAAAATTATCTGTGCTCCCTGGGGGATTCGAACCCCCGGCCCATTGATTAAGAGTCAATTGCTCTGGCCAACTGAGCTAAGGGAGCGTTGCAAAATTAAGAACTCCTCGTCAATTAGCCAAATTTTTTCGGTTTTTATTCTAATGTTTTAACTATTCTGTAGTGATAAATATATGTAGGAAGAGCATAGAATTTATTTACTGCTTGGTTTATTTCAATCTTCGGTTTAACGATTCCGGTTGTATCGCTTATCAATTCACTATAGTCAATATAAGATTCAATGTCATATTTCGATATTTCTGAAATTTGATTTATTCCACCCTGAACTATTACATTAATCTTATCCGGTTTTAACTTGTGGTTTTTTGGCAGTGAACCGCCCCTAATATGAATAGGGACATCATATATCGTGATATCTGCTTCCTGCTGGACATCAAAATAAATGTTTACAGTAGCCCTCGAAATCTTGATAATCGTACTTAAAGTATCGGATAAGGGTAAAGCCAAAGTTGTCGGTTTGTAAACACCTTCAACGTTAGAGACATTAGTATTCCAAAATCGTATATTTCTTATTGTTGTTTCGTTCCCGGTTATTTCTATGCTGTCGGGACTAATTTTAAAATTTGACATGGCGACGAAACCTTCCCGGGGAGTAATGCTTATAATCGGATTAACCGGAACTTTACGTGTTACTAATTGACCAATTATTAGTTTCATTGACTCAGGCAAAACGTCAATCGGCTCGACATCAACAATGTTTTGAATTCCTTTTAATATATCCATCCTTGTTATTATATACTCCTCTACCGGAATTTCCTGGTCTGACAAATCAACAATACATTCCTTTGTAGAATTAAAATAAATAAGATAGAACAACTGCCAACCGGTACCTTTAACCTTAATGGAAATATTCCCGGGTAAAGGATTTTCTACTGCCTTGTCTGAGGGAAGTAAGACACTGAGAGGAACTTTAACCAATGGTGTATATTCGTGATTTAAACTTGTATAGCCCCAAAGCGATGCGGCAAAAAGAATTGAGCCCAAAAACGATTTGGATTTGACTATCTTTTTCAACCGTTTATAATTAAATGATTTTATATAATGTTTTAGCCGTTTCACAATTATATATTTTATGGAAAATATTTTAAAGGAAAATAATCAAATTTTATTTAATAAGCAATTTCTCCAGCTTTTTTTCCTTTTCCGACAAATCCTGCTGTTGCTTCAAAAGCTCAATCATTTCATCATTATAAGTCTTATTTATTTTCATTTTTTGCTGAATTACATCATGCTTATTCTTGATATCCTTTAATTCCAATTTTATAATAGCATCCTGAATAATTCTTTGGATATCTTTCTCACTGCTTCTGTTTGAAAAGTCCTTCCATCTTTCGCTGAATTTTTCTTCTTTAAAAATCAAATCGGTTATTAAATTTTTTTCCTGAACGGATAGAATTTTCTCTTCAAAATATACTTTAACAATATCACTTGTTTCTTGCCTCATTCTTAACAAATTGTTAAGTAAAGATTTACCTATATCAGAATGAAATTTTTCTTCAGTAAGGTTATAAACATTAGTCATTATGTGGTAAGAATCTTTTTCGAGCAAAATCAATTGAATTAAAATCGCTTCCTCATGTAATATTTCATCATGGAATTGTATTTGAGGTATATCATTTTCAAGATGAGTCTCTTCGTCAAAATCTTCCTTTTTAGAGATAACAGATGGAAAACTTTGAGTCTTCTTTTGTGTTGTCTTATTTCTTTCGATTTTAATTTTTTCTTTATAAATTTGTTCTACCTGACGGTCTGAAAGACTCATCATCTGAGCCATCTGTTTAATATATTCGTCATGCTGTAATCTGTCAGGGATTTTACTTATCAATTCCACTAAATATCTCATTATCTTGGCTTTCTCGCTCGGATTTTTCAATAATAAATTACGGTTATATTTATTTATCAAAAATTCCAAAAAATGAGAAGCACCATCAAGATAGACCTGAAAGTTTTTTCCTCCTAAATTTCTTATAATACTGTCCGGGTCCTCACCTTCTGGAAGTTCGACGATCATCACATTGAAACCATGTTCCAATGCTAATTCCAGTCCTCTTTCGGTTGCTTTTATTCCGGCATCGTCAGCATCAAAAACAAAATAAATGGTTTTACAATATCTGAAAAGAGATGTCAACTGCTCTTTTGTCAAAGAAGTTCCGCTGGATGCAATTGAATTCCGGTATCCTGCCTGTTGAAGAGTCAACACGTCAGCATAACCTTCGGTTAAAATTGCATAGCCAAGTTTACGAATTTCATCTTTAGAATGGAAAAGCCCATAGAGAATCTTGCTTTTATCATAAATTTCAGTTTGAGGTGAATTAATATATTTCGCTTGTTTTATTTCGTCATCGAGTAACCTTGCACCAAATCCAACGACTTTTCCAAGATGGTCATGGATAGAAAACATCACGCGATTTCTGAATCTATCGTAAATATCTCCATCATCCCTTTCAATTACCAATCCTCCATCTATGAGTACCATATCGTCATAGTTTTGCTTTCTCAATTCCACTATCAAGGCATCCCAGGAGTCAGGTGCAAAGCCCAATACAAATGTGTCAATCAACTCATCGCTAAAGTTTCTTTTCCGTAAGTATCCGAGAGCTTGTTTACCTGAAGGCGATTTCAACATTTTGTGGTAATAATCTGAAGCGGCATTGAGAACACCTAATGCTAAATCTCTTTTGGTTTGTTTCTCCTTTTCTGCAGGTGTGAAAGGTCTATCCTCAATAAAAACACCTGCTCTGCGGGCTAATTCCTTTATTGCTTCGGGATAGGTCATCTTGTAATATTCCATCTGAAATGTAATTATATTACCTGAGACACCACAACCAAAGCACTTATAAATTCCTTTTGTCGGAGATACTGAAAACGATGGGGTTTTTTCGCCGTGGAATGGGCACAAAGCCCAATAATTAGCACCTTTGCGATGCAAATCAACAACATCGGATATTATATCAACAATATCCAAGCTATTTAAAATCCTATCTCTAATTTCGTTTGTTATATTCACTTTTTTTATTTTTTCCCCGTCATCCGGCACACCTAAAGTTTTTTTACGTAAGATTATATAGTATCACATTTTCGTACTACAGATTCATCTTTACACTCTTTAAGTAATTGAAGGATGGTTTTTTTAAATTTTGGATGTATTGAATATGCTGCTATTTCAGAAGCCGGCTCAAGAACAAACTTTCGTTCATGCATTCTGGAATGAGGTACGGTTAGTTCCATTGTTTCATACATCTCATCACCATAGAAAATAACATCTATGTCAATTTCCCGTTCAGCATCCGGTTCACGTTTTTTCCTGCCAACAGCATACTCTATGCTTTTACATAATTGAATGAAATTATTTAGAGGTAAACTTGTTTGACCAATGATTGCAACATTTATAAACCATTCCTGTTCTTTTTTACCTACGGGTTCTGTTTCATAATATGAAGATATTCTACTTGAAGTCAAAGCATTCGATTCCATCAGCAGTGTATATGCATATTTAATATTTTGCTTTCTATGACCAATGTTTGAACCGGCAGATAAAACCACAAAAACATCATCAGGATTGCTATTCATTGTTCATCGCTTTAAATTAATAAATATAGCAGGGTGCAAGGTTCATAACATGCCTCTACTACTTTCTCGAAATTGTCTGTTCGGCTTCGATATAATTAACAATTCTTCTTATCGGGACACCCATTTTTCTGACTCTCACTTTTGCTTTTTTCAGTTCCGGAAACTTCTCTAAAAGCATATTCAATATTTCCCGAACAAGAGTTTCAATAAGATGATAATTTTCTCCGGCTATTACTTCTTCAATACAAAAGAATGCCTCCTCATAATTCAAAGCAAGATTAACATCATCATTTATGATTGCATGAGTTGCATCGTAATACATCTCAAGGTCAACTTCATACTTTCCGCCTAAAACCTGTTCTTCACTTTTGACTCCATGATACCCATAAAATTGGGCTCCATTTATACTCAATTTCATCAGAGATGCTTTTTTCATAAACTTCTCATTCTCCATTTTAAAATACGTAATATTATATTTTCCTATTTCATTTAAGAGATTGGATTCTGTCAAACACTCCTTGCTTCTGCTAAATGAAAACTTATTTATTCCTAACTACCCTAAAACCTACTTCCCTGTTCTGAGAATCAGGATGAACATCAGTTCTTGACCATGATTTTATGTCATCTGAAGTAGATAACATACTGCCACCTTTCAATACTTTTCCATTCCCTGTGAATTCCGAAGGTCCTGTTGGGTCTGTCTCGGGAGAGCCGGAAAATTCTTCCAACCAATCCCAACACCATTCAGCCGCATTGCCGTACATGTCATACAAACCCCATGCGTTTGGCAATTTCTGGCCGGCATTATTAAGCTTGTTCCCGGCATTACTTCTAATCCAGGCATAATCTTCCATGGACCCACTGCTAAAGTTTACGTCTCCGGTTGAACCGGCACGGCAGGAGTATTCCCATTCTGCTTCAGTCGGTAATCTGTAGCCATTTTTATTAAAATCACAGGTTACATCTTCACCATTAATAGTATAGCATTGCTCTAATCCATCCTTATTTGATGCATCATTGCACCATTTTACTATATTCAACCATGTCGTAACATTTGATGGTTTTTGCGGACCTTTGTCGTCGGGTAACGGGTCTGTCCAGGTGTTTGCTACATCCTGATAAATTAGTTGAGTTATTTCATATTTGCTCATATAAAAATCCCTGGTTAAAGTAACCTGATGCTTGGGATTTGACCACATATCCGACTCATCGGTACCCATCATAAATGTACCTGCAGTAATCAAAACAGTCTCGACAATATAGGTTTTTGCCGTTTCATAAACAGTGATATTCATCTCATTGCTTTCAAGACCTTCAACCGAAACATATATTGAATATAATCCGGGAATTGTATCGGGAATCTGAATGGTTATTTTTTTGTCAGACCATGACGGTATCCTTGCCCTGCTGAGTTTATTGCCGCCAAAATACAAAAAACTATTGACGCCCTGATTTGCTCCAAAGTTCTTGCCCGTGATATCAAGAAATTCATTTTTCTTAATTTCATATTTTGAAAAAGCTATTATTTCTGGTACTTTGGGTTCTTCCTGTGTCCAAAGAGTAAAATCAACTTCATTGCTCTTTAAATCATCTTTATATACGTATAGTTTTCCGGTTTGAACTCCTTGTGGTACAATCAGCAGAATTTTATCGTCTTTCCAGTCAATAAAACTATCATCGTCATTAACAGTAATACCTCCGATAACAACATAACCTCCATGGTTCTTTCTGGAATCGGTAAAATGCGATCCGTAAATCCAAACAGTGTCGCCCGGTTTGGCTGTTGAAGGGTCTATATAATCAATTACGGGTGGGTCAATGACGGCTTTTTGTAAAACGGTAAAACTCGATTCATTGCTGGCAACTCCCCGAACTACAAGTTGTACTTTTCCTAATTTTGGCTCAGCATTTTCGGGAACCCTGAAAATAATCTTTGAACCTGTCCATGAAATATAATTATTATTGTCTAATATACTTCCATGAAGTTTAACATAGTTTGTATCTCTTTGATTCAAAAAGTTGGAGCCATCAATTGTAACAGTGTCTCCTGCATATGCTTTATCAGGATTGATTCTGCTTATAAAAGGCGGTTGTACGATAGAGCCAATAGAAAAATAAATGCCTTCGGAAGTTACAGTCGTATCACTATATACCTTAACAACCTCTACAATTCCTGTTATTGCTGCTTCAGGTACTGTCATCCTTATCAAAGTATCGCTCCACAAAATATAATCTGTTCCGGCAGGTATGACTTCTCCAAACAATACATAGCTTGCTCCCCTGCTAACACCGAAATGCTTTCCAGTTAAACTAATTTCATCACCGGGTACACCATTAACAGGTTCGATAAGTAGCAGTTCCGGTATTTCAACTTCTTTCTTATTATCATCGGGTGGTTTCACCGGATTATCATCACAGGCAATAAAAAATATTGCACTTAAACCTAATATTATTAATACTAAAAATACAACTCTTCTAAACATAATAAATCCTTAATCATTTATAACATATTATAATTATCTTCTCATATCTCGTTCAAATAAGATTTCTTTTTTAACTTTATTTTTTAATATCAGTAAAAATAAATCAGAATTTCATATTTCACAATAATATAATAACACAAAATAAGTAAACCGGTTGCAAAATATGTAATAATTTATTAATTAATACTATTTTACCACTTTTATGCCGTTCCTTTTCCTTTGATTCTCCCAAAATTACCTGGCGTTTCTGGTAACCCTAAATCCGATATAATATTCCGACTCCCGAGTATGTTGTTCACTCCATCTATAAGTACATGTAGTCTTGGATTTATCTTCGATATACGAACCTCCTCTCAATACTTTGGCTATATCGCCGGTTTCAGGACCTTTTGGGTCAATTTTGTTGTTTGTATCCGCATAGGATTCTCCATCGGACCAATTCCAACACCATTCGTTGACATTGCCTAACATATCGTAAATACCAAATCCATTTGGCTGCTTTTGACCAACTTGGTGAGTACTGTTTCCGGAATTCTCATTATGCCATGCAAGGTTATTGACAACACCATTTTTTCCATCTTGACCTTTTCCGTATTTATAGTCAATACCTGCTTTGGCTGCCAATTCCCATTCCGCTTCAGTAGGTAACCTGTAACCGTTTGCATCCCAGTTAACCGATACTTCCTCACCTGTAATTGTATATACCTGTTCAAATCTCTCTCTTACAGAAAGAGAATTGCAGAACTTACAGGCATTCAACCATGAAACACGTTCTACAGGATTGTTATCACCTAGATTATAGCTGTTATGGTCAACAGTTGATGCTGTTTCCCATGCTTTTTGTGTGATTTCATATTTTGAAATATAAAATGGCTTAGTAATAATCACTTCATGTTTTGGATAGCTAAAACCGGAAAGCTCATCATTGGCTCCCATAATAAATTTTCCCCCGCTAACCAGTACTAAATCCAAAACACTTATTTCTTGTTGAATCTCTAAATATTTTACATTTGATTTTTGTCCATTGACATAAACATAAACATCGCCGGAAGTAGCACCTGTAGGCACGTCGACAACAATCTTTTTGTCTTTCCAACTAATATATTTTGATGCAATTACACCATTAAATATCACGTAATTTCCATTTTGTCCCTCTCCGAAATTAGAACCTTCAATTCCTACCATATTCCTTACCGAAGGTTTTTCCTGGTCAAAGTCATTAATTACAGGTGCATTGCCAGTCGAAGCCGAACTGATTGTTACATCTACTTCATTGGATGTCAAACCACCATACACAACAACAAGTTTTCCCGATGTAGCATCGTCTGGCAGAAAAGCAATAATCGTGTTATAAGACCAATATACATATTTAACTGCTTTCTTTCCGTTTATTTCCACATATCCGTCATCACTCGAAAATCCTAAATAATTTCCGGTAATTGTTATGGGATAACCTGCAAAGGTTGGATTTTGAGTAACAGTGGTTATAACAGGAACATTACCATCGCCATTGTTATTATTTTTCTTTGGCTCAGTTGTATCATCACAAGAATATGGCATAAACAGTATTGTTAATACCGTCAGTATTTTTATGATTGTATAATGTAATTTCATCTTATCCTCCAATAAATTATCAAATTAATTTGTTTAAACATAAATTAATTACTATTTAGGGTAATCAAAACATATAAGTTATAAATTTTCTTCAATAAATAAAAATAAAAAATTTTGGGAAATTAAAAAAAATCATATCGTATTGCTATAATAGTTAATAATTCATTTTGATTTCATAAAACCATATCGGAAGTTAATAATAACTATCAATGTAAATATTATTTTTTGAAAAGATTTACTATTATAATACCGATTCGGTTATATATTCAATGTTGCAAATATTATTGGTTGATTAGAATAATGAATGTTTATATTAAATATTTTAATTTATTGTTCATTGACCATCATCCTTTCTCTTTTAGCTCTCAGTTCAGTTTGCAAATTGCCGGTTTCAACACTTGTTATTTAGTATCTCTCAACTTCAAAATCCGATACTCCACCGGATAATTTGATAATTATTTTATTTTTCGCTTTATCGAATTCATTTGTATAATATGTGCCGTTTGATTTAAGAAATCCTTTGAAATCTTCGTTGCTGAGTCCCGTGCTTGCTTCAATTTTACAGCCGGATTCTTTTGGGATTTTGACAGTTATATCTGATGCTCCTGCATCTATTTCCAAATAAGTTGATTCATATAAATCTCCCAGTTTAATATCTACATCAGCCGCACCGACATCAATACAGAAATCATTTATTTTATATTTTGAAAAATCGCAATCCATATCTACTGCACCGATATCAAAATCCAGGTCCCAGACAGGTTGAGTATTTAACTTAACCCAAACATTATTTTTGAATTTTTTCTTAAAGAGTTTATGTCCAAATTTCAAATCGAGTTGGACAGTTACTACATTTTCAATTTCTTTAATACTATAATCCAAATTTATTGTTGGTAAACCTGAATATGTCTCGATTAATTGACTTGTAGTATCCTTGAAATTTATGGAACATGCACCGGCATTCAATTCCAAACTCGCAAATTTATAATTCTCTGAGAATGGTATATTTACAACATCATTATACCTTTTATCAATTTGTTCATCGTATGTGATTTCAGTATGGTCACAAAAATCAAAAATTGGACACCATGAATTATTTATTATAGCCATTATTAAAATTGCTAAGAGAATAGCAGATAAACCCGCTAATATTTTTTTGATAATATCGGGTAATTTGAGAATTGAAACACCCCAGAGAATTATGATTATGGGCCAGTAATCCATGTAGTAACTGAAATCCAAATCCCATGCATTCAGCTTTTCCATTAAAAAGAAAAAACCAATGAAAATAAAAAACACGCCCCAAAATATTGATGATGTTCTCATGATTTGCTCCTTAACAAGTTTTACTCGATTTTAATAGTATCAGTATTCCAAGAGCAACGAGAATTAGGGGCCAAAGATGACCGAAATTCACTCCGGGAACGATGTTATTTATAAACCACAACACACCAATAAGAATTAGCAGAACAGAAATAAAAACCCTCCCGCTGTGGCACTTTTTGGCATATTTTTCTTCCGGAACCCTCTCGAAATTTGCATATTTACCTGAACCTCCGCTTGTATTTTCTGCCGCTTGTGACTCGTTTTCAGTATTAGGATTTGAAGAATCCCTTATCACAATGATAGCTTCAGGAACTACAATCCATAATATAATGTAACCCAAAATACCAACACCGGCTCCAAGTGTTACGACAACAAAAAGAACGCGGATTATAACAGGGTCAATATCGAAATATTCGGCAAGACCACCGCACACACCTGCTAACATGCGGTCTTTGGTCGAACGGTATAAACGCTTTTGCATATTTTCTCCAAAATAATTTATTTAATATAATTTATCTTTCAATACTAATCGTTATGTCAGTTGTTACAACTGACATAATTTCATGTTGATTTTTCCCGGTCAGGTGTAACAACTGACTGAACGGGAATCTATTTTACTTAAATACGTATCGTTCTTACCAAAGTTACAAAATATTTTTTATTCAATATTCTGTTTTTCTGATTGCAGGGCTTCAAAGTATTTTCTAATTAAGGTTTCATAATCCTTAGTATAGCCCTGCTGAATTGACTTTAATAGTTCCTGCATTGCTTTTTTCTTGCCTTCCTGAGTATTCAAATCGAACTGAACTGGACTTCTTCTGTTTTTGTCAAAGCCGAATTCTGATTCTCTTTGGGTTTCCCTGTCTCTTTCGTGGATAGACCTCGATGCATCGAGCATTCTTGACAAGATACGTTCCTGTCTTTTCAAAGTATTCGGATTAATCCTCCCCTGCTGAATTTCTGAAATGGTTTCTTTCATCTCTTCTGCAATTTTATCAAGACTTCCTAAGCCCAGCTTTTTTCCATCTCTGCTCATAGATTTTCTCTGTTCATCAGCAAGCTGTTCAATTGATTTTTTTAGTTGTCCCTGTTGAGCGGCTAATCTTCCAAACTGTGCCTGTTCCTCGGGGGACATACTTCCTTGCTGTTTACCCATCTTTTGCATCATGCTATTCAAGCCTTGCTGTTCATTAGCCAATTGCTGTAATTGCTGAGTAAAGTTATCAGCACTCATCATCGGAGTTTGTCCTGAACCTTGCTGACCTTCCTGTCCGTCCCCGCTACCATTTGGATTTGAACAGGAACCGGATTTTTGCATTTGGCTTAACATACTTTGCATGCTTAAAGCTGCCTGGTTCATTGAAGACATAGCGTTTGTCTGGCTTTTTGATGCACCTCCGGTATTACCATCATTCATTTGCTTCAAAGCATTGTCCATATTTTTTAGAGCATCTCCTAATTGTTTGCCCATCTGGGGAGTAACGGCAAATGACTTTTGAGAAAGTTCAGACAATCCATTTATAGTATTTGTAAGTGCTTGATTGACATTTGCCTGCTCAGACAGTAATTCTCGCAATTGAGTTGAATTATAATCTGAGGATTGTGTTTTATCCTTTACTTTTTCCTGGGATTCGGATAGTTTGAGCATATCGGATATTGCTTTTTGCATTTGTCTCATTGCTTCTTTCATGCCTTTTTCCTGCATTTTATCTTTAAGATTTTTCATTTTATTAGAAAAATTCTTCATATTGGATGCGGCTTTTTGCTGTGATTTTTTAGCACTTTTCATATCACCGTTCTTCATGGATTGCTCTGATTCATTCATTTCATTTTGAGTAGAATTCTCATTTAGAGCATCTTTTGCTTCCTGCAATTCCTCCTTGGGCATATCAGCAAGCTCCTTCATAAGCTTTTCGAGTTCTCTCAACTCATCAGCCATCTTTTTGAAGTCTTCTTTCAAATTTTCTTGTTTTTTAGCAAGTTCTTCCCTTTTTTGTGAATTTTCAGGATTAATATTATCAGCCTGCTTTTCCAGGTCTTTTTGCTTTTCGGTTAATTCATCTGCCTGCTTTTTGATGGCATCTGCTTTTTGTTCTGCTTTCAAACGTTTCAGAATATTCATAGTTCTTTCAATGCTTTTTCGGAATTTCTCCTCATCGAATTTAACTTGCTTCATAGCTTCCTGAATTTGTTCAGGAGTCATTTGTTTCATTGCTTTTTCAAGACTTTGCTGTAAGTTCCTAAGCTCAGGTGAATTGACTTCATTCATCAATTTTTGAAGTTCGATATATTTTTCTAAAGTTTCTTGTGAAATAGCGTTTTTTTCCTGCAAATTGTTAGTCATTTTCTCAATATTCTTTTGTATATCAGATAACTTTTGCTGGATTTCTTCCTGCTTTTTCATTATTTCTTCAGCTTTTTTCTTGTCTTTCCAGTCAATGTTTTTTGCATCTTGCTTTTTCAGCAATTCCTGGTTAAGCTCTTGAAGTTCTTTTTTAACATTCTCTGCTTTTTTAAGAACATTGTCGAGTTCTTTTTCTACTTTTTCCTGTTCTTTGTCAACCTGATTCAAAACTTCTTCCAGAGAAGGCAATTTCACCATTAATGTTTGTGTCCTTGCAGATTTAGGACCTTCCACAATATCATTGTCAAATATCTCAAGATAATATTCATAAATATCATCGGGTGAAATTTTAACATTACTCAAATCCCAAATGTACGGGATTTCAATAGCTAACTCATTTGAAGAAACAGGAATATTGAAGGATTTGTAATCCTGCATTGGAGATGAATATCTGGATTGCAGAAGCTTGTAATTTAATTTCAATTTCGTAAATCCGTAATCATCCGCAATTGCTACACGAATTGGTAATAATGCATTCTCATCAATTTGTACATCAAGTATGGGTTCAATTAAAGAAATAGTTGGCTCATCATCGCTAAGGGAGACAACTGAATATTTAATTGGGTCTTCATTTTCTTTTCCGGAAAAATCATTAATCTTTAAATAATAGAAACCCGAAGCAGTAACCGGAAAACTACCAAATGCTTTTCTGCCGCTAATTTTCATTTTAAAATGTATTGTATCTATAAGTTCTTTTCCTGAGATTAAATCTGTATTAGAATTCGAAGCTATTTGAATTGAATCAAATCCGGAAGCTTTTTTGCTTACCTCTAACACAATTTCTGCAGATTTTATATCCTTATTTGCAATTAAATTAATATTAACCCTACTCCCTTTCAAAGCGGAAACATTTGCATTCTGTTCATCAATTTTTTTAGCTGACATTTTTGTATAATTTGGAAATACGATTGTTCCACTAAAAGAACGAACAAAAGGTCTCTCGATTATTTTAATCAATCCCGTATCTGACCTTACTTTAGTGCTTAGCCAGTCAGCTTCTGCATAAAAGGATATAGTTTCTTTCAAAGAGGCAAATTCATAAGAAAATGAACCGATTGAATCTGCAGTTATTATGTATTCGTCATAATCCTTTTGTTTTTCTTCTTTAACAAATAACGTTATTTTGTCAGGAGCGCGTCCTTCGGATTTAATCCCAATCACTGTTTTATTTCCACGAAGAATACTTGCTTTTTTTGGTTCAGCACTTAAAGTAAAAGGTGCAGGTGGGATAAAAGATTTATTAAAATGAATTATCCTATAAAGCGAAGCTCCTAATGAAGATTGAAAAATGAAGAACAGCATCATAACTAAAATAGCTGATGAAGTAAAATATATAAGTGACTTCTTAAAATCTTTTTTTTGAATTACAACATTAAAATCCTTATCAAATGCCTGCCCTGAAACTTTATCAAAAGCGGCTAATGTCAATAATTTTGAAGTATTGTCAGGTCTTTGTTCCTTCTTTTCAATTTTTGATATTAGCTGAATTACATTACATATTTTATCTTTGATGTCCGGAAAATTATCACCAATTCTAAGGGCAAATTCTTCAATTGTCGGTTTGTATTTAATACCGGCAAAACGAAGCAAGGGCGCTGTTACAAGGTAGACAAAAGCTGTTAATCCAATTAGAATTAAGATCAGGGCTAAAGTTGTTCTAAAAGTATTATCACCAAACGCAATAAGTTCAATGCTACTGGCAACCAATAATGCTATTAAAAAAATAGAAAGTACATTCAGGAAACTTGTAAGTAGAAGTAAGTGACTTTCTTTTCTTCTTGTTTTCCTGATTCTACTAACTAATTCATCATATTTAAGTGTATAATCGTTCATTTTTTTATCTTAATGTGTTAAAGCCCAAACAATAATATTTGTTCCCATTTTAAATGCTTGCTGACGTCTTTCTTCCGGGTCATTGTAGATATCCGGGTCAACCCAGCCATCCCCAATATTTGATTCAAAGCCATAAAAAACACATAATCTTTTATTGTGAAAAAGTCCAAAGCCCTGAGGAGCTTTGTCATCATGTTTATGAATTTTTGGGAGACCATTTGGAAACTTGTATTGGATATTATAAATTCCGTAATTAAATGGCAATTCTACAAATTCCTGTTCGGGAAATACTTTCTTCATTTCCTTTCTGATATAAGGGTCTAATCCATAATCATCGTCAATATAAAGGAAACCGCCATTTTCCAAATAAGCCCTTAAGTTTCTTGCTTCCTGTGTCGAGAAATTTACATTTCCATGCCCCGTTAAAAAAAGGACAGGATACATAAACAAATTATCGGAAGATAAATCAACAAACTTGTAAATTGGATTTACCTTTATATTTGTATTTTTTGCAAGGAATTTCATCATGTTAACATCCCCTGTCGGGTCATTGTACCAATCTCCACCACCTGAATATTTCACACGAACCAATTGGAACAAACTGTTTTCTTTCTCCTTTTGAGCAGATAAAGGACTTATCTGAAGCAAAGTAAGGATTATTGCCAATATTATATTTATAATAATAGTTCTTTTCATATTAAGTTTGTACATATAATTACTTTCTTTTCATTCTCTTCAAACCAAGGGAAACCATTAATTTTAATTCCAACTTCACGGACTTCCAAATTTGAAGAATATTTTTTTGCTTCATCAATTTCTTCATTCAAATTTCCGCCTTTCAGGAAAATAACAGAGCCATCTTTCTTTAGCAATGGTTTAATCCAATTCAATACTACGTTAATCTTTTTAACAGCTCTTGCAAAAATATAATCGAATGAATTAACATATTTATTTTGTTCTGCCATTGTTTCTGCTCTTGTGCAAAAAACTTCAATTTTTTTTAATCCTGTATGTTTTGCAAACATTTCAGTCATTTTAATTTTCTTTTGAATTGAATCAATCATCAGCATATCAATATCCTGCCTTGCAATTTTTAATGATATGCCCGGTAAACCTCCACCGGTACCTATATCCAAACATTTTGCCTTTACTTTCAAATCAACATATTTTAATATGGATAATGAGTGTAAAATTTGCTTTTCTAAAATTTCATCCTCCTCCTGCCTTGATATCATATTGACTTTACTGTTCCAATATTTCAATTCATCACGATACCTTTCGATTAATTTCATTTGCTCCCTGTCCAACACAATATTGTTTGCAGAACAAATTGTCCAAAACTCTAATAAATCCATATTTTTAAAATTTAATTCAATCTTTTATAATTATAATTTCTTAAAACGTTAATAAGATGAAAAGATTTTTATTAATTTTTGTTTTATTTCCTTAACTCCATATATAATACTATTTTTGCATGTTGTATTAGTAAAAATAGTTTAAATAAACAATGGAAAGTTTGAGAAAAAAGAAGACTTGTCTAGCTAAAATCACGAAGATTTTAGCTTTGGAATACCCTGAAGCCGACATTGCCTTAGAGTTTGGAAATCCTTTTCAGTTATTGGTTGCAACTATACTTTCTGCTCAATGCACCGATAAAAGAGTAAATATGGTAACAGAAAGACTATTCAAAAAATATAAAACTCCAAAGGATTTTGTAAAAATTAAACGGGAAGAATTGGAAAAAATGATTTTCTCGACCGGATACTACAAGGCAAAAGCAAAAAAAATCAAGGATTCCTCGAAGGTACTAATTGATAAATTTAATGGACAAGTGCCTGATACTATGGATGAACTTTTATCTTTACCCGGTGTGGGCAGAAAAACTGCAAACGTTATTTTAGGTCATTGCTTTAAAGCCGAAGGTATTGTCGTGGATACACATGTTATTAGATTATCAAACAAATTAGGACTTGTTGAAACAAATAATGCCGGAAAAATTGAAAAATCCTTAAACGAAATGGTACCTGAAAAAGAATGGCGAATTTTCACTCATTACATAATAAATCATGGAAGAAAGGTTTGCATAGCCAGAAGACCAAAATGTGATATTTGTATAATATCCCAGTTGTGCCCATCGGCTGTTGTTGATGAGAGGTAAGGTAATATTTTGGCTATGTATTCGACATTAAATATTTATTAACAGAACTGATGTTTAAATTAAGTCTATCTATATGAAAAATCGTTATCAAATATCAAACATAAATAATTCACACTTTGACAAGCTCAGTGTGACGATACTCTTTATATTATTTTTTGTAATCAATTTACAAGCTCAGGAAATAAAAATTGAGGACATAAAAAAGCATATAGAGGTTTTATCATCTGAGGAATTCCAAGGTCGAAAACCCGGGGAAAAAGGCGGAGATTTAGCCGCTGAATATATTCGGGAACAATTTAAAGCAATTGGATTGAAGCCATTAGCAGATAATTACTTCCAGTATTTTCAAGTTATTACAGAAGTTAAAGCAACAGATAATAACAATTTAAAATTTGGCAACACCGATGCTTTATTTAATAAAGATTTCACACCCTTTTCTTTTACAGGTAATGCAAATCTAATTGCAGAAGCAGTTTTTATTGGCTATGGGTTTGATATTGATAAGGATACTTTAAAATGGAATGATTATTCCTCAGTTGATATCCAGGGAAAATGGGTTATGATGCTATTAGGTGACCCTGAAATGGATAAATCCGACAGCCGGTTTTCAAATTACAGCGAAGCACGAAGCAAAGTTTTAACAGCAAAAGACCATGGAGCTAAAGGAGTTTTATTTGTTGCCGGAGTAAATCTGAATAAAAAGGATGAATTACTCTCATTAAATTACGATAAATCGGATTCACGCACAGATATTCCTGTTATAAATATAACAAGAGCATTGGCTAATCAATTAATCGCAGATACAAGCAAGACAATCGAAAAACTCGAAAAGGAACTAAACAAAAATCAAAAGCCGTACAGTTTTAAATTATCAGTCAAAGTCGAGGCAAATACAGAAGTAATTCAAGAGAAGTCCAGAACTCAAAATGTTATAGGATTACTCCCTTCAGATAAACAAAGCGATGAGTATATAGTAGTAGGTGCTCATTATGACCATTTAGGTTTTGGCGGTCCCGGTTCCGGCTCAAGAAAGCCTGACACTACTGCGGTTCACCATGGAGCCGATGACAATGCATCAGGAGTGGCAGGAGTAATTGAGTTAGCAAGAAAAATTAACAATTATAGATTGCTTTCTTCTCACTATCCTGCGATAAAACGCAACATAATCTTCATTGCGTTTTCTGCTGAAGAGATGGGCATTTTGGGCTCATCTTATTTCATTAAAAATTCACCAGTTGAAATAAAAAATATTAAAGCAATGTTCAATTTCGATATGCTCGGCAGATTGAAAGAGGATAATACAATTTTAGTGGGTGGTACCGGAACATCCAAAGAAACAGATTCGTTACTTGATTATCACTTACAGGAATATACCCTTAACAGTTCAAGATCTGCTCATGGTTTTGGACCATCCGACCATGCTCCTTTTTATGCTGAGAATATTCCGGTATTTTTCTTTTCAACTGGACCACATGAGGATTACCATAAACCTGAAGACGACATAAATAAAATCAATACCCAAGGTGAAAAACAAATTCTTTATTTTATATACAATATAATTCTTGATGTTGCAAACAGAGAACAATCATTGACTTTTACTGAAGCGGGACCAAAAACACGCTCGGAAAAAGGCAGATATAAAGTAACTCTTGGCTTTATGCCTGAATTTGGCGATTCTGAGAAGCCGGGGGTAGGTGTCGGTGGAGTTACTAAAGACAGCCCCGCTGAATTAGGAGGTTTGAAAAAAGGTGACAGAATAATTGCAATAGACGGCAAACCGATAAAAGATATCTACGAATACATGGCAAGACTAAATAAACTGGAACCGGGGCAAACGATTAATGTTGATGTGCTGAGAGGTGAAAAGGTTATTGTTTTACTCATACATTTATAATTAACAACATTGAATAATACATAATTAAGTATATAAGAGCAAAAAAGGATTATTTTCCTTAATTTAAGATGTTTCTGTAACATTATTAACAAAGGAAATATGGATATTAATAGAATATTGCCTTTCCTAAGATGGTTTAACGGTTACAATAAAAATTACTTTAAAAGTGATTTCGTCGCCGGTTTAACTGTAGCTCTTGTATTGATACCACAATCAATGGCTTATGCACAATTAGCCGGACTTCCTGCTTATTACGGACTTTATGCTTCTTTTTTACCACCAATGATTGCCGCACTTTTTGGTTCAAGTCATCAATTAGCAACAGGACCTGTAGCTATAGTCTCATTGATGACTGCAGCAACTTTAGGACCCTTTGCTTCAATAGGCAGCAATGAGTTTATCCTTTATGCAATAATACTTGCCTTTACGGTTGGTGTCTTTCAATTCTTGTTAGGAGTCTTACGTTTAGGTGCAATTATCAATTTTCTTTCGCATCCCGTAGTAAATGGATTCACTAATGCAGCAGCTATTATCATTGCTACTTCTCAATTATCTAAATTATTTGGGGTAAATGTTGATAGTGCCGAACATCATTATCAGACAATCATTAATGTTGTTGATTCGGCAATAAATTACACACATTTGCCAACATTATTAATTGGTATTGGAGCCATTATCATAATGTATTTTATTAAAAGGATTAATCCAAGAATACCTTATGTATTGATAGCGGTATTAATTGCTACAATTATTTCTTACTTGATAGGATTTGAAAATAATAAGAACATTAAACTGGAACAAATTAACTCATCATTTTTACTCAATAAAATTTCCAAATTCAATCATACGGTTGATACTATCAAGGTTTTAGGAGATGAACTGACAAAAAGAAACAAGCATATTGAAGAGCTTGAAAACAATAAAATTAATGGTGTTGATTTGTTGGAAGCCCGTCATGCCTTATCCAGAACGCAATTTAGAATTGAAGAAAACAAACTTAAGTTATCAAAATTAAAATCCGTTATAAGAAAATTAAAATTGTGCAAATACTACGAAAATAAAAGAGATTATTATACATTAGCGAATAAATCCGAAAAAAATATTGAAACTGATAACCTGATTTGGAGGTTGAAAATAGGCAATAAATATCTGAAACCGGATTCGTTAATAATTATGGGAGGTGGAGAAGTTGTAGGTAATATTCCTGCAGGTTTACCGGCATTCCAAATTCCAAGTTTAAATATTGCATTTATTTTAAAATTATTGCCATTTGCCATTATTATTTCTCTCCTTGGTTTTATGGAAGCAATAGCAATCGCAAAAGCAATGGCATCAAAAACAGGTCAAAGAATAAATCCGAATCAGGAACTTATTGGTCAGGGGCTTGCCAATATTATTGGCTCATTTGGGCAAAGTTATCCTGTGTCCGGTTCTTTTTCGAGAAGTGCCGTTAACCTACAGTCAGGAGCTTTAACGGGTATGTCAAGTGTCGTAACAAGCTTGATGGTTGTGATAAGTTTACTGTTCTTTACACCATTGTTGTATCATTTACCTCAATCTGTTTTGGCAGCCATAATAATGTTGGCAGTTATCGGTTTGATTAACGTAAGCGGTTTCATGCATGCATGGAAGGCAAAATGGTACGATGGTATAATATCAGTAATCACGTTTGTAGTAACACTTGCTTTTGCACCACATTTGGAAAATGGCATATATACCGGAATTGCCCTTTCACTCGTGGTTTTTCTGTATAACAGTATGAGACCAAAAGTTTCAACTTTAGCCAGACACGACGATGAGTCCTTGAAAGACAGCGAAACACACAAACTCTGTGAATGTGAGCATATATCTTTGATAAGATTTGAGGGACCGCTGTTCTTTGCAAATGCAAGTTATTTGGAAGATGAAGTAAATAAAAGAATAAAACAAAAATCAAAATTGAAATATATCATAATCGTTTGTAATGGTATAAACGATATGGATGCTTCCGGTGAAGAAGCTTTGGCTTTGCTAATTAACAGAGTAAGAAGTGCCGGATACGGAATTGCGTTCAGTGGAGTTAATGAAACGGTTATGAGTTTATGTAAACGAACTCATTTGCTGGAAAATATTGGGATGGAAAATATTTATCCAACGATGGAAAAAGCAATTTTGGGAGTTTACGATGTGTCACATTCAGACTCAACAGAAAAGGATTGTCCTTTAATGAAAATTTATAAGAATTAATTCAGGAGCATTAAAATGTCAGTAATATCAATTTTTTCGGGAAAGTTTTGCAACGAAAATAATGTTGTGAATAAGTTGGCTGATGTAACCGGATTCAAAATATTTGATGATAAATATATTCTCGAACGAGCTTCAGAATTATCAGGTATGTCTAAAGAGAAAATTAGAAAATCATTATCCGATAAAATCTCTATATTTAATAAATTTACTCATGACCGTGAAAAATCATTGGCTTCCCTGAAATTGGCTGTAGCCAATGAAATTTCAAAGCATAATATCATCTATAGTGGCTATATCGCACATCTCATACCTCGCGAAATATCCCATATACTAAGAATTTGCCTTATTGCTGACAAAATATTTCGTATAGAGCGGGCTAAAAAGAAAAACTTTGAAGAAAAAGAGAGCGAAAAGATGATTCATGAATCGGATTCTAGAAAGGCATTTTGGACACATTCAATCTTTAAGGAAACCGACCCCTGGAAAACCGAACTTTATGATATTGTAATCCCAAGTGATAAAATGACTATGGAAGAAATTGTCGAATTAGTTAAGGACAATATTGAAAGTAGTGTTTTACAGCCAACCGGTACTTCTTTGAAAGCAGAAAAAGATTTTATTCTTGCCGCAAAAGTAGAGCATGAGTTGACAAGCAAAGGACATATAGTGGATGTAAAAGTAAGAGACGGTATGGTTTCGTTGATAATAAATAAAAATGTTCTGTTTTTAAGTAAATTAGAAGAAGAATTGAAAGATATTGCCGGAAAAATCGAAGGTGTAACATCTGTAGAAACAAGAGTTGGTAAAGGTTATTATAAAACCGATATCTATAGGCGATACGATTTCGACCTGCCACAAAAAGTATTGCTCGTTGATGATGAAAGGGAATTTGTTCAAACATTATCTGAGCGTTTATTAATAAGGAATATAGGTTCAACAATAGCTTATGACGGCGAATCGGCTATCGAAATGATAAATAATGAAGAACCTGAAGTTATTGTTCTTGATTTGAATATGCCCGGTATTGACGGTATTGGGGTGCTTAAACAAGTCAAAGCTACCAAACCTGAAATTGAAGTAATTATATTGACAGGACACGGAAGCGAAGCAGATAAAGAAGTGTGCATGAATTTGGGTGCTTTTGCCTACTTGCAAAAACCTGTTAACATTCAATTGCTGAGCGACACCATGAAAAGTGCTTATGAGAAAATTCAAAGTAAGAAATAAGGTTGTTAATAAAGTGTTAAGTGTTAAGTGTTAAGTGTTAAGTGTTAAGTGTTAAAGTATGTCATTAGTTCATAAATTTAAAATATTGTTTTCCAAGAATTATGATGATATTGCTTATAGTAGTAAGCACCTTTTTAATTTTAAGAAGCTTTGGATAGTCATTTTTTTACTATCGTCATTCGTTGCTATTGTACCATTATTGTTTTTTGCTTTTATTGATTATAAAGTAACACAAAAAGCATTGGAAACGGAAGTTGTAATGAAAACTTCACATTTAACATCGAACACCTCGAGATTTGTCTCTTTTTTTCTGGATGAACGTAAACTTGCACTGGATTTTATTCTTGCAAATAATAACTACCAAGAATTGAAGGAACAAAATAAATTGGATTTGCTTCTTAAAAATTTAAAAGCAACATACGGAGGATTTACCGATCTTGGTGTTATAGATTCAAGCGGTATTCAAATTAATTATTCCGGTCCTTACAATTTAGCAGGGAAAAATTACAAAGAACAGTTGTGGTTTGAAAAAGCTTGCGAGGAAAATAAATTTATTACAGATGTTTTTTTAGGATACAGGAATGTGCCACATTTGGCAATTGTAATTAAGCATGATTTGGTAAATGGCGGGTACTTTTTATTAAGGGCAACAATTGAGGACAGATTTATAAATTTGCTTTCTCAATTGGAAATTAGTGAAAAAGGGGATGCTTTTATTATTAATGACTGGGGAATATTGCAAACACCTTCCAAATATTTTGGTAAGGTTTTTAACAGGGTAAGTTTAGATGTTCCTGAAAGAAGCGAGGAGACGAAAATAATTAAGGAGTACATCAATGAGAAGGATGAACTGATTATCGGCTATATTTATTTAAAGGATACACCGTTCATTTTGATGATAGTGAAGGACAGCAAGGGATTTTCACAGCCATGGAAAGAGAGTAGCGTTAATTTGATTGAATATTTAATAATCAGCATTATTGTAATATTGTTATGGATTATTGGGATAACAACTTTTTTCGTCAGAAGGTTGAAAGCAACAGACAGCCGGAGAATTAAGAATATGCAAATGGCAGAGCATGGAAATAAGATGGCTTCGATAGGAAGATTATCGGCTAATATAGCGCATGAAATCAATAATCCTCTTGCTATAATTAATGAAAAAGCCGGTTTAATTCAGGATAGATTTATTATTCAAGAGATTTACAAGCATGACGAGAAATTACTAAAAGCTATTGATATTATATTGTCATCAGTAGAACGTTGCGGAAAAATCACAAAGAGACTGCTTAGATTTGCCAAGCACAAAGAGGTAACAATCAGTGAGATACACATGGAAGAAGTTGTTTTGGATGTACTCGGTTTTTTGGATAAAGAAGCTGAATTCAGGTCTATTAAGGTTAATTTTGATATTAACCAATACGTCCCCAAAATACAAAGCGACAGAGGTAAATTACAGCAAATACTTTTAAATTTGATAAATAATGCTTTTGCAGCAATGACTGAAAACGGGATATTGAATATTTCTTTTGAAGTTTTGAATGAAGAAGAAGTGCAAATTTTAATACAAGATAATGGATGTGGAATATCTCGTGAAAATCTCAAGAAGATATTTGACCCATTTTTTACGACAAAACATGAATTGGGTGGTTCAGGATTAGGATTGTCCATTACATATACACTATTGCAGGAACTTGGAGGTTCTATATCGGTTGAAAGTGAAGTGAATAAAGGAACTATTTTTAAAGTTACTTTACCGGTTAAATTTCAAAATGAACATTTTGGAGAGCAAGATTAATGAGAGTGTTACTAATCGATGATGAAGAGGAATTAGTTTCGACATTAGCCGAACGTCTTTGCATAAGAGGAATTCAGGCAGAATGGGCGACTAATTGCAAAGCAGCTCTTGCTTTATCAGATGAAATTGAATTCGACATTGCCATTATTGATGTTAAATTACCCGGCATGAGCGGATTTGAAATTAAAAAACAGTTACAAAACAAGTATAGCAAAATGAAATTTATTTTTCTGACAGGTCATGGTTCCGAAGATGATTACGAAATTGGCTCGTCAGAAGCAGGAGAGAAATATTACCTTATTAAACCCATTAACATTAATGAACTGATGAAAATTTTACAGGAATTATACAATGAACGATAATAGTAAAACGGAACGGGTATTGTCTCAACAGGAATCCATGAAATTCAGCGGGAAGGTAACTGCCTCGATATCCCACGAAATAAAAAATGTTTTAGCAATTATTAATGAAAATGCAGGATTGCTTCAGGATATATCGGGTATGATTGAAGAAGGTTTTGTCTTAAGCCCCCAACGTCTTAGTGCCATAGCTTTAAAAATTGAAAACCAGATAGCCAGGGCAAACGATATTATTTCCCGATTAAACAGATTTGCTCATAGTGTTGATGAAGAAATACTTGAATTCGATATCTATGAAGTAATTGATTATATGACTAAAATATTCGACAGAATTGGTAAATTAAGAGGTCTGAAAGTTGATTTAATAAAACCTGGCGAATTGATTAGAATCAAAACTAATTTATTTACCTTTCAGTATTTAATTTGGCATTGTTTGGATTTCGCATCAAAAAACATCAATAAAGAAACAATTTTGGGTATATCAATTAATTTTGAAAATAATTTTTATTATATTATTTTTAACTTTTCGGAAGAATTATTTGATAAGGAAAGTTTTGAAACTTTCATAGAAAACGAAAAAGTAATTTTAGATACATTGGCCGGAAAATTACTTCCGGGTATAGATGATAAAGAATTCAGATTGGCAATAAGTATTTGATATAAATAAGGAGACGATAATATGGCACAGAAAGTTTTATTAGTTGACGATGAGCAGGATTTTGTTGAAGTTCTTCAGGAACGGCTTGAAAACCGGGGAATGAATGTCCAGACTTCTCTGACACCCACTAGTGCATTGGATAAAGTCAAAGACGAGAATTTTGATGCAATAATTCTTGATTTGCAAATGCCTGATATGGATGGTTTGTCTGTTTTGAAAGAGATTCTAAAAGACCATCCTGACATGCAGGTTATTATACTTACAGGACATGCTACGGTTGATAAAGGAATAAAAGCAATGAAACTCGGAGCTTTGGATTTGATAGAAAAACCTGTTGATATAAATTTATTAATAGAAAAAATCAAGACAGCCGAAGCAAATAAAATGGTCATTATGGATCAAAAAATGGAAGATATGATGAAAGATTTGATGGTCAGCAAGGGATGGTAACCGGCAATACCAGGAACATTCGGATTTATCAACTGTCATCTGTTTCAAAGAAATAACACGTAAAACTTGCAAAAAAATAAATAATTGTTAACAATTCATATTTTGGATTGATAAAGTTAACCTTTTTTGAGTAATTCAAATTGTTTTTATAAAAATAATACATAGGTTTGTTACCTTGACAGAAATGATTAATTTTGTAAATATATAATTAATTTGTAACTTTTTAAAGTAATAATACATCTAAGAAATATATTTTTTATAATAAATAGGAGTATAAAGTGAAAAGATATTTAATTCTGTCAGTTTTGTTAATTGCCGGGGCAATTTTATTTCAGGGATTTCAATGTGCTTCACCTGAAATGACAACTGCACGTATTGCTGTAACAAATAACGATTGGAAAAAAGTTGAAGAATTTGCCGGCAAGGAAATTTCTAAAAATCCAAGGAACGGAGAAGCAAAGTTTTTACTTTCCAGAGCAAAATTGAAATTGAATAAGATTGAAGCAGCAGCAGAGCTTATTTTAGAAGCCGAGAAATTACCTCTTGAAATCCAAACAAAACAACAAATACCGTTAACAAAATTTTATATATGGACTTCAGCATATAATGCCGGTATAACGCAGTTTAACAAGTATCTCAATGGTGAATGTAGCACAATTAGTTGTGGTTTGAGGGGATTTGAGAGTCTAACAATTAATATAATGAATTTATCTGAAGTTGAGAAGATATTAGGAAAAGGTACATTATCTTCTGAAAATAACAATATTAAGATTTTTGAATGGAAATGTAACAATGGATTTATTCTATGTACTTTTACAGATAACATATTATCAGATAAAACTCAGAGTGGATTGAATAATAACTCTGTTGGTCTAGGTTGTTTAGATTCGGCAATTAAAAATTTCGAAATTGCATTAATGGTCAGACCCGAAAATGCGGAATTTTGGAGATTAATAGGAAGGGCTTACGAGGAGCTTGGTAATAATGAAAAGACAATGGAAATTTATAAAACATACATTAGTAAATTAAAAAATGAAATTGACTGGGCTAAAGCAGCAAATGTCTTCTTAATGATGCCGCGTAAGGATGTAATGGCAAAATTAGGAAAACCGGGAAAATCAGTAGGAGAAATGTTGGGAGAAGATTCCGTGCTGACAGATATGTATTCCGTTATGGGAAGACCTATCTACATCTATTATTCTTTGGACGAGCATAATGATTTCATTGTGGAAGGTTGGAGGATAAATCCACCGGCAGAATGGCTTGATAACGAAAAACAAAACTTTACAACTTTGAATATCGGTCCATTTGCAACTTTGGCTGAATACTATTTCAATGCAGCTGTAACAATTAGGGATAATCCAAAATTGGATTCTTCAAAAAAAGCAAACGGGATTAACGAAAATTTGGAGAAATCCAAAGATTATACTAAAACAATCACATCACTTGACCCGACCAATGTTGACGCAAATCGTTTCCTTGTGAACCTGTATGAAGCTCAGGGAAAAAGTGAATATGCCCTCGATGAAATCAGCAAATTGGTACAAAAGGACCCCAATAATAAATTTTATCTTGCTCAATATGGCGAATTGTTCATGCGATTAAACAAATATGACGATGCTATTGCCCAATACCAAAAGGCATTGGCAATTGACCCCAATTTTTGCGACGTTAACAGAAATATTGCTGCTGCTTACAAAAACAAAGCTGTGATTATCATTCAAGCACAGGAAGACAAAAAAGACAAAGATAAGAACTACAAAGAACAACCTGAAGAGTACAAGCCATTGCTGGTTAAGTCAACGGAATATTTCAACAAATCGAGAAATTGTGAAAAGTATAAAAATGATTTGCAGGTGCTTAGCGAACTTGCAAATTTGTATTACGGTTTGAGTAATCTCGGCATGAATACTAAGAATGACCTTAATTCAATAGTTGACGATTTGGAAAGAATGGAACAGGCAATTCCTGACGACGAAAAGGAAGCATACTGGCTGAAAATGTGCAAAATTCTCGGGGATATGCAGTCGCCAAAATCAACAAGGGCTTGCCAGGAAGCTCAAAAATATATTAAATAACAATAAATAAAGGACAATAATTATGGCTGACAAAAGACCGGATATGCCCAAACCCCAACAAATAAATATTGAGTTGGGTGAAAAGGAAGCTGAAGGTATATATTCAAATATGGCAATTATTTCTCATTCTGCCGCAGAATTTGTAATTGATTTTACAAGGATATTGCCGGGAGTACCTAAGGCAAAAGTACATGCAAGGATTATTATGACACCGACTCATGCTAAAATGCTTTTAAATGCTTTAAAGGATAACATTGCTAAATTTGAGCATCAGTTTGGTGAAATTGCTCACGATAAATCAAGAGGAATGTTTCCGGGATTTGACGAACCGCCTAAAGTGAATTGAGAGGAGAAAGGAAAAGGGAGAAGGGAGAAGGGAAAAGTGAGGAAGGAAGAGTGTAATTGAAAAATTTGATTATTCGCTTTTTACTGGATAATCAAAATAGGTTTGATTATTAGCTCCTGTCCGTCAATGATTATTCGTATCCAATAAGTTCCTGAAGGCAAGTTGCTTTCGGGTGAAAAATTAATTGTCTTTTCGCCTGATTCGATTGAACCATTGTAAATATCTGAAACTATCAGACCTAAGTTGTTGATTAATTCAATTATTAATGATGTTGTTTGACTGCTTTTCACAACTATTTGCAATTCATCATCAACAGGATTGGGATACATACTGACTTCAACATTGTTTGCTATTATTATCCGGCTAATATCAATCGCACAGCCCAATATCGTTAAACTTCCGTCGAGCGTTTCTACTTCGCAATACGGATTTGTCAATGTGAAATCTGATATAAATATTGGTGTCGTGTTTTCTTTTGCAAGAAGGACTGTCCCGCATAGCTCGGCAATTACATTTGTGTCCTTGCTTATGCTTAAATCCATATCTTTAAAATCAATGAACCTTTCAGTCCCAATAATTGGATAGTCATGCTCCGGCTTTAGTGCTGTTGCATCATATTTTATTTCTGCATCGAACTTAGTGTCAAATGTTATTGGTTTAATATTCATCAGCTTTGCATATAGCGGAATACAAATATCATAGCCGACTTCTTTGCTAACATCGGGTAACCATACAAGTATTTTTCCTGTACCAATTCCTGTGATATTAGTTGCAAAATTTTCTTCGCATGGCTCACTTATTTCAATTATTAAACTATCTGCATATTCCTGCATATAATCAGGTTCAAAGTTGATGTTTATTGTCATTGCTTCGCCTGAATCGAGGACAGCAGGCGTTTGAGGATTTAAAGCAATTGATAATTCACTATTCCCGGATTTCAATTTTACATTTTCAATTCTTATACTTTCATTGCTTTTGTTGGTTATTATCAAATTCTTGTTATCTTTGTTGTCAATGCTGATTCTACCGAAGTCTGTATCCGTCAATCCGTCCAATGAGATTACAACTGCTTTTACGTCTGCTGTGGCTGTACCTTCGCATCCGTTTGTATCGGTAACTTCTACGCTGTAAGTACCTACTTGGTTTACTGAAATTTCTTTTGTTGTTTCGCCTGTATTCCATATGTATTCAGCAAAATCATTATTTACAGATAGGACAGTTGACTCTCCCCGGCAAATTGTGGATTCTCCAATAATCACAGCAACCGGCTCATCAACTTTAATAACATTCACAGTATCAAAACCCGTGCATCCACCCTCGGCAGTTACTTTTACCGAATAGACACCAGCACTACTAACAACAATCGAATCGCTTGTCTCACCTGTTGACCATTCGTAGCTTTCGTATTGGTCTGATGTTTTCAATGTTACAGTTCCATTACCGCATATTATTGGTTTAGGTGGAATAATTTCGGGTTTCACCTCATCAATAATTTCAACAAACATACTGTCTTTGCCGACACAACCATAAGAGTTTTGCTGTTGAGATACAATTTTTCCTTTTCCTGCTTGAAGCCAAATTACTTTAACAGAATCCGAATGGAATCCGGGAACCAAGCTCCCTAATTCGACCCACCACCCGTATCCTACATTATTATTTTTATTTACACGATAAGTTACCGTACTTCCAACGCAAACCGTATCCGGTCCTTTTAAATTAACTTTCGGTGTCGGATAAAAAAGCACTTCAACTTCATCACTTGTACCGGTACAACCCAAGCTGTCAATAACGCTGACTGAACATCTCGTTGATTTTGTAACTATTATTTCACTCGTCGTATCTCCTGTTGACCAATTATAAACATCATACTTTTCTTTGGTTCGCAAAATAATTGTATCTCCTTCGCAAGCAGGGATGTTACCAATTATTTCGATTTCTGGAGTTAAATCTTCCAAATAGACCTTAACACTGTCGAATTGTTCGCAGCCATTCGAATCGCTTATTGTTACAAAATATTTACCTTCGGTATTAATAGTTATACTTTCGGTAGTATCACCTGTTGACCAAAAATATTTGTAATCATCTCTTGGTTTGTTTATTCCAAGTTTTACTGTTCCCAACCTGCATAATCTTGTGCTGTCCGAAGGAATAATCCTCAATGTATCAGGGTTTTTCGGAAAAACTATAACATATACACTATCTGTTATCGTATCTCCGTTTGATGTTGCGGTTACTTTATACCATCCGGTTAATTCATCTGTTGCATTAGGGATAACAAGATTTGAATCGTTTGAACTAAAACCGTTTGGTCCCTCCCAAATAGTTGTTTCAGTAGGCATTGCTGAATTTACATTACCTTTTATCTCAAGAGTTTCTCCATAGCATATACTATCACCCTGCGGTTTGGCTGCTATAAACGGAAATAAAAATACGTCATTGGGTAGTAAATGGGGGACTATTCCAGCGTTAATAGCTCTTTTCCTATAATTGCATTTAATCCCTTTCTCGTTAGGCTTTTCAATTACAGCATAATGGGTCTCCCATGATGCAATATCAGGCAAATAGACTTTTTTATCAGGTCCGATTTGCATATTTGTAAATAAATCGTTGACCATATTATGATAGTCAAGAACAACACAATTATTAACCATTGTGGCAGAATCTAGGGTTAAATCAAATTGAAAAAGAAACTGATATTCCCAAAGAGCAATATTTGGGTGTCCACGAAAATTCATATATAATTTTCTTCCATCAGGAGATAATTTTAAACAAGCAATTCCTAATGAATGATTAGTATCCAAACTTCTTAATGATGAATCAATTTTTGTTGAATCCTTATAATATTTCAGAAAAGTTGAATCTCTATAAAAATTGATAAAATATTTTCGGTTCGATAATTTTCCAGTTTCTTTATCGAAATCGTAAATTTCGAAATGAGGAGGAATTAGCTTTCGAATGTCCGAAGGTCTAGTTAAATGAGGGTTCCAATTTCCGACAAAAGAAGAAGCGAGCTTCGTGCCGTCAAGAGATTTCACGAGAGAACCGGATCTTCCGTATTTATAAAGTGTATCAGCTATTATTTGTTCAAATTTGCTATACTGTACCATTTCAATACCATTTTCAGTCAGAAGATATGAGGAAAAAGATGTACATGACTTACTTGTTACTATCCAAACATCTTTACCGTTTTTATGCAAAACACTATTGACTTGCCCTGAACATGGAATCATCAGTGGATTGTTTTTTTCGATTAAAGAACCTATTCCGCTATTTTTGCTCATATCAACAATAGAATAATTTAATCCACTATTGTTCCCTATTGCAACAATTACATCTTTAGATGGACCATAATTGGTTTCCCATGCTTGTGTATAACCTAAGACTTGTATTCCGGTTGTAAAAATCCAGTAAATATCAGGTTTCCCAGGTTGTGGGATAACTAATGTTTGATTGGAATAAACTCTCGAAAAAACATCCTCTCCAATTAAACCTGAACCATTTTCCATTATTTGATGATTTTTATTCCAAACATTAATACCATTTGTATAAAATAACAGATTGCCATTTGCATCGCTTATTGAAGCAGGTGCTCCTCTATATAATTGATTAGGTGATATTACTATTGGTGAACCAGAGGGTGTATTAAAAGTAAGAGCTGTGGGCTTTTCATTTTGTTGTAATCCGTACCAATTATTAAATTGCTTTTGAGCAAACAAGCTATTAACACAAAATATGAACAATATTAGAATTACTCTTTTCATCTGTTCACCACGAAAATTCCTTTGTTAACAATAAAATTATTATTGGAACCAATTAATTTCAATTTATCAAATCAAATATAATGTAATATTTTCACAAAAGCAAATATATTTAATTTATCTATACTGTTTTTTTTTGGACTTAGCTCATAATTATTAAATTTTTTTCGTCCTTTATATTTATAGAGGATTCACCGGATAAATGGATACATACAAAAGATTTGTTAATTGATAATTATTGTAATAAATTTTTGAGGAATAAGCATTAATTAATATTTTTCACTAATTTCTTTTTATATTTGTTATTTAATGCAATTTAATACTTAAAAAAGGATAATGAATGCGAGCCGGTAATTTTGTTTTGGTATTACATACTCATTTGCCCTATGTTTTGCATCATGGGACTGGACCTCACGGTGTGGACTGGCTTAACGAGGCAGTCGCCGAATGTTATATACCTCTTTTGAATAAGTTTCATGAACTGCTCAAAGAAAATATTTACCCTAAGGTTACACTGGATATTTCACCAGTTTTATGTGAACAGCTTGCTAGTCCCGATTATCCTGATATTTTCAAGAAATATTGTGACGAAAAAATCAGTTGGGCGAAAATTGACGAAAAAAGATTCAGGGATTGGGGATATGATGCACATCAGGTATATCTTGCCCAATACTGGCAGGAATGGTACAACGACAGAAAGAATAATTTTATTTTCAATTACAATTCTTCAATTACAAATTCCTTAAAAGAGTTACAGGACATGGGAGCAATTGAGATTGCTACATGCGGAGCTACTCACGGATATTTGCCATTATTACCTTCGGAAAGAAGTATCAATCTGCAAATAGAAGCGGCAGTGAATAATTATAAAAAGCATTTTGGGAGAGAACCACGAGGTATTTGGCTACCTGAATGTGCTTACAGACCTTCTTACGAATGGAAATCTTTGTTGCCGATTGAACCCTTTCATCAACAGAGATTGAGACCCGGAATAGAGCAATTTTTAGCAAAACACGGAATCGAGTATTTCTTTACTGACCAGGATTTGACTGACAGAGCAAATCCAATCGGAGTTTTCATAGATGTCAAAAAGGAAAAATTTATTCACAAGGATGCTCCTGAATTTAAGCCAATGCCCGGAACTTTCAAAGATTTAACCTTAAAACCATTTATTGTCAGTTCAAGCGAGAAGGTAGAATATGGTACTGCTTCAGCGTTCACAAGGCATCAGAAAATTGCTATGCAGGTATGGAGCGGCGAAGCGGGTTATCCGGGAGAACCTGACTATCTCGATTTTCATAAGAAGCACTATGGCTCGATGCTGAGATACTGGCGTGTAACCGACAGCAAAGCAGACATGATGTACAAGACTTTATACCATCCGGATTGGACTAAAGACAAGATAGATTTGCAGGCAAATCATTTTATACATCATATAGAAAATACATTAAATCATCACCATAATACAACTGGGAATTTCGGAACATTATGTACACCTTTCGATACTGAACTTTTTGGGCACTGGTGGTTCGAAGGACCTGAGTTTTTACAGGCAGTCATCAGGGGATTGAATAAATCACCATATGTTAAAACGGCAACAGCTTCCGAACAACTGAACAAAATCAATCCGGTTGAGGTGTTGAGTTTACCTGAAGGTTCGTGGGGTGAAAACAACAATCATGACGTTTGGAGTAATGAAGACAATAAATGGACTTGGGAAGTTATATATAACAATGAGAACAGGCTGAGAGATATTTATGAGCAATTGTCAGTTGTAACAACTGGCAAAACTGATAACATCCTTCGACAAGCTCAGGATGACAAAACTCAACAAGCTCAGGATGACAAAACTCAACAAGCTCAGGATAATAAAATTTCAAAATTGTCAAAAAGAATTCTGACACAGGCATTACGTGAGTTCATGTTATTGCATTCATCGGACTGGCAGTTTTTAATACATACACAATCTGCAAAGGATTATGCAGAGCAAAGATTCTCATTTCATCATTCTGATTTTAATAAGCTATGTGATTTAGCAATTAAATATAACGATAAAGAAAATCTGGATATAAACGATAAAAATTATCTGGAAGAAACAGAAAAAAGAAATTGCATTTTCCCTGAACTGAAACTTGAATGGTGGAGCGAATAGATGGAGACCGGCAGAAGAATTTTTAAAAATATGATGTCTCTTTCTGTTGCCGAAATTGCAAATAAAGGAATTGCTTTTATCACTTTTGCTTATCTCGCCCGTGTACTTACACCCGAAGGATTAGGAATTATAGGATGGGCTCAAGCTTTTGTAATATATTTTGTTTTTATCGTTGACTTAGGATTTAATGTAGTAGGACCGAGAGAAATCGCAAGGTTCCCGGACAAAATCCGAAAGTATGTCAATAATATTACAAGCATAAAAGTTTCATTTGCTTTGATTTTATATTTCTTCCTATTGATAGCGACTTATTTCCTCGATAAACCTGTTGAAGTAAAATATGTTTTATTAATTTCAGGTTTGAATATTTTTGCAAATTCGATACTTTTTAACTGGGTGTTTCAGGGTATTGAAAAAATGGGAATTATTGCCATCCGACAGGTTACAACAAGTGTTCTAAATTTAATCGGAGTGCTGATTTTCGTCAACAATCCCGGTGATATTATTCTTGCTATGTCAATAATAATTGGTTCTCTTTTATTAAATTCTCTATGGATGTTTTTTTATTATATAAAATTATTCGGTTGGATTAAACTTGAATTCGATTTAAAGTTTTGGAAGAAACTTCTGACTTCATCTATACCAATAGCTGTTACAATTTTCATTACTGTTCTATACAATAACTTCAGTATTTTTTTACTGGGAATTATGAAATCTGATTATGATACCGGAATATATGTAGTTGCTTTTAAAGTTTTAGCTTTTATAATTATACCAACAGGAATAATACAATATGCCTTCATGCCTCAGTTGGCAAGGTCTCTGACGATTGAAGACAAGCACAAATTCACCGGTAAATATGTTTTGCTGACTTTTTTAATAGGAACAATTATTACTGCCGGATTTTTTACATTCGCCGATTATATAACGATAATGGGTTTTGGAAGTGCTTATAAAGATTCTGTAATTATTGTACAGCTTCTAATGATTGCAGGATTACTGGCGTATATTAATGTTTCATATTCAGCACCCCTATTAAGTTGGAATCATGAGAAAAAGATTTTTTGGGCTATGGCGGCAGGAGGTGTTGTTAATATTACCTTAAATCTGCTGTTGATTCCGAAATATGGAGCTGTTGGTGCAGGTATTGCGGCAATCTTTACTGAATTCACTGTAATGATTGGATTGGGTATAATAATATATATGACTATTAAAAAAACTTATTTATTTAGTTTTATTATTATACTGTCTTATGCTGTTATTTCTTGTTTGGCAGGATATTACTTAATGAAAACAGGATTGCATCCTCTTGCCTCAGGAATAATTGCTTTGTTTATTTTTGTGCTGATAAATTTTATTTTCAAAACAATTACTATTAGTGAGATAAAAGAAACTTTAAAGAAAAACTAAAAAGGTTATTTATGAAATATGATTTTCTTATTGTTGGAGCAGGATTAGCAGGATGTATCTGTGCCGAACGTATAGCTACACAATTGAACAAAAAAGTTCTCATTGTCGAGAAGAGGAATCATATAGCAGGCAATTGTTATGATTATCCTGATACAAAAGGTATTTTAATTCATAAGTACGGACCTCATGCTTTTCACACATCAATGAAACATGTCTGGGATTATTTATCACAGTTTACAATATGGCATCCATACGAACATAAAGTGTTAGCACATATCAACGGAAAGAATATACCGATTCCTTTCAATTTGAATTCGATAGAACAGGTATTTGAAAAAGATACTGCTGAAAAATATAAAAAAATATTGATTGAAACTTATGGGGAAGATAAAAAAATTCCAATTTTAAAACTTAGAGAAACTGAGAATCCCGACTTGAAAGAACTTGCTGATTTTATCTACATGAATATTTTTTATGGTTATACAACGAAGCAATGGGGACTTGAACCTGAGCAGATTGATTTTTCAGTTACATCGAGAGTGCCTGTGTTCATAAGCAGGGATAACAGATATTTTCAGGATGAATTTCAGGGAATTCCTGCCAAAGGATATACAGCAATGTTTAAGAAGATGATTGAAAATCCGAATATCGAAATAATATTAGGAAAGAATTATAAAAAGATAATTAATGAAATTGAATTTGATAAAATGATTTATACAGGACCTGTTGATGATTACTTCGACTACAAATACGGGAAACTGCCATACAGAAGTTTACGGTTTGACCATCATACTTTACGTCAGGATTATTTCCAGGAAGCCGCCCAAATAAATTATCCGAACAACCATCAATACACGCGAATTACCGAATTTAAACATTTTCTTAAGCAGGAAAACCAATATACAACCATTGCTTATGAATACCCGATGGATTATGATATTGATTACAACGAACCTTATTATCCTATTCCAAGAAAAGAAAATGATGAGATATATCGCAAATACTTTTCCGAGGTTGAAAAACTGAAGGATTCAGTAATTTTCATTGGCAGGTTAGCTGAGTATAAGTACTACAATATGGACCAGATAACTGCAGTGGCTTTGATGACATTCGAGAAGAAGATAGCGAAGATGATATGATTGAAAGTTATTTTCAAATCCTGATTTATAAGAACGAAGAATCCGAAATTAAGAAATTTGCTCTATCATTTATTAATTTGATAAGGTTTGTTAATGAATTACTTTGATATAGCTATATTCCCAATTGAAATTTGAGGGATGTTGAAATTTCTTCTTGCAAATTCAAATCATCAATAATACCAATTAGTTAACGGTGAAAAAGACAGATTTTGAAATTTATGATGTGAAAAAAATAAAAAATAGAAACAGAAAAGCATATTCAAAATTTCGAAAAATAAAAACTAATTTTTTCATTAGCTTTTTGAAGTTAAATGCTGCTGCAGA
>JAZDIP010000040.1:0-2261 GCA_043804925.1 bacterium | reverse complement strand
AAGAAATCAGGAATGATAAACAATTATTTAACCGTGAATAAATATGATACTCGACAGTAACATTATTATTTATTCGGCAGTTCCGGAAAATATCCATATTCGCGAATATTTGAAAAAAAATGAAAAAGAACTGGCAGTTTCAGCTATTTCAAAAGTAGAAGTTTTGGGGTATTACAAACTGACTTCAGACGAAAGAAACACATACGAGCATTTCTTTCAAAACATAAATATATTTGACGTTAATAGTACTATTATCGAAAGAGCAGTAACCTTACGACAGCAAAAAAAAATGTCGCTTGGCGATTCGATAATTGCTGCTACCGCTTTATTACATAATCACAAGCTATTCACTAACAACGAAGAAGATTTTATGGATATTTCCGGATTAGAAATTATGCCGATGAGTTCAATCTAAAAGGAATTACAAATAATTTATAATTCTATACGTAGAGTCCACTCCAAAAAGTAGTTTTTTAAAAACAATAGTTTTCACATAGGATTGGTTTTCGTTTTGCCCAACTCACTTTTGGGATAAAAAGTTGATCAAAAAGTTGTATCAAAAATATTAATACCGGAAAAAACAGAATAAAAGAGAATGAACTAAGACTTTTAAGAATTTTAGGACACACTTTTCCCACCCATTTTACAATCCGTCGGAAATTTATCCACAAACAACGCATTGTTGCCCATAATTTGTGTTTAATTATTCCTCTGTAACGTGTTTTATTGTTTCGTGTATGAAATGATAACTGAAAAATGCTTGCTTCCACATTATTTCGTATGTTTTTAATCTTAGCCGGTAATTCTTCAATTGTCCTTCTTCTCTCGCAAGTGTCTATCTGTTCAGGGGAAAAATATCTATAACCCTCTGTAGTTTCAATCTTCCAACTTCCTGATTTAAGTTTTTCACATGGTATAATTTCTCCGGTTTTCGTGTCTGTAACAACTAACCCGTCTTCAGTCATTCGTAGGTCAAAGCGTCCGGTAGATCCCTGCATGCCTGTGCAATAGAAATTTATATCTGCTGCTTCACAAAACGAGGCATTGAGCGGGCTGTGATATGCACCATCTGTATGAAGGTTTTCGGGAATGCGGTCAAATATTTCAACTGTGTTGGACACACCAGGATCAACAAACTCATTATCTGCAGCGCTTGCATTCTCTACTTGTACACCGGTTATTAAATTCAATGATCCTTTATCACAAGTTTCTGTCAGATTGACTGCATATCCCTTTATCTCCTGTTCAGCCTTTTTGCGGTAAGTACAGTCTGTATCATGAGGCGTTTGCACATTTTCCGCCTGCAATTCTTCTTTTGGACGAAGTACTACCTGTTCCGATTCTATCTTATACTGCTCGCTAAATACCCGACACAATATTGCATAACATTCACCTGAACTGGTATCAAATATTTGGGTCAGCTTATACATTAGTATACCTAGTTCTAACAAGTGCTTTTGTATATCTTCCCTATTGCTGCGATAAACAACTTTTTCTCCTTTCTCTTTACATATCAAGCCTATCTGCTCCCGTTCCTTCTCAGATAATAAATTCATCAATTTTTGATTTGCATTATGGCAAAAATGACTGATTGTCTCATGTATCAACTCGTATCTGCTGCACCATGCAACATTGCTCCCTATCAGCTTGCTGTCCATCCTGATACTTTTCCCGCTTACATTAAACTCAATTGCCTGTGCCTTCGTGATTGCCTGAAATGTCTTTTCTATAAGGTCTACGCCATTTTTCTTGCAGTACTCGTGAACTCTTTTTCGAAACAAATAATACGTTGACTCTGCCAGTACTTTATCGTCAATATTTACCAAGCCTATTGCACCTCTGACCAATAAATTAAAATGGCACTGCTCAAACAATTGGCTATCGCTCCAGCCAAAACCTTCCTTTAAAACCATCATGCTTAATACTGTGCGAACGCTTACATTTGGAGCTCCCATTTCTTTATCAAAAAGTACACTAAAAATAGATTCGTCCACTTGGCTAAACACGTCTTTGCGAAAAAGATTGTGCCATGACTCTGTGTCTTCATAGTGCTTACGCGCTGAGCCATTCAGCATACCCAAAATATTGTTGAATATTCCGTATTGCTTATCTGTAGCTGTTTTTCTAAACATTTTCCTTGTCTTTTTTGCAAAAATGCAACTTATTTAACCGATATCCAAATAAATGACGTTCTACGTGGAGCATAAGTTATTAACATTCAAATGTTTATAATGTTCGCCGACTTTTCGGAGTGGACTCAT
>JAZDIP010000039.1:0-2855 GCA_043804925.1 bacterium | reverse complement strand
CAAGGCAAACCGCAATTCCTCACTGTACCTGGACTTCCAACGCACAAGCAAGAGTTTGGCGGCCCATCCCTGCAACCGTCCCTTCGCCGCCAAACACATGCTTTTTTGCCTGACCGGACTCCGCTATCTCGACAGCTTTTCCATGTCATGACAAATCCTACCAGTTTATCAGGACTTTACCACCTTGACAATTTTATCATACCGTGACAAATTCTCTATTCTACCGGGATTTGAAAACAATACACCTCGACAATTACACCTGGACTAAAAAACCTTTGTAATTTTTTTGCCCTTCCATACATTGGTTTATGTATCTAATATAAATATCTGAGTTACCTTTATTAGAATCCTTTTACAAAGAATTTCACAAATTCATGTAACCTTTTCTATTTATCAAGGTTTATAATATCAGTTGCACTAAATAAATATAGAAAAACTTGGATACACTCTCGGATAATACTCTAATGTTGAAAGTAAAAGAAGGTGACATTGATAAAAAGCCACCCAAAATAAACAATACCAATGAGTCGGGCATGTATAAGATAAAAAAAGACGACTGGGTTTATGGAAAGATTAATGGTGGCGGTCCCGAAATAATGATGAAAAACATGCAGGGAAATATTTATGTGACAAAAGGTTCCAGATAACGCCATAACCTAAAAACTAGCTGAATTCTTAAATCTCTCGAATGTCCAGGTTAAGTTGAATGAGATAAGAATAAAATTAGAAACTATAAATAAACTGACTATGCCAGTACATCACATTCTTATTATTTACCGAAAATTTAAACAAAATAAAAGTTCGTTTTTTATCAATTTGCTTGGACTTTCAACCGGACTGGCTTGTGCTTTATTGATTTACCTCTGGGTAAACGATGAGTTGCATGTCGATAAATTTAATAAAAATGACAGCCGTATTTTTCAGGTTATGCAAAACACTTACGACGGGAAAAAGATACAAACAATGGCTAATACTCCGGGTATATTAGCCCGGGCATTGGCTGATGAAATTCCGGAAATTCAATATGCGGCTACAGTTGTGCCTGCATCGTGGTTCAACGAAAAAGGAAAAGTAAAACTTGGTGAAACAAGTATTAAAGCTGAAGGCCAATATGCAACAAAAGATTATTTAGATATTTTCTCCTGCGATTTAGTTGTGGGGGATAAAAATCAGGTTTTGGCTGATAAGTACAATGTGGCAATTTCTGAGGAGTTAGCAGGCAAATTATTTGACAAGGCTGAGAATAGTATTGGTAAAACAATTGAATGGAATCAGGATGTATTCTCAGGGTCATTTCAAATAACAGGTATTTTCAAATCTCCTCCGGCTAATGCAACCGCACAATTCGACCTTCTTTTTAATTATGATATTGTTCAGGATGCCCATCCGTGGCTTACTGAATGGAAGAACAGTGGCCCAAGTACTTTTGTGGTTGTTAAAAATGGGACTGATGTTTCTGTTTTAAACGCGAAAATCAAAAATTATCTGAAATCGAAATCACAGGACTCCGAAAATACCTTATTTCTTCAAAAGTATTCAGACAGGTATTTGTACAGCAGGTATGTGGACGGGCAACCTTCAGGAGGAAGGATAGAATATGTCAGGCTGTTTTCGATTGTTGCACTTTTTATTTTAATTATAGCCTGCATTAATTTTATGAATCTTTCAACTGCCAAAGCTTCGGGAAGGTTGAAAGAAATTGGAATTAAAAAAGCAGCAGGTGCAAGCAGGGCGGTTCTTATTTACCAGTATTTAGGCGAATCAATGCTAATGACCTTCATTTCGTTGATGCTTTCAATTGTTGTAGTTATTTTGTTTCTTCCTTATCTTAATGAAATAACAGGAAAACAACTTGTATTTACTTTCGGGAAAGAACTTATCTTTTCTATAGTTGGCATCCTGTTATTTACCGGGTTAGTTGCGGGAAGTTATCCTGCTCTATACCTTTCAGGATTCAGGCCTGTTGAGGTTTTAAAAGGAAAACTTCGTGATTCAGTTACCGAATTTTGGGCCAGGAAAGGATTGGTAATATTTCAGTTTGTCATATCTGTAACACTTATTGTATCGGTGCTGGTTGTTTATAAACAAATAGAATTTGTCCAATCAAAAAATCTGGGTTACAACCGCAATAATGTCCTGCATTTTAATGCTGAAATGAAAATGGAAGATGATGAAAACTTTTTGGCGTATGGAGGGAAGTTGGAAAAGAATGTGGAAACATTGTTGAATGATATAAATAAAATTCCGGGTGTTGTTTCGGTTTCAAATTTCAACCATGACTTAACTGGCCATCATGGAGGCATCAAAGGTGTTGACTGGATGGATGGAAACGATGATGAGAATATGTATTTTTCAAAGCTTGAAATTGGCTATAATTTTATTGAAACTATGGGAATTGAGATGTCGGAAGGGAGGAGTTTCTCAAAAGAGTATGGAAATGAAATATCCAAAATTATTTTTAATGAAGTGGCGATTAAACAAATGGGCCTTGTTGATCCGATTGGTAAAACAATTCGGGTTTGGGGACAGGAAAAACAAATTGTCGGGATAGCAAAAAATTTCCATTTCGAATCACTTTTTGAGGAAGTGAAACCTTGTATTATGCAGCTTGAGCCGAGAGCACAGAATATGATGGTTAAAATAAATTCTGATTCACAATCGGCGACTATCGACCAACTTCATAAATTATTTAAGGCACGGCACCCGGGATTAGCTTTTGAATACAAGTTTGTGGATGACGATTATCAGGCATTGTATGTTGCCGAAAAGAGGGTAGGTATTCTTTCGAGATATTTTGCCGGAATATCCATTTTTATTTCATGCCTGGGCCTTTTCGGTTTGGCAACATTCTCGGC
>JAZDIP010000038.1:0-46519 GCA_043804925.1 bacterium | reverse complement strand
CAGCAGCATTTAACTTCAAAAAGCTAATGAAAAAATTAGTTTTTATTTTTCGAAATTTTGAATATGCTTTTCTGTTTCTATTTTTTATTTTTTTCACATCATAAATTTCAAAATCTGTCTTTTTCACCGTTAACTAATTATTTTTTTCTTCAATCATTTCAATAAAATTAAAGAAAAGATATTTTTAACATAGAATAATCATCGCTTATCGTTTTGTTATAACTTAACTCTTTCACATAATTATAAATTGTGGTTAATAAATCAATATCTTCCTTTTGTGATTTCATTATGAACTCGCATAGATTTTCCAAACCCCAATAAGTTCCGTCTTTTTGTTTTATTTCATAAGCCCCATCAGAAAAAACAAACATGGATGAACCTTTATTAACTAAAAATTCCTCCACTTTAACATCGAAATCGGGTAAAACTCCTATTATACAATTAGGAGAATGCAAAAGATTCTTTTTTCCATTTTTATCAATCAATAAAGCCGGAGGATGTCCTCCACTTGCATATTTTAAAATATTATTCTTATTGTTGAAAACACTATACCATATTGTAAAAAACATATCGTCGTGTTTACTCATTTGGAATGATTTATTCAAAGATTTCAGGACTGAACCGGGATTTTTGAAGTCTGTATTCCTTAACCGTTCAGATTTAAGTGTATTTAGAATTGCAACCGAATGTAATGCCGCTCCAATTCCATGACCACTAACGTCTAAAAGATAAATCGCAATATTATCATTATCTATCCAATGATAACCAAATACATCTCCTGCAAGTTGAATTGAAGGTTTCAATATCCATTCCGTCCTGATATTTCCTTTGCTTATTTTTGGAGGAAGCAGGGACAGTAGATATTCTTTTGCCCGGCTTAATTCGGAATTTATTACGGAAAGATATTTGTTCATTGTTATATTCATTTCCCTTAATTTCATTTCAGAAGCTTTAAGCTCTTGCTCATCTTTTTTTCTATCTGTAATATCCATCATTACACCAATTAATCCCGCAACAATTCCTTTATGGTCGGTGAATCTGGTTTTATAATAAATTACATCCATCTCTTTTTTATTACCATCCAATACCCTGGATTCGTATTTTTGAATCTCAGAACTATTTAAAATTTTATTATCCATTTTATTTGTCATTTCCGCTATTTCAATGGAAGTAAAATCTTTTGCTGAATGCCCAATTAATTCTTCTCTTTTTCTGCCCGAAAATTTTTCAAACTCTCTGTTGCAACCTGTATATTTTAAATTCATGTCCTTTATAAAAACAGGATTAGGAATACTGTCAATAAGTCTTTGAAGGAATTTATTGTGATTTTCCAATTCCAATGAAGTTTTTTCCAAAGTATCGTATGCAGTAGAAAGTTCGTTTTTTTGTTGAATTATTTCCTCATTTTTATTAGTTAATATTGCATTCGCTTTTCGTTTTGAACGATACCGGCTATATATAAAGAAAGCTAATAAAATTCCAAGAATACTTATAATAATTAGATACAATCTCACTTTACCAGCATATTCGTTTTCTTTTTTTAGTATTTCATTTTCCTTCATTTGCTTTTCAATTGCAATATTGTATTCCATTTCAGCAATAGTTTTATTACTTTCTTCTGAAAAAACAGTATCCCTAAGATTTGAATATAGTTTAAAAAATTCATATGACTTTTTATATTTTCCAAGTTTTTCATATATATTGGATAATGAAATATATCCCTGTATCAATAAAGTTTTCAAACCTTCATTCTTGGCAATCTCAATTGCTTTGGTATAACTGTCAAGTGCTTGTTGGTTCTTATTCATAGAAGACAATAATGACCCAATATTAATCAAATTTCCGATGATTCCACTTTTATCACCAATTTCTTCCTTGATTTTTAATGATTCTTTATAGTAATGGAGTGATTGAGTATTATCCCCAATACTGGAATATAACATTCCAAAGTTGTTCAGTGTATTTGCTATACCGTTTTTATCACCAAGAACTTCCTTTATTTTTAACGACTTCTCAAAATATTCTTTTGCCTTTGAATCTTCGTTTCTTAGATGATAAAGTATCCCTAAATTGTTCAATGCTCTTGAAATTCCCTGTTGGTCGGATATTTCCTCAACTATTTTCAGAGAAGATTCATAGTATTCTTCTGCCTTGTCATATTTTTTCAGTACCCGGCATATTAAACCGATTCCATTATATATTCCGGCAATTCCTTTTTTGTCATTTAATTTCTTAAATATTTTTAAGGATTTTTGATAATTGTTTAGAGAATTATCGAAATCGCCGATTAAGTAATAACCTGCTCCAATATTACTGAGTGCATTAGCTGAAGCCGTGTCATCCTGGAGTTTTAAGGAAAGCTCAAGTGCTTGCTTGCCATATAAAATGCTTTTTCTTGGTGATTCTGCTCTGTATTTTAATGAAAGTTGGTTCAAAAAGTCTAATTTCTGATGCCCTTCAAACTTATTTATCAATTTCTCGAGACTATCATAATTTGTTTGTGCAAAAAGATAGTTAATTCCAAATACTATAAAATATAATATTAGTAATATTTTTTTCATATTTTTTATTTTTTAATATTTACGATATTGTTAATATAACTATTAAATCAAAAATATACTAAATTTTTTTCTCATAAATATCATTATTCCTACAAGATAATTGGATAAAATATTTATTAAATCAATCGTCGGATTTATAGTTCATAAATATTTTTGTTTAACTTATCGGAAGAATTTCATGAAAGTAAAAGATATATTAAAAAATAAAGGACCTGAAGTATTCACTATAGGTGAAGATAAAAAAATTTCAGATGCATTAAAGATTTTAGTAACAAATAATATCGGTGTTTTACTTGTATTAAATCTTGAAGCTAAAATTGTTGGTATTTTTAGTGAACGTGATGTGGTTAAGTCTGCCTATAAAAATCAACAAAACTTTTTAGATATATTGATTAAAGATATTATGTCAAAGAACATTATTTTTGTTGAACCTGAAGATGAAATAGAATATATCGAGTCAATTATGACAAATAATCATATAAGGCATTTACCTGTGGTTGACAATAAAGTCCTTGTCGGATTAATTTCAATTGGCGATATTGTTAAATCCTTACGTACAAACAAAGAATCCGAAAACAAATATTTAATGGATTATATAAGCGGTAATCTTGTAATTTAAATTTTATTTGATAAGTAAAAGATTTGCTTTAATAAAATCATCCAGGTCACCATCCATAATTGCGTGAATATCTGTTCTTTTTACTTCGGTGCGATGGTCATTAACCATTGTGTATGGTTGAAAAACATAGGAACGAATTTGACTCCCCCATTCTATTTTCATCTTCTTACCCTCTACTTCAGCTTGAGCTTTTTCCTCTTCTTCGAGCCGTTTTTGATAAAGTCTTGATTTGAGCATTTTCATGCAACGTTCCCTGTTCTGAAACTGAGAACGTTCCTGTTGACAGGAAACTACAATACCGCTTGGAATGTGCCTGAGCCGTACTGCTGTCTCGACTTTGTTTACATTCTGTCCGCCCTTACCACCCGAACGGAAAGTGTCCATTTCAATATCAACCGGATTGATTTCTATATCAACCGCATCTTCAACTTCAGGATAAACATAAACCGAAGCAAATGAAGTGTGTCTGCGGGCATTTGAATCAAATGGAGATATTCTTACAAGCCGGTGAACTCCGCTTTCCAACTTCAAATATCCATAAGCAAATTTTCCATCAATCTCTAAGGTAACTGATTTCATTCCGGCAACGTCTCCGGGAAGTTCGTCAACGAGAAATAGTTTATATTTATGCCGCTCAGCCCAGCGGGAGTACATTCGCATAAGCATTTCAGCCCAGTCGCATGCTTCAGTTCCTCCTGCACCTGAGTGTATTGTTAAGAATGCATTTTTATCATCGTCCTTGCCGGACAAAAGATTTTTAACTTCGAGGGAAGATACCAATTCTTCCGCTTTTTTAATTTCCTCATCTATTTCATTTTCAGAAATAGCATCAGTATTTTCTTCGGCTAATTGCAAAATTGCTTCAGCATCTTCTACTGATTGATTAATCGTCTCCCATTCATCTTTCCATACTTTCAACTCGGAAATTTCCTGCATCACATTCTGAGCATTTTGAGAATCATTCCAAAAATCTTCATTTTCAGAAAAAGATTGAAGTTCCTTTATTTTTATTGCCTTGTTGTCGAGGTCAAAGAAACCTCCGTAAATTAGCAACCCGCTCTTTTAACTCATCTATCTTTACTTTTTGTGGCTCAAACATATTTTTTTAACAATTTATAATATTACAAAAATTAAGTGAACAAAATTACCATATTTCTATCTAATACCCAATTATATGGAATGATAATCTTTACGTATCTCTAATAATCATAGAAAAATAGTTACTTTCCTGTTAATAAGGTTTTAAAGGCAATATGAATTTTATCATCTGATTATAAATTATAATACCTTATCTTATCCTTATTAAATTAGTAACAAGATAATAATGCAGCCGTTATAAAACCATTACCTTATTTCTACAAAAAGACAATAAGGTTTTAGAGTTGGGGCTTTTTGATGGTTACTTAGGTTTATAAGTTATGTGGATTCTAAAAAATTCAATTATTTTATAATTTTTTGTAGGATATCAAGAATCCAACAAATATCCCTCAAATATCAATTTATTAAAATAAAATCACTAACTCTTTAATACATATATACTAAACTTGGGACAACTATTTTTTCTCTATCAATGTCTTGGGACAAAACATTCGGGCTAATTTCAAAAAATTCAAAGTGACTGCTGTAAGGTCAGCAGTATTGGCATCAATATCAAATGCGCTGAATTTATTAAAAAATGTAACAATTGCAACATCATCTTCCGGATTATAAGACATATTACAGATAAATCCGCATACTGCACCGGTATGCCCAAACCAGGCATCTGTCTGGTTTATCCCAATACCGTATCCCGACCAGTATGGATTTATTTCATTCGGTGGATTAGGAACAGGCAATTGCTGATCATGAAGGCTGTCGCTTAACAGTTCACCGGTGACTAAAGCTTTTGACCAGATAAGTAAATCCTCGAGGGTTGAAAGCATTCCTCCGGCTGTCCATGCCAACTCATAGTTAATTGCAATTGCCTGGGGAGTGCCTGTCATATCGATGACAGAGCCACTTGAACCATCATAACCGTGAACATAATCTCCAACAGGTTGCGGACTTTCAGCCATAAAAGTATTTTTAAGCCCGAGAGGTATTGCTATCTTTTCATTAATTGCCTGAGCAACAGTCATTTCAGATGCCTGCTCGATGATTTTTCCAAGCATAAAATATCCTATGTTTGAATAGTGAAATTCCGCTCCGGGTTCAGAAAGGAACGGTTGCTCAGATGCCCATTCAATTAATTCATCAATAGTCCATTTCTTAGTCCCATCAAATACCGACATGCGTACTTCGTCATCCTCATCCCATGATACTATTCCGGCTTTATGCATAGTCAATTGTCTGACTGTTATTTGATCGGCTTTTGGATAGTCAGGCAGGAATTTTTCCAGCTTATCATCCAAAGACAGCTTTCCTTCGTCAACAAGTATAAGTAAGAGCGTTGCAGTAAAGGTTTTTGTTATGCTTCCAATTCTAATCAATGAAGATATTTCCATGTCTATATTCCCGTCAACATCTGCCATACCGTCGACTAACTCGTAAGATTCTGCCGGTGACCATATCCCGGCTATCCATCCTGGAGCATCCATTTCTGCCTGTGTGGCATTCATAGCTGTCTTGATTTGTGACTGGTGGTTTTCGTTAGTTGGAGTTGTAGTATCAGAATCACAAGATGAAAAATAAATACATGAAGACGTGATTAATAATAGAAATAGAAAATGATTAAATTTTTTCACTGAAATGAAGATTTCTTTTTTCATTTTTGTAACCTTTCGTATTAGAAATAAAAATAGATGGATTATAAAAATTCAATTATTTAATTATTTTTTGTAAGATATCAAGCACCCAACAAAAATCCTTCAAATATCAATATGCAAAATACAAATTATTTAAAAAATTATCAATATTTTTTTTTCTTGTGGAATATATTTTCAAATATTTTGCATCTTATCTCTTAAAATTCAATCATTTATTTTATCTTTTCTTTTCTCCTTTTTTATGCTAACCTCATTACTTGTTCAAATCTAAATATGTTGTATATCAAATTAATCAATCCAATATTCCCGTCGCTCGGGCTATATCAAACAAACCGGATGCACAATCCATTCATACTTTGCTCCATAAATCCAAATACATGTACTACTCTGGTTCTGGTCTTTGATTTTCGTGGTTCAAACATATAAATAAAAAATTTATTCAGCAAAATTACCATTAATCCGGTTAAGAGCCAATTGTTATTAAAATCGTTTTTTATACCTGTAAAATTTGATTATTCCATATTATTATTTATTTTGCTTAATATTTTATTAATAAAAAGGAATGAAAATGAAAACTATTGTTATTTTATTAGCTACATTTGTCTTGACACTTTGTCTTCAAGCAGAAAACTATACTGTAATCGTTGGTGGAACCGTCATTGATACTAAAGCAGGTAAGCACATCCAAAATGCCGTTGTACTGATTAAGGATTCCATAATTATTTCCGTAGCAGGTCCTAAAGACAAAGAAATAACAATACCGATTAATGCCAAGATGATTGACGCTACAGGGAAATATATCATCCCCGGACTGACCGATGCACACATTCATTTTTTTCAATCGGGTGGACTTTACACCCGTCCTGATGCAATTGACCTTCGCCATAGAGTGCCGTACAAAGATGTCGAATTGAAGTGGATTCGTGATAACATTGATGATTTATTCAGAAGATATATACGATGCGGTATTACTTCAATAATTGATTTAGGAGGTCCGTATTGGAATTTCGATATAATTGAGCAATCAAAAAAGGCGAAGATAGCTCCTCGTGCTTATTGTTCAGGTCCTTTGATTGCATCTTATCAACCGGATGCTTTGACAACCGATGACCCGCCAATAATTAAAGTTACAAATATTGACGAAGCCCTAAAACTTGTTAATGAGCAAGCAAAGGCAGGAACAGATTTCATCAAAGTATGGTATGTTGTAGCAAGAAAACCCTCAATCGGTCTCATGGAATTTTACCCTATTCTCGAAGCTATCGTAAAGGAAAGTCACAAACTCGGTCTTAAGGTTTGGGTACATGCCACAGAACTCGAAACTGCGAGAAAAGCACTCGAAGCAGGTGCTGACGTGCTTGTTCACATGGTTAATGATAAAAACGTTGACGATGACTTTATCAAAAAGGCAAAGAAGAATAAAATTACAATTATCCCAACTATGTGGGTTTTTAACTCATACAGTGCCGTATTTACGAAGCAATTAAAACTTATGAAAGAAGAACAATTGCTTGGTAATCCAAAAGTAATCGGTTCTTTCTATGATATGTACGAATTGAATGAAAGTGAACTTGGTGACAGACAAAAGAATCTTCTTAAAGAAATGAAACCGATTGAGCCGTTACCCGCTACACTTTTCAACACAAAAAAATTGCAGGATGCCGGTATAAATGTTGCGGCGGGTACAGACGCAGGAAATATTGGTGTTATTCATGGACCTTCACTGTTTCATGAGTTCGAGTATATGAAACAAGCCGGATTAAGCAATCAAGAAATATTGACAGATGCAACGCTGAATGCCGCAAAGTTATTAGGTATGGAAAGTAAATTGGGTACTATCGAAAAAGGAAAGCTTGCTGATTTGGTTATTCTCAATTCCAATCCGATTGACAATATCAGCAACACTTCAGATATTTTCATGGTTTTCAAAAATGGTGAGGGATTCAAACCTGACGAAATAATCCAAAACAGTCCCGAAGACCTTGCACAAATACAACTGAATGCTTACAATGCAAAGGAGATTGAACCTTTCCTTGCTGTTTACAGCGATAGTGTTGAGGTATATGAATTTCCCGATAAATTGCTTTACAAAGGCATTGACAAGATGAGGGAAACATATCAACCATTTTTCAATTCAGCAACAAACCTTCATTGCAAACTTGTTAACCGGATTGTCAACGGAAATTACGTTATTGACCAGGAATATATAACGGGTAATCCGAGAAAACCAGAAATCAATGCAACAGCAATGTATGAAGTAGAGGGAGGATTGATTAAGAAGATTTGGTTTTTGAAGTTGCCGTGAAAGGTGAAACAGCGAAACTTGAAACGCGAAACAGCAAAACGTAGAACGTGAAAAGGTGAGGAGGAAAATGATAAAATTCATTTTATTATGCAATTGTTGAATAAGAAATAATTTTGTATTTTTGTCTATGGATATTAGGGAACATATAGAGTATTGGATAAATGGAGCCAACGATGATATCGAAGTGGCTAAAAGTCTATTTAATTCAGGTTACTATTTGTGGAGTCTATTCATTGGTCATTTAGTTTTAGAAAAAATTTTAAAAGCACTATTTGTTGCCAATACAAAATCAATTGAAGTACCAAGAAGTCATAATTTATTATATATTGCTGAACTTTCCGGATTGGAATTGGATTTAGTGAGAAAAGACCTTTATTTTAAAATTAATGATTTTAATATCGAAGCAAGATACCCGGATAAAAAATCCAAGCTTTACTCAATAGTTGATAAAGAATTTGCAAATAATTATTTAGAAAAAATCGAAGAGAATGTTCAATGGATAAAGTCAATGCTCAAATATTAGAAAAGATTAAGAAATTTATTGACAAAGTTAATGAATCTAAAATATTTATTAACGATATGTATTTATTTGGGAGTAGTGCCAAAGGTACAAACGATAAATACAGCGATATTGATATTGCAATTATTTCTCAAGATTTCGAAGGTATTCGGTTTTATGACAAACAAAAATTATTTGATGCAGTCATTTCAACCGACGTAACTATTGAACCTTTAACATTCAAACCGGAAGATTTCAATGATGATAATCCGATTGCTTACGAAATCAGGAAATATGGTATTAATTTAAAATATTTGTATCAATAGATGTTCTAAATTTTAAAATCAGCAAAACAAGAAAACGTGAAAAAGTGAAAACGTGAAACGTAGGGGGCACACGGCGTTTGCCCAAAATAAATTCAATAAAATTTGAAAGATTTTGAGACGATTTTGCTGATTATGTGTTATTATATAAATAAACAATGCAATTTCCTTTAAACTTTGAAAGGAATTTCAATGAAACGAATAATATTTTTATTGCTTGTACTAACTCCATTTTACAATTCGAATGCTCAGAATCCGGAGTGGGTGAATTTTACATATGGAGAAATAATTAATAGTGTCAAAATTATAGAAGATTATACTTGGATTTGTACAAATGGTGGTTTAATAAAGATTGATATAAACACTAAGGAATCTGTTTTTTTTAACAGAGGGAATTCAATTTTACCTGCAAATAATATAATAGATTTAGTTATTGATAAAAAGGGAGTTGTTTGGATAATATCTGAAAGAGATGTAACTAGTTACGATGGAATAAAATGGGAGAATTTTGATAAAACAAAAATTGGACTTAACAACAATAGAATATTGTCAATTTCTCTTGATTCAAACGATAATATTTGGATTGGTACATCTTATGGAATCGCAAAGTTTGATAGAAATGATTGGATTTTATATAACCGTGATAATTCTGACCTAACGACTGGTGATATTCATGAAATTACTTTTGATATTAATAATAAAGCTTGGATTGGTAGTGTTTATGGTGGAGTATTTACATTTGACGGGAATAATTGGATAAATATATTTCCAAAAATAACTGCAAAAACAATTGTTATTGATAAAGTAAATAATATATGGTTTGGTACTTCTGATGGATTAATCAAATTTGATGGTACCAATTCTGAGATTTTTAGAAATAGCAACTCGAAATTACCGGACAATAGAATCACAGATATTTATATTGATAAAAATAATAATAAATGGATTGGGACATATAGTGGAGGACTTGCGATATACAATGATACTAATTGGATCATTTATAATAAATACAATTCCGATATACCTGTTAATAACATTTCTTCAATAGCTTTTGATAAATATGATAACAAATGGATTGGCAGCCCATCAGGTTTATATCAATATAGTCTTAATACCTGGAATATAATTTCAATATCTAATTCAGGTTTACCAAGTAATGATATTCGTAAAATTGGAATGGATATTAATGGAATTCCTTGGATACCCACAGATAAAGGTCTTGTGCAATTAATAGGAAATAATTGGCTTCTTCACAATAATAAAAATAATCCAAATATTCATGATTTCATTTATACTATTAATTTTGATAAAAATAATAGTTTATGGATTAGTTGTGCCACAAAATTATTAACTGATTCATATTTACTAAAATATGATGGAATAAATTGGTATGATTTTAATAGTTCAAATTCAGGTATGCTTGATGTTTATGTTAGACAGATTTGTGTTGATAAAAAAAATGTTAAATGGTTTGGAACTTATGGTAAAGGTGTTATCAGATATGATGATACAAACTGGATGGTCTATAATGCAAAAAATTCGGGATTGCCACATAATGATATAACTGCTCTGGCTGCTGACAGTTTGAATAATATTTGGATTGCTTCTGGAGATTATGATGGTGAAGGGAACGGTTTAGCAAAATTCGATGGAATTTCTTGGACTTATTATACCACTTATAATTCTGGTTTGATTGATAATTATATCACTTCAATTCAATTTGAAAGAAATGGAAAAATGTGGATTGGTTCAGGATTAGGTTTAACCTCTTTTGATGGTAATATTTGGGATACTATTAACCAATCCGATTTTGGATTCGAAATTGAGAGTGCAGATATATTAGGAATTGATGATAATAATAATAAATGGATTAAGACCTTTTATGGTCTCATAAAATATAATGACAATCATTGTGAAATTTTTAATATTTATAATTCAGGGATTCCCCAAAATAATATTTCCGGTTTTTCAATTGATAATTATGGAAATAAATGGATTAGTAGTAGTAAAAATGGTTTTGCAGTTTTTCGTGAGGGAGGAGTAAGTGCAAATATAATTCAGCTATTCACAGGAATGGAAGAAAATAGAATAGAAGATTATTTTATTAATTTACTATGTTATCCCAACCCCACCTCCTCCAATATCAACATCCAAATCAACAATATCGAATCAGGAAAAATAACGCTAAAACTTTTCGATATTTTCGGGAGGGAAGTTGAGTCGATTTACGATGGATATGCAAACGGTAATTTGAATTTGAATCATTATATCGGAAATATTTCTTCAGGTACATACTTTTTAGTACTGACAACGAAGGCAGGGAGAACAGCAGAGAGGGTGCTTATCAGCAATTAGAACTATTTTATTAAAACTTTCAGAAAGTTTGGAACTTTCGGAAAGTTAAAGAAATTGCAGTCGTAATAAGGGAATAAAGTTAATAGCTTTTGATATTTTTTGTGTTACTAAGGTTTTAAAGGTAAATGTTAAATGATTTTTTTTTTAAACCTTATTAAACCAAATCAACCTTAGTAACATTTAATCCCCATGAATACAAACCTTATTACACTTTTTCAAAAAATATTTCGCTTTGTTTTCATATTTCTGTGATATTGCTTAATTTATAATTTTATTAATGAATAATTTTTTGGAACAAAGCAATGAAAATGAGAAAAATGTTCAAATCGGTTTTTTTATTGATATGTTTTGCAATTTTAATTTCCGGTTATACTCAGAGTATCGAAAGGAAATATTCTGTTGTTTTTGAAGGAGTTGATAAATCAGATTTAAAAACAACTATGATAAAAGGAAAGGAATATGTTAATCTCGATAATGTCTTTAGCTCTCTTTTTCCTGATGCCGGCTACAATAAAAATCAATTTATCATCAACTTTTCCGATTGTCAATTAATTTTTGCTCCAAATTATTTTATTGCGATGAAGAGTAAAAACGGCATTCAGACTTTTCAAATGAGTGAACCGGCTATCGTTTCGTCTTCTAATCTTTTTCTCCCTGTTCATTCATTATTAAAATCTTTAGAGTCATTTAAAATATTCCGTATTACAAAAAACAAATATGTTTTAAATGTTAAAAAATTAAGAGAGACAACCGATACAAAACAAGTGGAGACGGAAATAGTATCTTCGGAAATACCACCAAATGTTTACATGCTTCCACCTAAACTTAACAGGAAAGGCATGAAGAGTGATGAGTTGGAAAAAGATAAAATTCAGTTGACAGATAACTCAAAAAACAGCATTGCCTTGCAGACGCAAAATCTTAAAGGATTATGGTTTCTCAAGGTTTTTGCCGAGCAAAAGAACGGGTATATTGATTTGCATTTTATTGCAAATTCGATTATTGATGTTTATCACAGACCTGAATGTGACGGAAAGAGTGTGATTATCAGAATTCCTAATGCTAACAACAATATTACAGATTTTTCCAAAGCAGAAAGCGTTTATCCAATAACAAAAATTACAGCTACTAAAGTCAGGCAATTTCAAATCTATACTCTGACACTGAGCGATAATCTGATTAAATGCACATCGAGAAGAAACGGTGACAAGGAAATTATATTCAGTTTGTATCCTGCTAATCCCAAAAAACCGGTAACTACTAAGGAAGTTAAAGTGGAGAAAAAACTTGAGCAAATAAAACCTGAAGTAAAAGAGGAAACACCTGTAATTGAAAAACCAATTAAAACCGAAGAAACACCGAAAATAGCCGATACTCCAAAAACAGAGGACAAGGATGTAAAAATACCAACTATCAGCCCCAATATCGAGAAGGAAAAAAAGAAATGGGAATTGGATGTCATAGTGCTTGACCCCGGGCATGGTGGCAATGATGCCGGTGCAGTTGGTGTTACAAGTGTCTATGAAAAAGTTATCACTCTGAAATTGGCGAAAAAAGTCAGGGATTTGCTTAAAGAAGAAATGCCTCAAACTAAAGTTGTTCTTACCCGTGAAAACGATACTTTTGTTGAACTCTACAAACGGGGGCAAATAGCAAACAAAGCGGAAGGAAAGTTGTTTATTAGTATCCATTTGAATGCCGCAAACAGAAAACCCTCTCCCGCTAATGGTGTTGAGACTTTCATTTTACGGCCTGGAAGAAATGACGATGCTATTCGTGTAGCTAACTTTGAAAACTCGGTAATCAAGTTCGAAAAGCAAACCGATAAATACAAGAAGCTGACAGATGAAGAAATTATAATTGCTACAATGGCACAAAGTGCTTTTGTCAAATTCAGCGAACTTTTTGCCAGGATACTGCAAAATGAAGTTTGCAAAGTTACTAAACTCGAAGACAGGGGAGTTAAACAGGCAGGATTTTATGTCCTGATAGGTGCTTCTATGCCAAATGTTCTGTTCGAAGCATGTTTTCTTTCAAATGAAGGTGATGAACGCTTTGCAAATTCGGAAGCAGGTCAGTTAAAAATTGCAAGAGGTATTGTTAATGCTATCATGAAATATGCAGAAGAGTACGGGAAGTATTGATTCAATTGACAATGGATATTCAAGTATAAAAATTTCATTAAATTGATAGACTCTAAACTGATGCTTATGGAATTTTCCAACTTATTTTCTGCTTCTTTAAATAAATAATGAGGTATAAACGTTTTATCTTATTAAATTGAGTAACATTCTCAAATATTTTGTAGAATACGTTAACATAGATACTGTTAAAAAATTAAATTATTTAATGCGAAAGTTATATTACATATTTTTATTAATGTTCATTTTTGGCTGTGCCGAAGAAGACCCTAATCTGGTTAATCCGCCACCTCAAAATGAAACAATAAATGTAAGATTCTTCAACCTTAGTGGAAATAAAAAAGCCGCTAATTTGGTATTAGATGGTAAAACTACCTTTGGTCCTGTTGATTATGGCTTATGCACTGCCGCTCAAAATCCTCCTGCAGACTCTTCTTATGCTACTGTTATTCAGGATGGTCAGGAGGTTTATCGTTTAAATCGAAAGTTGAGGTTTACCAGAAATAATTATTATACTATATTTGCACTTCCAACTGCCGAAAATGATACATTACCATATCGTGATATAGATACTATTATTGTTGCTTCCACATTATCCGGTTTGATTGTAAAGGAATCATTTTCATATTTAAGGATGATTAATACTGTTCCTAAACTGAAAAGAAGTTACTCTTTGAGGCAGGGTTGTCCAAATGGTGAGGCGCTTGCATCATATATTCAATACAGAAAAATAAGCCCACAAGCCGAAGTACTCTCCGAGGGGACACCTGTTTCGATTATAAGAACCGAAGACAACAAAACCGAATTTCTCGGTTTGTTCAATTTAAATCTCGAAGAAAAAAAGCAATATATGATTGTCATTTTACCGGATGGAAAAGATGGAGAAATAATCTATCTTCTTGATGAATACAATAATGGGGCAAATCCGTTAATTCCCCTTTTTCAGGAAGAAAATTTATCAACAAAGATAAGAGCGGTAAATCTTTCGGAAAGTACAGTCAATTATATTAAATATCCCGATTCGACATTAAGTAACGGTATCTTTCAGATACTTCCGGGAATGTCTATTGGAGATTATATTTCCGTCGGTGCCTGTGGAGGACAATCTTTAGATACATTAGCCTGTCTTTTAGGGACAGATACTGCCAGCTTTGTAGGTGCTTCATTAAATGTATCTGAAAAATACACAATACTGTCATTTGATTCTGCGAATGTAAAAGCCAAAACATGTTTATTAGCCGAACCGACAAGGTTAAAAAGCAGTTCTCACGCAATTATCAGTGTCGTTCATGCATCCTATAACCACAAAGAATTGATTGTGTCCATGGCGGCAAGAGACGACAATCCTTATTCCACCAGCGAAGATACCTTAGGTTACCGTTCCGGTGATTTAGTTTCAGAAAAAATCAGTTATGGAAATATATCCCAACCTAAATTAATTATTCCTGGGAATGAATTGCCTATAACTGTTTTTACGACAACAGAACCTGCAAATTTAGTTTATACAACGACTGCTAATTTAAAAGCCGGAGGGAGATACCTTTTACTAATTACAAGCGATTATCCTTCCGGTAAGACCAAATTGTTCCTTATTGAAGAAAACGATAATTCGGCAAATTCACTTGAATCTTTGCCGGATGCCGTTTTTATGCAATTTGTGAATTTGGTTCCCGGAATCAAACATCTGGAATTATCTGTTAATCCCATTTTAACAAGAGCAAAGATGAACTATGGTGCAACCTTAGCAACAGTTGTATCGGAGGGCTCTCATAAGATATCGGTAAATAATAAAGACACCATAATTGATGTCAACGGTTTGAACAGGTATCTATTCGTTTTTGCAGGAGATAATACAAAAATTGATGTTTTGCCTTTTATTTATGAACCTTTTGAAGTTTCGACGGAATACTATCAAAGAAGATTTATCAATGCAAGCAAGGAAGTTAACATGATTTCCGTTAAAGAAAACAAGGAAACATCATCACCAATTGCTGAAAGAATAAGATATGGAAATGAAACAAATCTGCAAAAAATTACATTAGACAGGAATTTAAGTTTGTTTTTTGTCAAAACCGACAATGATTCTACTCTCTACCGCGTTGATGATATGCCATTCCCATTTGGAAAAAACTATACAATAATTTTCGGTGGCAGAGCTAAAGATACGACATACTCTGTAGTAGTACAGCAGGAATATTAATTCAGTGAATAATGAAAAGTGAATAATGAATAATATTAGTCGATAGTCAACAGTCGGTAGTCAATAGTAAATTTTTAAACAATCGCATAGCGATTGAATGTTTGTAACAAGGTATTCATGAAGTGGTCAACAACTCCGTAGGAGTTGAACGTGAATTATGAAAAATTAAGTGAATTTTGTAAAATTAAGGATGATATGAACGGAGAAAATGAAGTAACAACGTCTACGAATTTTATCAAGGCGATTATAAGAGAAGATTTGAAAACTAATAAATGGGGAGGACGTGTTCAAACGCGTTTCCCTCCCGAACCAAACGGATATTTACATATTGGACACGCAAAATCAATTTGTTTGAATTTCGGTGTTGCCCAAGAGTTCGGAGGAATAACCAACTTAAGATTTGACGATACAAATCCGACTAAGGAAGATGTTGAATATGTTGATTCGATAAAAGAAGATGTCAGATGGCTTGGTTTTAGCTGGGATGACAGGGAATATTATGCTTCCGATTACTTTGAGCAGCTTTATGAATATGCAGTTCAATTGATTGAAAAAGGAAAGGCATATATTTGTGAACTATCAGCCGAAGAAATAAAAAATACAAGAGGTACACTAACTGAACCCGGAACTGACAGCCCATTCCGTAACAGAAGCATAGAAGAAAATCTCGAGTTATTTAAAAAAATGAAAAACGGAGAGTTTCCGGACGGCTCTAAAGTTCTAAGGGCTAAGATTGATATGAAGGCAGGAAACCTTAATATGCGTGACCCGGTAGTATATAGGATAAAACATTCCGAGCACCATCGCACAGGCAATAAATGGTGTATCTATCCAATGTATGACTTCACGCATTGTTTGTCAGATTCCATCGAACGTATAACACATTCAATTTGTACACTTGAATTTGAAGACCACAGGCCATTATACGATTGGTTTTTAGATGAACTGGATGTTTATCATCCTCAGCAAATTGAGTTTGCAAGATTGAATCTTAGTTATACAGTCATGAGCAAACGCCGTTTATTGCAGCTTGTTGAAGAAAAATATGTTGACGGATGGGACGACCCTAGAATGCCTACTATTTCCGGTTTGAAACGTAAAGGTTATACTCCTGAATCAATCCGCATGTTTGCCGAAAGAATCGGGGTTGCAAAAAGAGAAAATGTTGTTGACCTGGCACTTCTCGAATTTTGCATACGAGAAGATTTGAATAAAAAAGCACAAAGAGCTATGGCTGTTTTGAATCCCGTTAAACTTATAATTAACAATTATCCTGCAGATGAGGAAGAATTTTTAGATGCTATAAATAATCCTGAAAACGAATCGGCAGGTACTCGAAAAGTACCGTTTTCTAAAGAACTATTTATAGAAATTGAAGATTTTATGGAAAATCCTCCAAAGAAATTCTTTCGGCTCTCCCCGGGAAACGAAGTCCGGCTTCGCTATGCATATTATATAACTTGTACTAATGTTATAAAAGATAATGACGGAAATATTACGGAAATTCATTGCACATATGACCCTGCAACAAAGGGTGGCTCTTCTCCTGACGGCAGAAGGGTTAAGGGAACTATCCATTGGGTTTCCGCAAAACATTGTATTGATGCTGAAGTCAGGTTATATGAAAACTTATTTATAAATGAAGACCCAATGCAATCCGAAAGATTTCAGGACAATATCAATCCAAATTCTTTAGAGATTGTTAATGCAAAGTTGGAACCTTTTTTAAAAGATGCTAAACCGGGAGACAAATTCCAATTTGAAAGAAAGGGATATTTTTGTGTTGATATGAAATATTCCACTGATGAGAAATTAGTATTCAACCGGACAGTCGGATTAAGGGACAGTTGGGCTAAAATAAGCGGAAAATAAATAATCCCATTAAGTTTTACTATTTTTCTTTAAAATCAGTTCCCTTGCTTAAGTAATTCTGCTTTTTCAGCAATCTGCAGATTTTGAATAATTGGTTCAAGTTCTCCCAAAATCACTTCCCTAAGAGAATAATTCTTTGCATCACCCTCGAGCCGATGGTCTGTAACTCGGTTCTGGGGCCAATTGTATGTACGGATTTTATCCGAACGGTCTCCGCTTTTTACCATGGACTTTCTTGTAGAAGATATTTCGTCATGCTGCTTTTGTAATTCAAGGTCATAAAGTTTTGAACGAAGATAACGCATTGCTTTTTGCTTATTTTTCAACTGGCTTCTTTCTTCCTGGCATTTGACGACAATTCCTGTTGGAATATGAACCAGACGGACTGCTGTTTCAACTTTATTTACGTTTTGCCCGCCTTTTCCACCGGAACGGAAAATATCAGTTCTCAAATCAGCTTCATTTATCTCGATATCTACATCTTCAGCTTCCGGCAAGACAGCAACGGTTGCGGCAGAAGTATGTAATCTACCGCTTGCTTCAGTCTCCGGAACACGCTGGACACGATGTACACCGCTTTCATATTTCATCGTTCCGAAAACCTCTTCACCGCTTAGAGTGAAAATTATTTCTTTAAAACCTCCCTTTTCGCTCTCGTTGAATTCAACCACTTCCAATGTTAAATCTTTTTTTTCTGCAAATCTTTCGTACATTTTAAATAAATCTCCAACAAAAAGTCCGGCTTCATCTCCGCCGGTTCCTGCCCTTATTTCAATCACACAGTTCTTCGTATCATTAGGGTCTTTCGGGATTAAAAGGAATTTTAATTCTTCGTCAAGTAATTCCTTCTCCTTTTCGAGCATTTCATTTTCTTCATAAGCAAGTTCTTTCAAATCTTTTTCAGTGGAAGCAGAAGTTATAAGCTCTTTATTTGAGAATAAATCATCACAAATTTTCAGATATTTTTTCGATGTTTCAGCAATTTGCGAAAGCCGCTTAAACTCACGTGATACTTCCTTGTAACGATTCATATCGTTAGCAACATCCGGCGCATTAAGCAGTCTGGTAACTTCTTCGTATCGTTCAATTATAGATTTTAATTTATCTTCCATAATAATTATATTTTGTATTAAGTTCTGTCAAAACTTACAAAATTAATGAAAAAAGGTGAGATTAACCTGTTTTGCCGAAAAAACTTTACAAATAACCTTAAACATACTTTTCTTTTTGTGAATTTGTATAATTTTATTTATAATTATAATAATATTTCTCTCTTATTTATCGTCATTACAATTTTAAACATTATAAATTAAAAATTATAAGAAAAATTCTACCGATTTATAGTTTTAAGTTAAATTATCTTTAACTATATCATATAGTTTTAAAGGAAAATATTTTGTTAATTATCAATTGTTAATTGTCAATTGCTGATTTTTAAACTTTTCTTTATTAACTTTGTAATTTATTAATTTTCAAATATTTTATGTTTTTATCTATAGAGAGATTAAGTATATGAAAAAAATACTCTTAATATTATTCGGTATTTTGCTGAATTTGAATTTGGGCTATTCTCAGCTAAAAGGGCTTTCTTCTTTTGATATGGAGAGCATGATGAAAGGCGATGCTTTGGAGCAGTTGAATGGTGACCAATTGACAAATACTATGGCAATGCCTTTCGGTAATGTGGTAGAGGCAGAAAGTTACTTTGTAGGTCCGGGGGATATTATAATGATTCAAAATCTCTCGTCCATGACTCAAAAAGACATAACTATAGTTACTCCTGAGAATAAATTGATTGTACCCCGCATTGGTGAGGTTGACCTGAAAGGGAAAACTTTAGCAGAGGCAAGAGAATTAATTTTATCGAAAATAACCGGCAATACCAAAGATGCTTTGGCTTTTGTTTCTCTTTACAGACCAAGGAATGTGATTATCGAAGTTACGGGGAATGTCGGAAATCCTGGGACATACACTTATCCGGCTTCATATAAGATTTCAACAATAATGAGATTTGCCAATCAACTGCAGTCATCAACCGTAACAACATTACAGCAGGGAACGATGCTTCATCAAAAAATTGAGAAAAAAAAGCAGTTCGATGAGTTGTTCTCAAATAGTGGCATTCCTTATAATTCTACATTTCAAAATAGAAACATTTTAGTATTGCACAGCGATGGAAGTTCGGTTATAGCGGATTTGGAAAAAGCCCAGGTATTGAATGATGCAAAATACGACCCATATATTCGTGAAGGGGACAGGATTTTTGTTCCATACAATAATATGGAAGTAACAAACATAAGCATTTCAGGAAGCGTAATCAGACCATTCATTACTGCTTTTAAAAAAGGGGATATGGCTTCTCTGCTGTTGAAATTCGGAGGTGGATTACAAGAAGATGCGGATATGGATAATGTTCGTCTGTTTTTACCGAATGATAACCAAACAATTGATTTAAAAATTGACGAAAAACTGAACTTATTGCAGGAAGACATTGAATTGCAACCTGGAAGTTTCATAATTGTCGGGCAGAAAAAGGAAGAGAGGACAACTAATAGCGGTGTTGTTTCAGTCGTTGGCAATGTGAAAAAGCCGGGCATTTATCAGGTGATAAATGATAAATCAACAATTAAGGAAGTTATTGAAATGAGTGGTGGTTTTACCTCGGAAGCTTATTTGCCGTTAGCAACCATTATACGCAGGGATGCCAGCATAAACGACCCCAAGAGTATTAACTTTCAGTTGATGGAGAACTTTATGCATAGTAGTCTTACAATTTATGATACTACAAGATATCAAATTGATATTATAATGAGAGAACCTCGTGTCGCATGTGATTTCGAGGCATTATTTGACAAAGGAGATGTTAACTCCAATATTTCGTTAAGAGACGGAGATATTGTCAAGATACCTTCTAATCCTAAAACGGTTTTTGTTTTTGGGCAGGTGAAAAATCCCGGATATATAAAGTTCGTAGAAGGCAAGAATATGGAATGGTATGTCAAAAAAGCCGGCGGGTACGCAGAAACTTCTAACAAAGATGCAGCCCGGATAATAAGAGGTAAGAATAAAATTTGGGTTGAAGGCAAAGATGATATTTTAGTATATGCCGGTGATGAAATTTATGTCCCTGCTCCTCCAAATATTCCTGCGGAAGTTAAAGCACAGACTTGGGTTATGTGGTCAAGTCTTGCATCAACAGCTTTTGCACTTTTGAACCTGGTTTATTGGTGGACGAGACCTTAAAAATTACAAATTGAAGGTTAACAGTTATTAGGATTTGTTGGGTAATATAGTTTAATAAGTTTAATGAGTTTAATTAGTTTAAAGGATTAATATTTTGAAGATAGTGAATGCTACAGTAATTGTGCCTATGTTATTACTGTTTTTTGCCAACAATAATGTTTTATCACAGGTTGAAAATGTTCCCGTTTCTCATCCTGTTTATGAATTTTTGATTAGGTCGGAAGCACGAGGATTATTGCCTCATTTCAGTACTTCTCAACTTCCCCTGCAAAGAAATGAAATCATTAATGCTCTCAAGGAAATCAACAAATCTGTTTCGAAATTAACTCATGTTGAACAACACGTTTTGGAAGAACATTTAAAGGAATTTGCTGTATTGCCTATTGAAAATGCTGTTATTTTTTATAGCCCTTCGGATAGTATTCAGGTTTTAAGCAGTAAATTTTTTCAAGATAATGACAAGTTTATTTATCATTTTCAAGACTCGATTAACTCTGTACGAATAAAACCTCTTGGTTCAATCGAAGCATTATTTTCTTCTGATGATGACCAAAACAGAAATGTTACCCTTGGCAATCTCGGAGTCAGAGTCTTTGGTTCCTTAGGGAAACATTTCGGCTATTTTCTTCAAGCGACAAATGGAGCGATAATTAGTGGCGATAGAAATCTTGCTCTTGAAGAAATTGACAAACTTCAACAAAATGTTAAATTTGCCGATTTGAACAGTGATTTTGATTTTAGTGAATCACATATAAGATTTGATTATGATTGGTTTTATGCTGTATTAGGCAGAGAGACTCAACTAATCGGTTCAGGAATTGGGCAAAGATTGTTTGTATCGGATAACGCCGCCCCGGGAGATGCTTTTTCGCTTGGTGCGAGGTTCAGCAATTTTGAATACAGATATTCCCATTCAGGGATACTCGCTGTTGACCGGGCAAACAAAAAAGTCGGCTTCAATTCTGAATTTCCCGGTAAATATCTTGTAACTCATAGATTCGCACTGAGACCTGCTTGGGGTGAAATATCATTCTGGGAAGGTATAATCTATTCAAAGCGTGGAATTGACCTTGCTTATTTGAATCCTCTCAGCTTTTTCAAATCTCTCGAGCATGCCTTGCACGACAGGGATAATTCCCTGATGGGTGGAGATATTACTTTTCGTATTTTAGACGGACTACAAGTAAAGGGTAGTTTTTTGCTTGATGACATTAGGTTTGAAAAAATCGGCACAGGTTATTGGAGTAATAAAACGGCTTGGAATCTTGGACTGCAATATAGTTTACCCTATAATCTAGATATAGGAATTGAATATGCAAGAGTAGAACCCTACACCTTTTCGCATTTCGATAGCGTTAATTCTTATACGAATGATGAATTGCTAATAGGGATGGGATTGCTTCCAAATTCAGATGAATTGTCTTTAGTTCTAAAATATTGGTGGTTCGGAAGCCATCACCCGATTGTTTTGCGTTTGAGTCAGGAAAGACACGGAGCTAACGAATATGATGCAGAGGGGAATCTGGTCAAGAATGTCGGAGGAAATCCATTGCATACAAGAATGCCTGAGGATTCTTATACAGTAAGCTTTTTAGACGGAAATTTAATAAAGACCTTCAGATTGGATGCAATGATTAGCTATGAGTTTATTAAGGATTTTCATTTGGAAGCTGAATATAGCTACAGAACGATTCTTGACCGGAAAACGCATTTAATTATGCTTAAGTTTGCTTTTGCCGATTTTTAAATATTATGTTTAGGATTTAATATGGATAAGGAAAATATTGATATAAGGTGGGAACAACGTTTCGATAACCTTGAGAAAGCATTCATTAAATATGAAAGTGCAATAAAGGATTTTGAAAATCTATCAGACTTAAGTAAAGAAGGTCTTGTTCAACGATTTGAATATACATTGGAGCTTTTTTGGCTGACAATGAAAGACTTTCTTGAAAATCAAGGAGTAATAGCAAAATTTCCACGTGAAGTGATTAAGAAGTCATTTCAGTTTGAAATTATTGATGACGGAGAGATTTGGATGGATATGCTCGAAAAAAGGAATCTGCTCTCTCACACTTTTGACGAAGAGAATTTCAACATGGCATTGGAATTGATTGTCAACAAATATTATGATTCAATGTTAAAAGCATATACATATTTTCAGATGAGATATTATGCTTGATTTACCAAAAAATAGTATTGAATTAATTTTAGAAGCAATACGCAGTTTTTCTTCGATTGATGAAGCTGTCGTTTTTGGTTCAAGGGCAAAAGGGAAAAAAAAGAGAGGTTCTGATATTGATATTGCCATCAAAGGAGAACAAATAAATTTGGACGTTGTATCAAAATTGAGTTCCTTGTTAAACGAAGAATTGCCTTTACCTTATTATTTTGATATTATTGATTATAATGCAATAAAAAATGAAGCATTGAGGGAGCACATAAACAGGGTTGGACAAATAATTTTTCCGGAAGAATTGAATTCTTGAAATCTATTATCAAAATGATTTTTACCATAATCTAAAAGCATGCTTGTTGAAATAATTATATTGATAAATGTTTTCCTGATATTTAATGTTTTTATTTTATATCCCGTTATCCTTTTTGTTGCTTCAAAGTTGTTCAGCAAACCGATAAATAAGAAAGAAAATTTTGAACCTGATATTACAGTTGTTATTGCCGCATACAACGAGGAAAAATTAATTAAGGGTGCAATTGATTCTATTTTTAAGTCCAATTATCCAACAGGAAAAATAAAAGTACTTGTCGGCTCTGATGGCTCAAATGATGGAACGATACGGATTTTAAATACTTTAAAAGAACAATATCTATCCTTGGATTTCTACGAATTTGCTCGTGTCGGTAAAAATGCAGTCCTAAATTATTTGGTTGATAAATCAAATACGGAAATAATATTCTACATGGATGCGGATTTAAGAGTCAAACCGGATACGATAGCTAAAATGATTGCCATACTTTCCGATAATTCAGTCGGAGCAGTTTTGGCATCTTTGGAAATCGTTGGTGAAAAATCCGTATCAACTGCCGGTGGTTTTGGTGAATCGCTTTATCAAAAGTATGAAACTTTCATGAGAAAAAAAGAGTCGGATATATATTCCAATATCAATAGTCTCGGCACTTTATATGGTATTAAAATGGAGGTTTACAGCCCTATTCCAAATGACTTTGTTTGCGATGATCTGTACCGCATGCTAAAAACAGCTTCTCATAAAAAGAGAATTATTTTCAATACTGACTTGGTTGTAGAAGAAGTTCGCGAAAAAACTACAAAAGAAGAAATGCTACGTAGAATTCGTCTTGTTGCAGGCGGATTATCAACAGTTAAGGAATGTAAATCCATATTAAATCCAAAATATGGTTGGGTATCTTTTTTTGTCTGGGAACATAAAGTCCTTCGCTGGCTTTCACCTTTATATCTTATAATGATAGCGGTTTCAATAATATTTTTAAGACCTGAATCATATTTATTTATACCAATACTTAGCTTACAGACTGCTCTGTATGGAGGAGCTTTAATCGGCTGGCTGTTTGAAAAATTTAAACTCAACATAATACCTTTCAGAATACTATTATTTGCAGTAAGCATGAACATCGGCTTTTTGCTCGGTTTGTTCAGATTCCTTGCAAAAGGACAAAATGCAATTTGGGGAAGAAACGTCAATAATTGATAATTAACAATTGATTATCCCACCGGGATAAAAGAAAAATCAGCTTAATCAGAATTACCAGCTACAATATTGTCATTTCTATGAATACAGGAATAGCCAATCATATAAAAGCACTGATTGTTTTGCCATTTAATCCCTTTTATTTAAATTGTCAATAATATTATTCACTAAGAATTTAAAACATGAATCAAAATATAGTAGATGAAACAGCACAGGGAAAATTATTTCGCTGGATAATTCTGCTTTTCGTTAGCATTGTAATAGCCACGAATTATTATGTTTACGATGCAATGTCCTCGATAAAATCTGTAATGCAGGCAGAGCTTGGATTTACATCTACGGAGTATGGATTAATAGTATCATTCTATTCTTTCCCAAATACTTTTCTCTTGATGGCTATTTTCGGAGGTATTATTCTTGACCGTTGGGGTATCAGAAAAACAGGTTTTTTATTCGTGATTTTTTGCGTCCTTGGAGCTGTAACTACAGCTTACGGAGCAACGAATTATTATAGGACAGGTGGACTGGGCTACAATTTCTTCTCATCATTTTTAACTGATTATTCTCCTGAACTAAAAATGATGATGATTGGCAGACTACTTTTCGGATTAGGTGCTGAAACAAGTATTGTTGTTATTAATAAAGTTATTGTCAGGTGGTTTAAGGGTAAGGAGCTTGCTTTAGCATTTTCCCTTAATATAGCTGTAGCAAGACTTGGAACGGCTGCTGCACTTATATTTTCACCAATATTGATAAGTTATCCTTCCGGTTGGACGCTTGCTTTATGGATAGCAGCTATCCTTATGGGAGTCGGTTTGGTCTTTTGGATTGGTTATATGTTCTATGATACAAAATATAATGTTACCCGTAAAAAAGAACATCTGCTTGAAGCAGATGAAGAATTTCATATTAAGGATGTTATAGACTTAATTAAGAATAAGTCTTTTATATATATTTGCCTTCTTTGCGTTACATTTTATTCTGCTGTCTTTCCATTTCAGGCATATTGTCCGGATTTATTGCATAATAAGTTTGGAGTGTCCCTCGAAATGAGCGGAACATTGACAAGTCTGATTATCTGGGGAACAATTCTTTTTACTCCTCTTTTCGGATGGTTTGTGGATAGAAATGGCAAACGGGCAACAGTGATGGTTTTTGGTTCAATATTATTGATAATAGCTCATTTAACACTATCCATTACTTCATTGACACCTTATGTCGCAATGTTTATATTGGGTATTGCATTCTCATTAGTTCCTGCTGCGATGTGGCCCTCGGTTGCCTTATTAGTTGAAGAAAAACGTTTAGGTACCGCTTATGGAATAATGACATCACTACAAAACCTTGGTTTATTTTTATTTCCTATTATTGCCGGTTATGTTTTGGATAAGACAAATAAGGGAGTAACCCAAAGTATGATTTCATCAGGAACAGCTATTTATGATTATACTTATACAATTTTAGTATTTGCTGCATTAGGTATTCTTGGATTATTTTTTGCATATTTGCTAAAACGGGCAGACAAGGTTTCAACCGGTTTTGGACTTGAAAAGAGACCGGTTAAAAGTTGACAGTTATTAGTAGATAGTTGATAGTAATTATATTTTAAAATTATTAATTTTTCGGGAGTTTGTCATGAAAAAGTTAATTCCGTTATTGCTTGTCTTAATGTCAGTGAGCTTATTCTCACAGGAATCCGTTTACTGGGAGAAAATTGATTTTCAGTTTGATTCGGGGATAAAGATAATTGATATGTATCAAAATATCGAAGGTTATCACTTCGATGTAGATAATGCTTTTATTATAGTCACTCAAAATAATAAAATATATTTATTTGAAGATATATTAACTCCAGGAATATTTCTTAATAATTTAGATACAAATATTATTATTTCGAAAGCTAAAATAATTAGAACTTTTGATTCAACATTTATTTTTTTAATATCCAGTGATAATAAATTAATGATGACTAGAGACTTTGGTAGTTCATGGAAAATTTTTGGATCTGAGATAGACAATTCTTATATTACCGATATTGCTTATTGGAATAGTCATGAATATTATGAATTCAGTACGATTTGTATTTCTAACACCTTTGGTGAAGCATATATAACTAAAGATTATGGTAGCACATGGCAGAGAAAGATAAATGGATTACAGAATAATAAAATAACCCACTTGTCTGCTTCAGACCATATGATTTTTTGTTTAACCGAGGATAATTCTCAATATTCACTTTATGAAAATTTAGATAGTTGGGAAAAACAAACAGATATATCTGAAATTAATAATATCAAAGAAATTCGAATACTGGAAAATTCTTTTTTTGTTTATATGGACGAAAATCAAAAGCTAAAATATCCCGAAAACCAACAAAAATTAAAGGAAGTTGAAATTACTAATAATATTCCAATAACCTGTTTTACAGTCAGTCAATGGTATTTTTTGGTCTTAGGTGTCGAAAAGGATCCGCTTCCTTTTAATTATTTTATAATTATTGGGACAGATAAGCATGGTGTTTACTTTCATAATATTTCTAAAGATTCAGCTGAACAAATAAGTAATGAGTTAATCGGTTTGACAATAACTGATGTCGAAACAAACAGTTTAATAAATCCTGCTATTTGTCTTATTGGGACAAAAGAAGGTGAACTTTATTATGGATATTTTCCAGATCCTCCTGATAATGTTGCTCAAAACTCAGAAAACAATTTGTATTTAAAATTCTCCCCGCAACCCGCAAGCACAAAAGCACAGTTGAGTTTCACTTTGCCGATGGAATCAAGAGTTTCTGTGAAGCTATATAATACATTAGGTATCGAGCAATTCGCTATTTCAGATGATTTCTTTTCTGAAGGAGAAAATTCAATTCCGCTCGATGTTTCAGGTTTAGCAGATGGTATGTATTTTGTAACGATTCAATATGATGGCAAGACAGTTGTGGAGAAGCTGGTGGTGAGGAGATAGAATTTGAAAAATAATTGAAATATTTTTGATGGTATAACCGTTAATAATTAAGAAATATCAAAATTAAGGGTAATGATAATGGAAAAACTTAATAATAAATTAGAATATGACTACCTTGTTTGGAAGGAAGGTAAATATTATGTTTCACAATGCATCAATGTTAACGTTAGCTCCTTTGGTGAAAATGTGGATGAAGCCATTGCAAACCTGAGAGAAGCAGTTGAACTATATTATCAGGATGAAGATATTGAGCCTTTAAAAATAGAGCACGTGATACTTGGAAGGGAATCCGTATATGTCTAAGTTATATTCGAGCAGGGAAATTTCTTTAGTGCTGAATATTCTTGGATATAATTTCATTTCGCAAAACGGCTCTCACGGCAAGTTCAAAAACACAGAAGGGATTATTACAATATTACCAATGAATAAAAAGGAAATTCCGGAAGGAACATTATCCGGGATACTAAGACAGGTGAAAATTACAAAAAAGGAATTTGTAGAAATATTGAAGATGAAATAAATATAATTGATAGATATAACACCATTTTTCTGAGGTTTGTCATGAAAAAGTTAATTCCGTTACTACTTGTCTTAATGGCTGTGAGTTTGCACTCTCAGGAAGCTAAATACTGGGAGAAAATTGATTTTCAGTTTGATTCGGGGATAAAGATAATTGATTGTTACAAAAAAATATCTTTCGATTATTCAAATCCATTTATAATAATTACAGATAGTAATCAGATTATTTATTACCAATTTTACTATGGAGATGCTGTAGAAATAAATAATTCAGAGATTTCAGGTAATATTATAGATACTCACGTCATCAAAAATGATTCACTTACTTTGATTTTAATTTTAACAGATTATCAAGTACTCTATATAAGTAAGGATTTTGGAGAATCCTGGGAGAGTATAGATAGTGTAACTAATGTCGCAACAAAAAATCCCAACAATTTTAGTAATGATAATGATATAATCATCATATCAACATCAGATTCAGGAATATGTTTTTCTGAAGATTATTGTGATAACTGGAATGGTATTCCCGGTATTGATAAAAATAAAACCATAAAACAATTTACAGTTACTTATTATTATGTCTATGCCTTAACAAATGATCTCGAATTATATTATTTCAATAGATTTGATAATAATTGGGAGTATTTAATGAATTTGAATGGAGTTTTGTATTTATATAGTAATTACCCGGGTTCTATAAAAAATTTAAAAATAATTGAAGTATCTGATTTCCCTGCTGAGATTTATTGTTTTTTCCAAGATACAACCAACACTTTTTACAGTTTTTACAGTATTAATAATCAAAATCATGTTTACCAGTTTAATAATAGAATAGGTTATCCGGATTCATTTTACGAAATATCAAGTTTCTCGGTCTTTAACAGAATTATTGTGATGCTATATGATGATATTCCAATTCCTGTACATTTCGGCATAATTGGTACAAAAAATAGAGGTGTTTTCTTTATGAGAGATATCCATGGCTCAATTGAAAATTTCAGTGATGAATTTATTGAACATGAAATCAGTGCTGTTGAATCAAATGCAAATCTAAATCCAGAATTATGCTTCGTTGGGACAAAAGATGGTGAATTATATTATAGCCTCTTAAAATTGGATGTAAAAGAATATTCAAAGAACATCTTAAACACCCAAATCTTTCCTCAACCTGCAAGCACAAAAGCACGGTTGAGTTTCACTTTGCAGATGGAATCAAGAGTTTCTGTGAAGCTATATAATACATTAGGTATCGAGCAATTTGCTATTGAAGATGGTTTCTTTTCTGAAGGAGAAAATTCAATACCGCTCGATGTTTCAGGTTTGGCTGATGGTATGTATTTTGTTGCCATTCAATATGAGGGTAGGACAGTAGTTGAGAAGTTGGTGGTGAGGAGATAGAATACGATTATCGTGATGTAATAAAAATGAAAATTAAATATACTTTATCATTACACGCAAAAAAGGAAATTGTCAACAGGCAAATTCCTATTGAGTTCATCGAGGATGTTTTAAGTAATCCTCAGCAAGTATATTTTGATGAATATGGAGTTTCAGTTTATCAATCAATTTTGGAATTTCCAAATGTCAAAAAATATTTGTTAAGAATATTCGTGGCTAACAAAGAGCCAAAACATATAATTACGATTTACAGAACATCAAAGATAAGTAAATATTGGAGGCAATAAATTATGAAAATACATTACGACCCAGAAGTTGATATCCTTAGGATAATTTTTAAGGATACTAAAATTGAGGAAAGCGATGAAGAAAAGCCGGGAATGATACTCGATTATGATTCCGAAGGTAACATCGTTGGCTTTGAAATAATGCATGCTTCAAAACGCATTGAAAAGCCGGAGTCGATTGAATATGCAGTAGCGTTGTAAAAAAGTCAAATAGTGTTTGAAATTTTAAAATATGAAGTTAATTAAAAATAAAAAATTAATAATGTATAGGTGTTAAAATGTCCTTTTATATAAATTTAGATATTGAAAAATTACCTGAAGGGTATTATTTAGCAACTTCCGAACAGGTTCAAGGTTTGGTTGCTCAAGGCAGAACAATCAATGAAACGATAGAAATAGCTAAGGATGTTGCAAGGAAAATACTTGAAGCAAGAAGAAATTTATAAATTTATAGATAGAAAATAACAAATTTTTCGGGAGTTTGTCATGAAAAAGTTAATTCCGTTACTTCTCGTTATAATCTCTGTGAGCTTGCACTCTCAGGAACCGAAATATTGGGAGAAAATTGATTTTCAGTTTGATTCGGGGATAAAGAGCATAATTTACGATAAAATTTCAGGAGATTATTATTCTCATACAATGAATCCTTTTCTTGTTTCGACTGAATTAAATAAGCTCTATTTTTTTGAAAATTATAAATCTTTACCAATTATTGTAAATCAAAATTTATCAAATATTAATATTCGAGAAGTTCAGATAATAAAAATGAATAGTCAGGATTATGTAATATTTCTAATATCAACAACTAAAAAGTTATTTGTAACTCATGATCTTGGTCTATCTTGGGAAGAAATATTAACTGAAAAATACAATATTGAAATAAATTCCATAATTATCACTAAGGAATACCGGAAATATTATAGTTATTATTTCTACATAGCTACTGATTCAAATGGCGTATTTGTTAGCAATGATAGTTTAAAAACTATCGAATTAATAGCAAATACTGATACTATTAAATATATTGAAAAATTTTATCCTTCGATTGATTTTATAAATTGGCTAACTAAGGATAACAATCTGATTACTTATTATTCGGATTTTCAATCTTGGTCAGTAATTGACCTCAGTGATTATTCAAATATTTCAAATTTAAAATTTATTCATAATAATTTCTTTTTTCTTGGAAATGAAAGAAATATTGTAATTAATTATGATGTAAACCAAGATAAAATCATTTTGGATTTTTCAGAAAAATTGAAAGATACAATTACTGCATTTAATATAAGGCCAATATATTATTTGACTACAATTAAATTGTTGACTGACAGTATTCCATGGTTAGATGACTTAATAATAGGAACAAAGAATTCAGGGATATTTACTTATAACTTTTGGAATTCAAGTCTCTCGCAAGAAAGTGATGAACTAAATGATAAGACGATATCCCTTATTGAAACCGATGATATTAGCGAACCTCAACTCATTTTGGTAGGTACAAAAGAAGGTGAATTATTCTATGCGTTGGTTAAACCACCTGTTTCAGTCGAAGATAAATCTCAAAATAGCTTAAGCACTTTTATCTTCCCTCAACCCGCAAGCACAAAGACAAGACTGAGTTTTACTTTACCGATGGAATCAAGAGTTTCTGTGCAGTTGTTTAATACATTAGGTATCGAGCAATTCGCTATTGTAGATGGTTTCTTTTCTAAAGGAGAAAATTCAATTTCGCTCGATGTTTCAGGTTTAGCCGATGGCATGTATTTTGTTGCGATTCAATTAGAGGGTAAGACTGTTGTGGAGAAGCTGGTGGTGAGGAGATGAAAAATGAATCAAATAAATTTTAATAGAATTTCGTTTATATATTAGTATGTTTTAAAATGAGGTTATAAATGGAAAAACAATTTATAGCAGTTATTGTAAAGTCCGGTGAATGGTACGCAGGGACTGTTAAGGAATTATCAGGTGTACATTCGCAGGGTAAAACCATTCAGGAATTGAAGGAGAATTTACAGGAAGCTATTCAATTAATCATTGAATCCAATCTTAAAAACTATAACTCACACTAAATAAATATGGTCCCGGGCTGAAATTAAATCCTTCACTTGTTTTATCATTTTTCGTTTTCTCATTTGCATTTAATATTAACAAAGCTGAAACTGTGCCTATGCCTGCTCCCATCAACACATCAGATGCCCAGTGTTTGTCGAAATATATTCGTGCAACTCCTGTACTGGCAGCTAATGTATATAGCGATGCATAAGCCCACCATTTGTCAATTCTATGAGAAAGTACAGTCGCGATGGTAAATGCCACAGTTGTATGTCCTGATGGAAATGAATAATTACTATCAGTGAAGGTAAAGGGCTTCCAGGTATTATTTCCTTCATTGTTGAATGGTCTTGACCTTCCTGCTGAAATTTTTATGACTTGTGTAATTGCCGTACTTAGGAGCATCGCTTCCGTTAAAAGTCTGCCGCTTGTTCTTAACTCTTCATTTGAAAAAGCCAAACCGGATAAATAAATGACAGAAGGGAAAGCAAGAGCTGAATAAACACTTCCAAATTCATTGACTATTTCAAAATATGCTTTTTCGGAGCCATGTTTGGAAACAAATAAACTATCCTTTTTTTCCCAAAAAAGTGAGCGGATATCTTCATCATATTGCATTAATAAAACATCGGCACCTATAAACAAACCGGTATAGCCGACTTCCTTCCATCCAATTGAACCGAGTTGAGTGCCAACGTTCCCGAAATCATCCCATGCAGAACTGACATCGTTTTTAAATATTTCCCATCTGCCTTCCTGTTCCTGTGCATTGATTGAAACAGCCAGGAAAAACAGGATTAAAATTAAAATTCTATTTCTCATTTGTATGAACATTTATTTCCTGTTAATTTGAAGTTTGTAATTTAACGAAAATTTTAAAAATATAAATAGATTTATGAGTCATCCGATTGCATTAATTGATTGCAACAACTTTTATGCATCCTGCGAAAGGGTTTTTAATCCTAAGTTGGTGGGTGTTCCAATTGTCGTGCTGTCCAATAATGACGGTATGGTTATAGCCCGCTCTCAGGAGGCAAAAGATGTAGGAATCGGTATGGCTGAACCTTTGTTTAAAATTCAGGATAAAATCAAGAAACATGGAGTTGCTGTGTTCTCGTCTAATTATACTTTGTATGGTGATATGTCCCAAAGAGTGATGACCATTCTCGAATCCTTTTGTCCTGATGTTGAAATATATTCCATTGACGAAGCATTTCTGAATCTTCGTGGTTTAGAAAGGGAAGACCTGACTGAATATGGTAAGAAAATTAAAAATACAATCAAGAAATGGACAGGACTTCCGGTGACAGTAGGTATCGGAGAAACAAAAACTCTTGCAAAAATCGCAAACCGTCTTGGTAAAAAAAGCAAAAAAGCAGGCGGTGTTTTGAATCTTTATAACTCCAAATTCAGGGATACAGCATTAAAACGAACCGAGGTTGAAGACATCTGGGGAGTCGGCAGGCAGTATGGAAAACTATTAAGAAAGCATGGTATCAACACTGCTTTTGAATTATCATTGGCAAATGACACTTGGATTAAAAAAAGAATGACTGTAATGGGAATGAGAACTGTTCTCGAATTGCGTGGAACACCTTGTATAAAATTAGAATATTCTCCTCCTCCGAAAAAAGCAATTGTATCCTCACGTTCTTTTGGGAAAGTAACAAGCTCTTATGAAGATGTTTCCCAAGCAGTCGCAAATTACATCACAAGAGCGGCTGTCAAACTCAGAAAGCAAAGGTCTGCGGCAAGAATTCTATCAGTATTCCTAAGGACAAATCCTTTTAAAACGGAATTGCCTCAATATCACAATGGCGTAATGGTTGAGTTGCCTGTGCCGACTGACTCCACTGCTGAACTTATGGAATTCGCAACAAAAGGTTTGGTGCAAATATTTAAACCGGAATACAAGTACCACAAAGCAGGTGTCATGCTAACCGGGATTATACCTTACGACCGTTCACAATTTGCAATGTTCGACAGCGAGAATAGAAACAGGATGAAGGAAGTAACCGAAGTTATGGATTCCATTAACGAAAGATTTGGCAAAGAAACAATGTTTTATGCAAGCTTAGGTATAAAACGAGATTGGAGTATGAGAAGGGAAATGAAATCCCCGAACTACACAACAAATTGGAAGGAACTGCCTGTAGTTTCGGCGAAGGAGATTAAAGAGTATTTATCATAAGTTGTTGATTAGGATTAATTGCAGAAAGCAGAAAGCAGACAGCAGACGGGAGAAGGAAAAAGGGAGAAAGGAAAAGGGAGAAAGGAAAAGGGAGAGAGGAAAAGGGAGAAAGGAAAAGGGAAAAGGGATTGGAAGAAAAATAGCTTTAAAAGAACAGTAAACAATTTTTAGAAATCCTAAGTTTTTTACCCTTTAATTGACTTTTTTCAATTTTTGCAATAAAAAAAGCTGTCTCCTATTTTGTGACAACCCACATTTTTTTTGAATTGTCTTCTAAGATTGTTGAATTATTTCTATTTTTGTAAATGATTATGGACAAAATTTTTGTAATGAAAAAAGTTGTATTACTGTTAAGTATTTTAGCCATCGTCCTTGTTTCCTGCGACGAAGGTAAAGTTATTCCTAAAAAAAATATCGAAAGTCATAATCTCGAAACACAACCTGACCAGATTAGTTATGAGACAGAAGTCTTTTTTGCTGATTCTTCTTTCACCAAGGCAATTTTAAAAGCAAAAAGAGCGAGAGTGTATCAGGCAAGATTTGAGACATTGCTCGATGGGGGTGTTTATGTACAATTTTTTAAAAGACAATCAAATAAAAAAGTAAGTTATCTCACATCTGACAGTGCAAGAATTGACGACAGAACTAAAAATATGTTAGCAGGTGGCAACGTTATTGTCATTTCGGACAGTACGAACACAAAACTTGAAACCTCCCTTTTGGAATGGGATAACACCACACAAAAATTGTATTCAACAGAATTTGTTAAAGTAACTTCTCCTTCAGAAACAATTCAGGGATACGGCTTTGAATCAGACCAAAGTTTGTCGAATTATAAAATTTTCAAAGTAAGCGGTGAACAAAGGGGGAAATAATAATTATTAATTGTTAATGGTTAATTGTTAATGAATATAAGAGAATGGAGAAGGGAAAAGGAATTAAGAATTTTAGTTAAATAGATATTAGGTTAATTATGAAAAAAATGTTGATTGCAGGAAATTGGAAGATGAATACCAATGCCGAAGAAGCAAAAATGCTTGTTCAGGAAATATTAAATAAATTACCACAAGGGTATGATAAATTAAAAATACTTGTATGTCCTCCATTTATAAATATACCGGTTGTTTCGGAATTTGTCAAAGACAGCGGTATTTTGCTCGGTGCACAAAATTGTTCTGCTCAATTATCAGGTGCTTTTACAGGTGAAATATCTGTCCCGATGCTTAAATATTATGGCTGTGAATATGTCATTATCGGTCATTCGGAAAGAAGACAATATTATCATGAAACCAATAAAGGTATAAATGAAAAGTTAAAGACAATTCTGAACTCCGGTCTCAATGCTATTGTTTGTATTGGAGAAACCTTGGAAGAAAGACAAACAGGCAAGACTTGGGAAATCCTCGAATGCCAGCTCAGAGAGAGTTTATACGGTATAGAAACTAAATATAGTAATAATATTGTTATTGCCTACGAGCCGGTTTGGGCAATCGGCACAGGTGTTTCAGCAGAAACTGGGCAGGTACAGGAAGCACATGAATTCATACGAAATACATTAAGGACAATCTTCAATGAAAATTCGAATGATATGGTTATTCAATACGGTGGCAGTGTCAATGATAAAAATGCAAAAGAGATATTATCACTCAAAGATGTTAATGGTGCATTGATTGGCGGAGCTTCATTAAAACCTGATTCATTTGTCTCGATTATTGAGTCGGCGGTTGGAGTGTTGAAGTAAGAATGAGGAAGAAAAACATGAGAAATTCAATTTAAGATGACAAAATTCAAAAATAATATTAAATCTGATTTTTCGTTGATATGTGAAATTATTAATAGGATATGAAAATGAATGATAAACAAAATATAACGTTTCCGGTTATAGTCGAACTGGATGAAGACAATATTTTTATTGTGAGCTGTCCTGTTTTTAAGGGTTGTCATAGTTACGGTAAAACAATTGACGAAGCCATGAGCAATTTGGTAGAAGTTATTGAGATGTGTATTGAAGAAGAACCATACAATTTTGACAAGAGTAACAAATATATTGGTATTCGGGAAATTAATTTTACTAAAACCGGAATAAACAAGCTCCAGTATGCGTAATTATCCTGTAATATCAGGCAAAAATCTAATCAAGATTTTGAAATCACTTGGATTTGAAGTTGTAAGAATTAACGGCTCACATCACAGACTGAAGCATCCTGACGGAAGAATTACGACTATACCTGTCCATGGGAACAATGATCTGCCGAAGGGTTTAATCCGAAAGATTATAATTGAAGACTTAGAAATGGAATTGGATGAGATATTTGATAAAATCAGATAGAACAGTGTAGAAAAGCAGTGAAGGGACTTTGTGAAAATATTAAATCTGATTTTTTGTTGATAAATGAAATTATTGAAAAGAAATTTTATGAGTACATATTCAGCAGTTATAGAAAAGTGTTTTGAAACCAATCTTTACGTTGATTATATCCCGGGATTTCTGGGAGCACACTTTCAGGGAGAAATAAGGAGGAGTAGATGGAGTGCTGGATAAACTGCGTATTAGAATGGGTAACAAAATACAAGGAACTAATTACTTCAATAGCAATGCTAATAGCAACAATAGCAGCAATTATAACTGTAATCATTGCTAAGAGAGGGCTGAATGAATGGAAGCGACATCTGAAGTTCAAAACAGGGTTAAAACTAATGAAAATTCTATACAAAGCGCGAGACACTTTAGCAAAAGAAACGGTAGGAAAACCAAATGATAAAATTGACAATCACATATATAGAAATAATTATGCAAATAAAGAAATCATAGAATGGGAGAAAGAATTCTATGATGCTTCAAATGAAGTCGAATACCATTTTGGTACAAAAATACAAGAAAAGGCATGGACCATTATAAATGAAATAATAACACAACACAATGATATAGAAGAAGATATAACAGAATGGTTAGAAAACCACAAATCAAATCAACAAGCAGATACCGTAGAACTTTCTGTGAAGCACGATACAAAAATGAGATACGCAATAATACAAAAATTGATAAAAGACCTAGAGAAAGAAATAAAAATATTAACACAATAAGAGACAACCCTGACAACTTCCAACTCAAAGTATAGGAATTAACTTGATATATCCGGTAAAAAACTTATTCCCTTAATTCAGGAAAGTCACTAATAACAAATCAATTCGTAATTCATAATTCGTAATTTAAAAATCCCTTCTCCTGACTGTCGGCTAACGACTAACAACTTAATTTTCCCTTTTCCCTTCTCCCTTTTCCTTTCTCCCATACCACCACAACCCAACAATCGCAACCACTCCAAAAAAAAGAAACGGATACCAGATTTGGTAGGGATGGTATGTGTTCCAAAGCAGTTCTGTTGCCTGTTTAGCGTTCATGCCGGATACTTCCTGAAGCTTCAGCATAGCATTTTGCAGTGTTATTCCATCGGTTAAATGATAATGAGTTTGTAAATATTTAAGAGCAAGGTTTGCTTTCTCGCCAAAATATTGATAAATGTAACCGCCTAAAATTGCACCTCCGCCTAATCCGAGTGCAAAAGAGATATTCAGGTAACTCATGAACTGTGCCTTTTTATTTTTCGGTGCAAGCGAATTCATCTGCTCTGTGAATTTCGGATTTGTAATTAACTCACCTAAAGTATAAACGAGGACACCAGCAATGCTAATCCATCCGGACATACTCGCTCCGCAAAGCAGCAAACCGCATGTTGCAAGAAAACAACCGAGCATCAATGCGTTTATCCTGAAAAGCTTTGACATTAGCCATGAAACAGGTACTACGGCAATTATTATAAGTCCGGAATCAATTATCCTTATCCATTCGTAGGAATACATTACACCAAATGCATTTGTCGTTGTCATAAATGTCGGAAGATTGAAGAAAGCGACAAAGCCGGATGTATCAATCCAGTCAATGAAGAAATTCGGGAATGTCTCGTAAAACTGCATGTAGATTATAACGAAACAGGACATTAGCAGTATAAATACATAAACTTTAGGTTTGAAAAAATCACTGAATATTTCTTTGAGAACAATGGATGAACTTTTTTTGTATGCTTCGGGTTTCGCTTCAGGTATTTTTATAAAAGAAAGAAAAATGAAATTTAAAAGAAATATAACAGCACTGCCATAAAAAACAGCATGCCATGAAATTTCTTTCAGTGTTTTGCTAATCGGTGGTGCAATGAATACTCCAAGGTTTAAAAGCATGAAATATATACCCCATCCCGTTGATTCATTTTGCTTATCAACTGTGCCGGTTACAAGTGCTTGAACCGCAGGAAGAAAGATTCCCGAACCAAATCCAAGAAGCATTATTCCGAACAAGAACAACCAAAACTCAGAAACTGTCCCTAATATAAGATAAGATAATATAATGATAATAAATGATATGAATAATGTTTTTTTATATCCGATTCTGTCAGTAAATCCACCGGTAAAAAATGGTGTCAGACGCTGAACAATTGCCCATCCGAAAAATATAAATCCCTTCGCTGATTGGTCGAGATACATCCCCCCTGCAACATCTTTTTGTGCAAGATAAATTGGCAATTGCAAAAGAACAACAACATAAGCCATTTTCTCGAACATCTGTAAAAAATTTATCAGCCAGAATTTTGCGGGCAAGCTTTTAATTTGTCCTATTAATCCTTCGACAGGCACAGGATGACTATTTATATTACTCACTCAACTACTCTCAAAACAGTTATACCTGTTTGCTTTCTGACTCTTGAGATGTACTCACTGATTGTGCGGTCAAGATGAACTCTTTTTTTAACTGATGATGCGTGCAAAAGACGTCTGTTGCCTTCTTCATCAACATAAACAAAACCTATATGTGCGTAGTCCATACCACTAATATTTGTTGTCAATGCAATAATATCACCCGTACGCAATTTTTTTTCAATGGGTTTTATTTTGTCCTTTGGAATGAAATAATATTTTCTCGAATTAATTTCTTTTTCAAACTCAGCAATAATAGGAATGAATTCAGGGTTTACTTGCAATGCCTTGTAATATTTCGGAAATTTCGACATGAAAAAAACATTCACAGGAAAATCTTTTCCTCCAAGTTCTTTCGTAATATCTTGAACAACTCCTTTTTTAACATTGTCATAAATCCAATCGGATGTATAATGCAATCTCGAAGTATAATCTTCAAGTTCCCCCTGCCTGTACCTTATTCTTGTAACTTCGTTGATTAAATTAGTAAATTTGGAATTTCTGTTTTTTATAACTTTTGCTAATCCAAGCACTGCTTCCACATAAGTAACACAATCGAGTTTTGTGAGATTTACGATACATCTTTCGGGCTGTTTTTCTAATGTGTAACTTACATATGGTGTTCCTAATAATTCATAACCAATTTTACTTATCAAAATATTCAAATTTAAAGTATCCCATTTTCCTGCCCTTGCTTTTTGAATCAAATTGTCAAAGACAATTTTGCTTGAGTCATCAATTTCAATGATTGGTTCTTTCTTTATTGTATCTTTCTTTTCATCCTGGTATTGACAAGAACTAACTGTATTTGTTAAAATGAAAATGATAAGAATCGTCAGGAATTTATTCATCAGTTTCTCCGTTATCATCAAAAATAGTATATTTAGAATACCCCGAATCCTCCGGTAAGTTATCCTGAGATGCCGCTTCTTTGGCGAGTTGGTCGCATCTCTCATTTTCTGTTATTCCAGTATGTGCAGGCACCCAAACAAATTCGACGTTATGCTTTTTAATCTGTTTTAAAAGTTCTTTCCATAAATCCGAATTCGGGACAGGTTTGTTTTTTTTCAACCATCTTGACTTCTTCCAATTTTCAACCCATCCCTTTGTTATAGAATTAACAAGATAACTTGAATCAGTATGTAGTTTTACATTTTGCTTTTTGTCGTCTTTTAATGCCTTCAAAGCTTTTATAGCGGCAAGTAATTCCATACGGTTGTTTGTAGTTAATTTGAAACCACCGGATAATTCTTTCCGGTGTTTACCATATATCAGCACAGCTCCCCAGCCACCGGGACCGGGATTTCCAAGCGACGAGCCGTCTGTATATATAATTACTTTTTTTTGAAAACTCATATTTTAGCACACCCCTGCCCCTCTCGAGAGGGGATTAATACAAATTTAATTTATTAATCTTTTTAATTTTACAAGCAATAAACTCAAATGTAGACAGTATTTAATATTCTTTTTTTGTGTATTTCCATTATCATAATTCATAGAAAAACAAAAGTCTTTTTTACAGAAAATCATTTTCCTGAATTAGCAATATCTTCTCTTAAAACCTCACTAATATTTCTTCCAACCTGATTGGCTGCATCTTTAATAGCAGAAGAAATCTGTTCCTGTGATAATGCTATTAAATCGGCGGCTTGGGACAAATTGCCCAGTCCTGCGGCATCACCTGCAGTTCCAAATGCCGATTGTCTCAATCGTACGCTTTCGGAATCTTCATATTCCCAAATCAGTTTACCTTTGTTACGGTCAAAAATTTGAACCATTGCCTCGATTTTAATAAAAATACCCAGAGAAGCAGACGTTAATGTACATTTATTCAATGTAGTGGTAACAATAAATTCGGAATTGTCATTTAAATCATAAACAGGGCTTATTCTCAAGTATTTAATCATGTTTGTTTCAATGCCATTAGAGATGCCTTTAACAATCATTTCCGGTTGTGATGCATTGCGTAGTTTTCTTTCAGTCTCTGAAGTTAGCAATGTACTTCCGATAGCAATAGCAACATTCTTTATAGCATCAACTTCAGTTTGTGCCGGAGCAGTCGGTGCTCCAAAAGCAATTATGACTTCGTTGGCATTTATTCCTACAACCTCTTCAAAGTATATAACTTTTTTAGATAAATCATAGTCTTTCAGTAAATTCAAATGAGAACAAGACACAGAAAAAGCCAAAAGAGTCAAAATAATAATAGTTTTCAATTTTGTTTCTCCAATTTATTCATCAATCATACAATAACATATAAAAGCAATTTAATAAATATTGCTATTATTTCGCTTAGTTATTTTATTTGTTTTATATCATTTTAAATTTTATTTATGAAATATAATGATAATTGATTAAGAAAATATGTGGAAGATAATTAATTAATTTTGGTTCTTCTTTATTTAAAGTGGGTAAAACTTAAAAGATTATTTTGTCATTTCATTCCTTGCAATGACTGGTTATATCGGTTTAAGGACAGCAACAAGCGACCAATGTTATAGGTAACGCAGTAGCAATCTCACAGCCATCCTGTCTGCCGTTTCCTGTCTGCCGTCTCCTGAATTCCTAATTATCCCGCCTCACAGTTCTTCATTAACAATTGACAATTAACCATTAACAATTATCAATTTATTCGTCAATGTCTCCGAAGAAGTCCTCAACCTATAAATATAAGTACCAGTCGACACTTTCCTGCCGAAATAGTCCAAGCCATTCCATGTTAAGCTGTGCAGTCCTGCCGGCAAATCTTCTTCTGCTAATGTTACAACAGTATTTCCTAAAATATCTACTATATCCAATCTGACAAACATTCTTTCGGGCAAAGAAAACTTAAATGTTGTTGTTGTAGAAAACGGATTCGGAGAGTTCTGCTCTAATACAATTCCATCCTTATCCGAATAAGTCAGAGTAACGATTCCTGAAAAATCATCATCTGTCTGAGTGCCGTCCAAATCCACCTGACGCAAGCGGTAATGATAAGTCTTGTTTGGCTCAATGTCTTTGTCCGAATAATTGTATTCATGTTCAATATTCGAAGTACCATGACCTTTAATAAACTCCGGCAGTGTTGACCAGTCCTCGTTACCTTCAATCCTTCTTTCAATAAAAAATCCATGGTTTTGAATTTCAGAAGCAGTTTCCCAGAGCAGTTCGTTAACTCCTTTTCTTGTATAGCCCCGGAAATATGAAAGCTCAACGGGAGGGCAACAGAATTTAAATCCATACTCTGAACTGTAGCTCCTATTTCCGAAATAGGGAACCAGCAAAGGCATCCATGTTCCTCTCGAATATGTTTCAGTTATACCATCTATTGGGCTCATACCCGTGTGCATTAAGTGAGGATAACCGGGATTACCGATTGTTTCCATAAATGGCTGCCAAGTTCCCGTACCCAAACCATTTTTATAAGAAAATAAATTCTTGTTTAGCTGGTTACTGCTTTTATCTCTTAATCTGTAATTTTTCTCTAAATTCAGATAAATCCCTTCGCTACCGTTTAACTCAGAGCTTGGCGGGTCATTAAAATACACATTCGTACAACGCATACCAACATTTGACTTCGAGGCACCTAATGCTAATCCAGTTTCTCCAAGTTGAGATATCGAAATCCAATAAGTACCCTTTTGTAAAATTATTGGTTTATCTAATAAATCGAATGCAAATTGATTCCAAATACCGGAAGAATCCCATATTGCATCGTAACCACGTCGGGATTCCAAATATGAACCGTGTATCTCATTTGTTGGTGATGAAATACCATCGTACAATTTAAATACTATCCAATCAGGAGATGCACTCTTAACGCAATGAGCGGCACCGTAACCAAATAAAGTGTCTTCCTTATTTAATTCAAACTTCATAGCGATTTGTCCTGCTCCTCCATCTCCGCTGGGATCTCCTGCTTCCCAACTTGAGAAATTGCTCGCCCAATCGGAATAACTTGTACCTCCCATACTATAACCATGAAGTGATAATCCTGTTCCATACCAACCTATCATATTGGCAACATCACTATTAGCCCTCCTTACATTATTTGGGTCTGTTATCGGATGATAAGACATAAAAGGACCAAAACGAATATTAAAGAAGCTATAAGTTGTATCATTCAAAGGTCCGAGGTCTCCACCGGGAACATATATGAAAGCTAAAATGGCATAATCACCGGGTGGGGATAGTTTTGCGTTCCAGTTTGGCATTGTTATAGGTTCATCCGAACCCGGTCTGAGAAAAGGCATTTGCTTTGTCCTGCAGTAAACACTATGATTGCATAATTCCCATCTTGCAGAATCTCTTGATTGTTGATTTCTATATCTGAATTCATCCATTTTATCTTCATAATCAGGGTCATCAGGAGAACCTTCCCATATCCACTTATCATTAATAAAATATATTTCGTCAAAATATTGCTTTGGTGTTATTCTTGCCTGTACCCAAAAGCTTGGTGCCTGCCTGCCTGAGTTGTTATTTAAAGTCACCCTTATTGGTATTGATGTTGCTTGTGATGCCGGTACCATAGTATATGGCCATTCTATTGATACATTATTTATTTCAATATCTACACTTTCAATAGCACTATCAAATATTCTAATATTATCAATATAAAAAGGGTCTTCATCATCCGGAATTGAAGTAAGAGACCTTTGATTGTTTTTTGCATGTACTTTTATTCTGAATCTGAAATATTGGGCACCATCATTCGCCGCTCTTATAAATGTATCGGGAATAGATGCCCAATAATTTTTATATTCAAAATCAATTCCGTCATCATAGTAATCATATCTCAAACCATTAGCGGCTCTTGGTTCTGAATACCGAGGAAGAGTCATAGCTGAATCCCTATCAGTTTCCAAAAATCCGACCATATAACCGCCGCCGCCAAACAAAGTATAAGCAGACATGTTTGTTTCAGTTTCAGCACCGCCTCTTCGCAGATGGTATCTCCAGTTTTCCTCGGGTATATTTGTTATTCCGGTTCCATCCCTCCAGTTTGGACTCGGCTTCGCAAATTCTATTCTCAGTTCATCAGGTTCCTGTATTACATTATACCAATCAGATGCAACAACGCGATGTTCGCATCCGATTAATTGTTCGTCAGACCAGCCCCTGTCCCACGAAGACTGCCTTGTACTTCTTTGTACTGATATAATTATAGCACTTGCTCCCCCAAAAATTCTAAATGGATATGACCTGATTTCATCGCCACCCCATTCCTGAATCGGAACATTGCTCCCTCTATCCATTTTTATAACTGGTGACCAGACTTTATAATCAGGAAAAACCTCATCATTTTCACATGCAAATTCATCTCTTGGCGGAAGCGGATGTTCGGATACCTGCTCTCCATCCATAACTTCAGCACCAATACTTACCCATTTTAATACTGATGGAATTGCACTAATAGAATTTCCATCTGAAGATATACAATGAAATACACTTATATCATCCGTGAAGAACCAAGCAGTTTCGAATGGCACATTCCTCATAACCCAAAACCTTACATTCAATGTATCGTCAAAGGGCCATGAATCTCCAAATTTATTTTGTGTACTTGGGTCTGTCGGGTCGAGCATTAAATATGCTTTCATCAAACCGATATTTGACATATATAAATCGTTTGGTTCGAATGGAGGAAAGTAAATCTGAACAAAACCGTAAGGAGGAATTCCATTATACTTAGTTTTCAGGTGATTATTTGAATCGTAATAATCGCTGTGCATTGTATCTGCTGTGTAGTCTTTACCGTCATAGCTGATTTTAGAAAGGATTACTCTTTCAAAAGCTTCATCGCCTGCTTTTTTAGCCAATCTAATACTGTCAACTTTAAGATATTTGTTGTACAAAGGTCTTCTCGTTGCCTGATTAATTATTGCCAGACGCACACGGAAATTCAAATCCTGTGGCTGATAGTTCACTCCGTTCGGTCCCTGAATATCATTTGTTAAATTTTGAACTATGACAACCGGCTGTAACTGTCCCACCTGTTCATGCCCTGCAAGAATTTCAAAGTCCGGTGCCTGGCTTGTCAGAATAGGTTCTGTATAAGCAGTACTCCCTGCTATCTGTTTTCTAACCCTAAATCCAATATCAACAGCTCTCAAAGTATTTTTCCATTGCTTGAATTTAACAGCTTGTGTCGGTTCGGGATAACCTGTATGGTTTTTTGTAATATATTTTGACCATACATAAGTATTTTGATTATAAGTCCCTGCCCAAGGGAGTGTCCCGGTATATGTTGAATCCTCTGCATGTTTCTTTGAATCGAAATTCAAATGCCTTGCTTCTCCTGTAACACAGCTATGTGTATTGAACCTGAGTAATTCTTTTCCTTCCGATACCAAATATTTTGAATAAATTTTTCTCCCATATATTTTGTGATAATTAAAAGTAATGCTCGAATCATTTTTATCAAGAACTATCTGACCTCTAACCGCAATATATCCATCATCAGCTTCGGTCATATAATTTGGATTTAGTTTGTTGTTTGTACTGTTGGGGTTAAGAGTATAAGTTAAATCCTGAGTATAATTAAGAGTTCCTTTCAACTGCATTTCAACAAAATAAATAATCAACTTAGTACTATCCGAATTTCTATAAAAATAAACCTTACCTCTGTCTCTCGGAACAGTGTCTTTTGCATTCCATTGCGATAAGTATCCGTCTCCCCAAAAAGGTGCTATTACAGGCAAATTCGATGTGTTGTTCATCAATATATCTGCAGGATTTGATTCGGGATTTATACTCAGCAAGGATGCCATCTGCCAGCCCCAATCGTCTTCTGTTGGATCTGTTGTTCCATCGGTTTTATTGAATTTTGACCTGATGAACCAATCCATGCTTTCTGTGTTGTAGCAATTCGGGGTGGTGTAGTTATTTGCAACAACTTTTCTTCTCGGTGGTGAAGAATTGTCGTAAATATACCTCGCATTTGACAACATTATTGCACCATTCGACAGCACATAGAAACTGTCATATGTCAATCCGTTGTATTCAAATTCAAATCCGATTGGGATTGGTCCTGCATATACATCATCAACGGAATCCTTATTATCCGGAAAATTTTTATGACGGAAATACCTGTAGCCGTCATTTTTGTTTTGTGCTGTTTCGTACCATGATTTTGGATGTTGATATGGACCTGATATTATTCTTTTCCAGTTCTGGCTGTCCTCTGTTGTATCAATAAAAGTAAAATCCGGTTTCCACGGCTTGTCTGCCGCATCAAAGCTGTTAACAAAGTAATAACCCGTAGAAATAGCCGCTTGTGTTTTAACATTCTCAAGTGGCTCTCCGCTTTTCTCAAAGGGATAGGGATAGCTTGTTTGCCGGGGACCGAAGTCGCTTGCTTCGAAAAGCTGGCTTCTATTTTGGGTTAACTCATTTTTCCCCTTTTCCTGCGATACAGCAGAAAAGACAAAAAGAGTCATTATTAATAAAGTAATAATTATATTTTTCATATCATATCCGTTTTTTCATTTTCCCTAATTGTTAATTATTAATTTCCCAACAAGTATCTCAGAAGAAGTCCTCAACCTGTAAATATAAGTCCCTGCTCCTGCCTTCTTTCCATTACTGTTATACCCATTCCAAATAAAGCTGTGCAGTCCTGCCGGCAAATCTTCTTCTGCTAATGTTACAACAGTATTTCCTAAAATATCTACTAAATCCAATCTGACAAAAGTTCTTTCGGGCAAAGAAAACTTAATTGTTGTTGTTGTAGAAAACGGATTCGGAGAGTTCTGCTCTAATACAATTCCATCCTTATCCGAATAAGTCAGCGTTACGATTCCAGAAAAATCATCATC
>JAZDIP010000037.1:0-76461 GCA_043804925.1 bacterium | reverse complement strand
CCGTAATTCATCTATTGAATGAATGTCTACAACTTTTAAGGTACGCATTGTAATTCTCCTTATTATTTGATAAAATGTTCTTTTACAAATATAAGGAAAATTTATTTATTTTACTACTCTTGTTATCAATTTAGTATAAATCACACTTCTCCCTGCTCAACTTTGAATATTTCTTCTGAGATTACTTTTGAAGATTGTGCATTACTTATAAAAATCACATAATCTCCTTTCTCAATTAATATATCATCGGGAGGAACTTTAATTAGTCTGCCATCGGTTTTTTTAATTCCAATAGGAATCGAACGGCATTTACTACGCATTTCATCACAAAATTCACCCCATTTTCTATTGTTAAAGGGATTATGTTCTTTTACGATATATTGCTGGATATCGAATTCCTCGATATTTTGAGTACTGATATTCGGAGTAATTAAATCGGTTGTCAGGTCGGCAACCGCCGGTTCAAATATAAAACTCGCCATAAGTTTGGAAGCAAATTCACTTTTTGAGAGTACAAAGGTAACTCCTGCCGAATGAAAAGTATTTTTCAAATTGCTTTCTTCAAGCACAACAATGAATTTTAGCTCAGGATAATGGTCTTTTAAATTCAATATCATGACCAATTCTTCCGTATCCGAATTTAAGGCAGGATGTACAATTTTTGCTTTTTCGATGTTTACTTTTTTCAGTGAATCATAGTCGTCCAAGCCGGAATATAGGACAAAAAATCTTTCGGTTCCGTATCTTTCGTTAAGTAAATCAATTTCTGCTTTATTGTCAGTTACAACTGCAACTTTTTGATTGGCATCGAGTAATGTCTTGATAATCTGCTTGACAAATGAATTTACACCAATGATAACTACGTGGTTTTCAAATTTTGTTCCGTTGTATCCCATTTTTTTCCTTTCTCTCATATCTGCAATAAAATCAGTAACTTTTCCAATAACGGCACCTAACACGGTTATACTTCCAAAAACAAATACCAATCCTATTATTTTTCCTCCAGTCGTTTTTGGTATTATATCTCCATATCCAACTGTTGCTAAGGTTACAATTGAGTACCAGAAGGAATCCCAGAGATTAGTAATCCCTGAAGAATCAGCTGAACTTTCAATATAAACCAATAAATACAACAAGCAAATATATATTGCACAAAATCCAATTATTGATATTGTTGTTTTATTTCTCATGTTTTTGGCAACAAGTTGTTATTTCATATTAAATTACTTCAAGTTGTTACAACTTACACAACAAATATAATAAAAAATCAATTTTGATAATAGAATATTTGTTCCCAGAAAAGCAATAAATTTTATTACAATTACAAAAAATTGAAGACATTCTTATAACATATATTCAAATATTCAGCAGTAAAGTTTTCATACTGTGTAAAGAATTTCGCACTTTTTGGTAATTCTGTTTCACATATTTATTAAAACACAGTCTTTCTATGGATTTCATTCAATTTCCTATTTATAGCTCTTTTTCTTAAAAATTTGTTTTATTATCTTTGTATAACGTAATTAATTAACATAATGAGAAAAAGCAAATGACGGTAAGAGTAAGATTTGCACCATCACCAACAGGATTTTTGCACGTGGGAGGTTTACGAACCGCCCTCTACAATTACCTGTTTGCTAAACACAACAATGGAAAATTAATTTTAAGAATAGAAGACACTGACAGAACAAGATTTGTTGAAAATGCTACGGATAACTTAATTAATTCTCTTACATGGGCAGGTATTCTATTTGATGAAGGACCTGTGCAAGGAGGAGAATACGGACCTTATTTGCAGTCGGAAAGACTATCCATATACAAAAAATATGCTTATGAATTAATCCAAAACGGAAAAGCATATTTTGCTTTCGATACCTCTGAGGAAATTGATAAAATGAGAAGCAGGCTTTCAGCAGAAAAGAAAGACCCGAAATATGACCGCCTATCCATGCGTAATAGTATAACATTAAATAAGGGTGAAACCGAAAATCTGCTTTCAGGTCAGTATGTCATTCGGTTAAAAATCCCGGACGATGGTTATGTTGTATTCCAAGACATAATAAGAGGGGAGGTTTCAGTGCCTTGCAAGGATATTGATGACCAGGTTCTTCTGAAATCCGACGGCTTTCCTACTTATCATCTTGCAAATGTTGTTGATGACCATCTGATGGAAATTTCCCATGTAATACGCGGCGAAGAGTGGTTGCCTTCAACACCAAAACATATTCTGCTATATAATGCGTTCGGCTGGGAAAAACCTCAGTTTGCACATTTACCTTTGCTTTTAAATAAAGACAAATCCAAACTGAGTAAGCGGCAGGGAAGTGTTGCTGTGGAAGACTTTATTGCTAAAGGATATTTGAAGAATGCCTTCGTGAATTTTATTGCTCTTTTGGGTTGGAATCCAACTGCTGACAGGGAAATTTATTCAATCGCTGAACTTATTGAATTTTTCAATTTGGAAAAAGTAAACAAAGGCGGAGCAGTATTCGATACTCAAAAGCTTGATTGGCTGAATGCACAGTATCTCAGAAAACTTTCGTTACCTGAACTTGCCAATATGTTGGAACAAGAGTTAAAAACAAAAGGATTTGATAAAACCTGTAAGGGATATAATGAACAGGTAATAAAATTATTTATCGAGAGAGTTAATTTTATTCATGAAATTCCCGAAATGGCAAACTATATGTTTGAAGACCCAAAGGAATTTGACGAAAATCTGATGAAAAAGGAATGGAAAGAAGATTCCTCATCTACTATTCAGGATTACTTGAAAATTCTTAAATCAACTGATGATTTTACACACAATTCCCTATATGAAAAAACTAAAGAATATTGTGAACAAAAAAATATAAAACTCAAGAATATAGCACTGATGTTACGATTGATGGTTACCGGAAAATCAGCAGGAGCAGGTATGTTCGAAACAATGGAAATTATTGGCAAGGAGTACGTTTTAAACAGAATCGAAAAATTCATTGAAAATAATCCCTGACGAGTTCAAGATGTCGAAAAAATGATTAATTTGTGATTTAATATAAACATGAAACAGGAAAAATTAAAATGCAGAATAAATTGATATTAATAATATTATTAATTTTACTTTTTACAGGTTGCGGTACGGTTTCTGAAACAACCAGAACAAATTGTATTAACGAAAAAATGAAGGATGTTACTTTGCGTTGGGGAGGACATAATTATAAAACCAACTGTTTGTCGGGTTGGCAGATTGACGGTGAACTGAATTTTTATTCATTCGTAAAGGACAGCTTGAATCTTTCCTATAAGACCAAATTAATAGGAACTGTTGATACAAATAAATTTTGCGAGCTATTGGGTACTGCAAGAAAACTTTTTGTAGAGGTTCAGGCATTGTATGCACCCGGAGACAGCTCACATTTTGTAGAATACATACAATCTTCGACAAATACGAATTTAAGGGCTGTCTGGAATATGAGGTTTAAAACATACGGAAGTACGGAGTTTCGTGATTTGTTCGATTCTTTGAATGCAATGAGCAAATACGAAAAATATATTTATCCAAAAGAGGGGAATAAACCCGGTAATTCGATAAAGTAGGTATATGCCAAATGTTTATCTAAAATGAATTTGACGTAGCAGAAATTTTTAAACAGGTGAGAAATGAATGTTTTAATTAGTGATGATAACAGGGATTATTGCACAACGATAGCAGATATTGTTCAATCCTTCGGATATTCAACCGACATTATTTTAAATCCACAGGAAACAATAAATTATCTGGACAAAAAGCATCAGAGTACAGGTGTAGTGCTTTTAGATATAGAATTCGGTCCGGATACTAAATTAACAGGATTGGATGTTTTGGAACATTGCCGCCATAAGTATCCTGAACTACCTATTGTAATGATATCCGGTAAAGGTTCAATTGAAACGGCAGTTAAAGCAACAAAACTTGGTGCGGTTAATTTTATCGAGAAAAGCATTGTCAATAAAGAAAAAATCAAAGAAGTCTTGGATAGTGCCGTAAACCGCTACGGAGCGGGAAGCCAAGTAAAAGAGCTGAAGATGTTTCTCGAGTCTCAGGGAATTTTTGGAAAAAGCAAATCCATTCTTGACCTTGGTGATTCAATCGTCAGATATGGAAGAACTGATTTGAATGTATTGATTACCGGAGATACGGGAACCGGAAAGAAACTTGTTGCTACAGCTATTCATGCGGCATCGAGAAGGGCTAAGTATCCTTTTATTACCGTTGATATACCAAATATTCCGAGAGAACTTTTTCAAAGTGAACTTTTCGGACATAATAAAGGTTCTTTCACGGGTGCTATGGAAACCAAAAAGGGATTGTTCCAGCAAGCCGGCAAAGGAACTTTATTTCTTGACGAAATAGGTGACTTGTCTTTGGAGTTACAATCGAATTTATTTATACCTATCGAGGAAAAAACAATCCGAAAAGTGGGTTCAAGCGAAGGCGAGGAAATTGATGTCAGGTTCATATCTGCTACTGATAAGAATTTGTTGCTGGCAATGAAGGAATCGAGGTTCAGGGAACAGCTTTACCATCGTTTGCGTGAATGTGAAATTCAGATACCTGCATTAAGGGAAAGAAAAGATGACATTCCCGAATTGATTGAATATTATACCCGGAAAAATAATATGGAATATGACCAGAGTAAGTATTTCGCACCATCAACTATCGAGTATATGCAAGAACAGGACTGGCCCGGAAATGTAAGAGAATTATCCAGTGTGGTACGTGTCGCTTTGCAGACTTCTCAAAATGAAGAAATCGAAATAACGGATATTCATAAGATAATACTATCTTCAAGACCGTCAAACACTTCAAAAAAGTATGAAGAAGCAATTATATCAACTGATAAAACTTTAAAAGAGGATATAGAAACGGTTGACAAAAAGAAAATAGAAGCCACGCTTGAGCTATGCAACGGTAACGTTAGTAAATCTGCCGTAATGTTGGATGTCAGCCGTGAAACACTGCACAATAAAATCAGGAAATACGGCATCAATATCCAGATGTTCAGAATAAGAAAAACAGAAAGGAAGTAAACTGAATTAAATATCGGTTTCATTTTTTTAAGAATTCTTTTCAATAACTTATATTTATTTTAAATTTAATAACGAATAATTCTATGGAAAAGCTTTATCTTGTTGACGGGATGTCTTTGGTGTTCAGGGCATATCACGCTTTGGCATCTACCGGTTTGAAATCTGCAAGCGGTGAGCCCACTGCTGCTGTGTTTGGTTTTGTAAATATTATCACATCACTAATCGAAAAGGAAAAACCGGAAAGAATTATCGTAGTATTTGACAGGAAAGAACCCACATTCCGTCATATAAAATATCCGCTTTACAAAGCCAACCGGGATGAATTTCCCGAAGAGCTTGTTCCACAGATGACAAGAATCAAAGAATTTCTCGATTATGCAAATATACCCAGAACTGAACTTGCCGGATACGAAGCGGATGATGTTATAGGAACTCTTTCCAAAGTTGCTTCGGATAAAGGAAATGAGGTTGTCTGCATTACCGCCGATAAAGATTTTTATCAGTTGGTAAATGATAAAGTCAAACTTTACAAACCATCCAGGGTAAAAAGAGACGACTTTGATATTGTCGATATCGAAGCTGTAAATAAAAAATTCGGAGTAAGTCCGGATAAGGTAATTGATGTTCTTGCCATCTTAGGTGATACTTCAGACAATGTCCCGGGCGTTAAAGGAATTGGTGAAAAAACTGCAATTCCCTTAATACAACAATATGGTACTGTCGAAAATTTATACGAACATATTAATGAAATTAAGAGGCAAGCCGTTAAGGACAAACTAATAGAGAATAAAGACAATGCCCTTCTATCTAAAGATTTGGTTACAATCGTTACTGATGCCCCGATTGATTTGAGTTATCTTGATGCAAAAATCAACAATCCGGATTATAAAAAAATTGACGTTTTTTTTACTACATTAGGATTCAGAACTATCCGTGAGAAATGGTTAAAAAAAGCACAGAAAAATGAAGTGCTGATTGTGAATGGTCAGAAGACAAAAGACAGGAGTCAGAAGACAGAAGACGGAAAATATCCAATTACGAATTACGAATTACGAATTACGAATGATTTAACGGATAACGGACAACTGATAACGGAAGACGAATTAACAATTAGCAATTCACAATTCACAGTTGGAGAAGAGTCAACAGTCGTAAATTATCAGTCAACTGTTGAAACTATTAAAGATATTCCTAAAAAATATACATTGGTTGATGATGAAGACAATTTCAAAGCAATGTTATCTGAATTAGGACAACCTGAAATTCTTTCCGTTGATATCGAAACAAGTTCACTTGACCGACTGACATGTGAGATAGTCGGTATTTCTCTTTCTGCATATGAAAACAGGGCTTTTTATATTGCTGTGCTTGATGATACTCCCAAGAAAAAAAAGCAACCTTTTTATAATGAAAACGGACAGGGTGATTTATTCCAAATTTCCGTTTCAGAAGAAAATGAAGATGTCAGTGAACCGGCATTCACAGCAATTCCAATTACAAAAATAATGAATGACCTGATTGGATTGTTAGGCAATAAAAAAATCGGTAAATGCGGGCAGAACATCAAATTTGATGCTTTTATTCTCAGCAGATATGGAATTGAAGTTACACCTATCGTTTTCGATTCGATGATTGCTTCATATCTGTTAAATCCGGATGAAAAACACAATCTCGATGCCTTATCTCAAAAATGGCTGAATTATAATCCAATTCCAATATCATCATTAATTGGGGAAAAGAAGAGTAAACAAATATCTATGAAAGATGTTGACCCTAAAGAAATATCCGATTATGCATGCGAAGATGCGGATTTGGCTTTAAAACTTCGTAATGTACTTAAAAAAGAATTGGAAAAAGAAAAACTCGATAGATTGGCAAATGAAATCGAAATTCCTTTAATCGAAGTATTAACTAAAATGGAACAAAACGGAATTTCAATTGATACACATTTTCTTAGGGAATTGGCAAGCCAGATTAATATCGAAATTAAAGAGCTAAGTAAAAAAATATTCGAAGAGGCGGGAACTGAATTCAACATTGATTCACCCAAGCAAATGGGACACATACTTTTTGAAAAGCTGATGATTCCCCCGACAAAAAAGACAAAAACCGGCTACAGTACCGATGTACAGGTGTTGACAGAACTTGCCGGCATCTATCCTATTGCAAATTTGATTTTGGAATACCGCCAACTTGTTAAGTTAATTTCGACTTATGTCGAAGCTTTACCAAAAATAATTAATCCTGAAACGGGAAGGATTCATACAACTTATAACCAAACGATAGCATCTACAGGGAGGTTATCATCAATTGAACCAAATCTTCAAAATATACCCATTAGAACAGAAATAGGGAGCAAAGTCCGTATGGCTTTTGTCCCGGAAAATGAGGACAGTGTTATTTTATCAGCCGACTATTCACAAGTTGAATTAAGGATTATGGCTTACTATTGCCAGGATGATTATCTGATTTCCGCTTTTAAAAGAGGATTGGATATTCATGCCACAACAGCGGCGAACTTATTTGATAAAAGATTAGATGAAGTTGATTCGAATATGCGACGAATAGCTAAGACTGTGAATTTTGGCATAATGTACGGCTTGGGAAGTTTCGGGCTTGCCCAGAGATTGGGAATCAACCGGACTGAAGGAAAGGAAATTATTGATAACTACTTCAGGAAATATCCGGGTATAAAGAAATACATGGATGAAACAATTAACTCTACAAGGAAGAAAGGTTATGCTGAAACACTACTTGGAAGAAGAAGGTATTTCCCTGATATATTAAGCCGAAACAACAACATTCGAACAGGTGCGGAAAGAGCCGCTATCAATATGCCTATACAGGGAACAGCATCCGATATATTAAAAATTGCAATGCTTAAAGTTGACCAAGCAATGAAATCGAAAAACCTGAAATCTTTAATGATGCTTCAGGTACATGATGAACTTGTTTTTGAAGTACCAAAATTTGAAATTGAAATCATGAAAGAACTTGTTAAAAAGGAAATGGAATCGGCATTTTCTTTAGGTGAAGTTCCTTTGATTGCAGAAGTGGGAATTGGGAATAATTGGTTTGAAGCACATTAAATCAGTAGCAAGTTTGAAAGTAGAAAGTAAAAAGTATATTCATTTTATTTTCCACTTCACGCTTCCCTTATACTTCCTCAAACTCCTCATACAATTTTTTCAAGTTAATCTTACCGATTATCTTCTGCTCATCCTCTCTTATCTTTCTTGCAGCACTTGTCAATTCTTCCGTTGTAATTCCGGAACGGCATGAATTCCAAACTTCCATAAAAGCCGCAAGGCAATCTGCCGCCTTCACTAACTGCCCGTCGTAGGGATTGTATTTGTCACTATTGTATTTTTTGTTTATTTCATCAACACTTAAATCGGAATTTAATTTGTCTTTAATAATGATTTTATTGTCAAATTCATCGCTTATGAAATAACTTATCTCATCCCTCCAATGCTTTTCCACAAGCGGATAAATCTCTTTTTCGGCAAGCTCTTTTTCAATATCCTTAATCAGCTTTTCAAATTCCTTCGAGGATTTTTTTACCGGAGAAATTATATCCCTCGTAACAGCTTCAGGAAGGTCATGGAACAATCCGCCAAAGAAATCATTAAATAATCTTTTGTCGCAGGCATCATTATCCCTCGCAAAAAAATAAGCAGTGCAGGCAACCATGAGAGAATGCCCCAATACGGATGTTTTGGGCACTCTCGGAAGCTGTGCCCAGCGAATTTGGAATCTCAAGTGTCCGAACAAATCAACAAAATTTGTAATCGTATGCATCTGGGTTAGCTTACTGACACCTGCCAAGTCTTTATATGAATCCAAAGTATTCAATAGTTCCGTTTCGATTTTTATATTCTGATAGGAAGGGGGATTTGACAGCTTGATAATCCTGAATTCCCAATAGCTCGAAAAAATATGAGCCGCTTCAAGTATCCTTTTGCTTAAATTATCTTCGCATATTTCATTCTGCAGGTAAAGTTTAATCTCATTTTTGATTTCTTCGCTTTGAATAATTTGTTCAAGTTCATTGAAAACATATTTATTCAAACGGCTGAAAACCGGCTTGTTCTTTTTGATTTTATTATAAATCGGGGATTTCATATCCGACAGTGTGATTCTACGTAGAAGCTCATAAATACCACCCTTTATGATAGCATGCCAATTAACTTTTTTACCTTCATCCTCTTCGTATTTAGCCAGGCAGTATGCAATAATCATCTTGTGAGCATGTTTATCCATCTCGAGCAATTCCATGGGACGCACACGGTCATTCCATCTTTGAATATGGAAAGCTCTGAACAGCTCTTGCAATAACGGTTTATTAACAATCATGGCAGAATCACTTTCTATCTTTGAAAAAATATTTTAACCAACAAATTTAAAGATAATAGTTCAAATAGAATAGAATTATTTCCCTATTTCATGTAATTATTATTATAATTGAGATTACGCATTATCTGTTTTTTTTATATCTCTGTTCTTCATTCTCTAACTCCGTCGGTCAAATTCTTGAAACTCTTATTACATGAGATTGTTTAAGTTACTAATATTCTATAAATAAGATATTACAAATAAATTATATCCTTATTTCACAAATTAAAAATGTTGTGGGCTGATATAAACAAATGAAAATTTGGTATTGAATGAAAAATTTTATTCAATACTGACTTTAAGGATTGAAAAATCATCATCGAGATGTTTTTTGCCTCTTAACTCCCTGACATGATTGTACAAAGACATTAGATTATCGTCAGTATTATTATTTTTGAGGTAATCGAACATTTCATTCAATTTCCAATATGTACCGTTTTTCTGCCTGATTTCGTAAACTCCATCTGAGAAAATATAGATTTTTAAAGGAGTATCTATTTTTAATTCATAGCTTTGGTATTTAAATCCAGACACAAAACCTACAACTATGTTTGAACTTTCAAGAATAAGAACTTTGTTTTCAGTTGTAATTATAAAAGCTGGAGGATGCCCTGCTCCTGCATAAGTTAATATTCTTGATTTTTTATTATATACTCCATACCACATTGTGAAGTAAATGTCGTTATAGTCTTTCATCTTATAAGTATCATTCAATGCCGTAAGTACTTCTTCGGGAATCCTGAAATTAACATTAGGAAGAGTTTCATTTTTTATGGAATTAATAATGGATACTGTATGCAACGAAGGTCCGACACCATGACCGCTAACGTCAATAAGATAAAATGAAAAATTATCTTCATCTATCCAATGATATCCCAAAGAATCTCCACCAACTTCAAGGGATGGTATGTAAAGCCATTTCGTCTTTACGTATACTGAGTCCAAAGAAGGTGGAATTAATGATTTCACATATTCTGCTGCTAGTTTTAATTCAGCTTTTAGCAATGATAAATACTTGTCCTTAGAATTATTCAATTCAATTAGTTTGTTATTCTTCTGTATAATTTCTTCATTTTGGTTCTTAAGTACTTTGTTTTTATAGTCAATATCAACATTTTGATTCTCAATTTGGTTATATGCTTCGGCATTATCAAGTGCAATAGCAACGTAAATCGAAAGGTTCCTAAGAATATCCAAATGATGTACCGAATAGGCATTTTTCTCAAAACTTTGTACAGATATTACACCAATTTTTTTTTCTTTAGTATTTAAAGGCAAATAAAGAATTGACTCGGTGTTCTTTCCGGCTTTTGGTTCAGGGAGCATGTTTAAAAAGTCTTTTACTTCATCTTTGTAATTCGAAATTCTGATTTCCACCTGATTTTTAAAACAATAAACCGCTAAATGATTTTCATCAGTTAAATCAAAATAAAAAAAAGGCAATGTTTCGTTGAGTTCTTTTGCTCCATAAAATTCCAACCTGTTTTTTTTCCGGTTGAATACTCCGATACCAAAAACTGTAGAATTCATGAGTACACTTACATTATCAAAAACAGTGTCAATTATACTTACAACACTAAGGTTTTTAGTAATTTTCTGTCCTATTTCACTCATCATTTTTATATTGAAAAAAGCACGTTCAGCCATCTCTTTTTGATATGAAATCTCAATATTTTTACTTTCGAGAAGTAAATTTGATTTCTGTTTAATCCTGAATCTTGTATAAATAAAGAAAGCTAAAAGTGCGATAAGAAATGCAGCAGCAATAGTATAATATATAATTATCTCTCTTCTTTCAATTTCCAGTTTTTGGATTTTAATTTCCTTGTCTTTCAGTTCTTTTTCTTTCTGGAACTCTAATGAAGTAATTTTATTTTTGGATTCCTGAGAAAAGATTGAATCCTTTATTTGATTGCACAATACTGAATAATGGTATGCCCTTCCCCAATCCTTTAGTTCTTTGTATGCTTTTGATAAATTTGAGTACCAGCCCGTTAACTCGTTGTTCGCATTTATTTCATACGCAATTTCAGCTGCCTTAAGTGAATATTTAATTGAGTGTTTTATATAAAAATATTTTTTATTAACCTGTACAAATTTCTCTTTTACTTTTTGTCGGTATGCAGTATCTAAAACAATATTCAAATATATCTCGCCAATATTACCAAGATTAAGCATAACACCTCTTTTTCTGTTTAGCTCCTTATTGATTTTTAAAGAATTAAATATGAATTTCAGGGCTTCCGAATAATTTCCCTGTTTTTGGTAAACAGCGCCTATATTCCCAAGGTTGATAGCTATCCCTGCTTTTTTACCTAACTCCTCATTGATTTTCAATGCCTTAAAATAATAATTTAACGCTTTTGAATAATCATCTGTTTTAGTGTAAACATTTCCTATATTAAGTAAATTTGATGCTATTCCTTTTTTATCATTTATTTCTTCGTCAATTTTTAGAGCTTTGAAATAATATTTCAACGCTTCTTTGAAAGATGATAGTTCCTGAAAAATAATCCCGATATTACCGAGATTTTTGGCGATTCCTTTTTTATCATCGATACTTTCATTGATTTTTAATGCTTTAAAATAATACTCGAGGGATTTTGGAAAATCGGATTTAGCCCAATAACAAACACCAATTGTATTATAGCATTGAGCCAATCCTTTCTCATAATGTAATTTTTTAGATAAGCTTATTCCTTGTGAAGCATATTCAATACCTTTTGTGGGATTAATCGAATTATATTCAAAAGCAATGGAGCTAAGTAAATTCACTTTTATTGTATCTTGTTTTTTGGAGTATCTCATTTCTTTCAAAAGAGAATCCAACCGTGCTTGTCCTTGTTTTTGGTTAAAAGCCGGTAATGTCAAAAGTAAAAATAATATAAGGCTAGATGTAATTATTCTCAATTTTCACCTCAAACCAACGGTATATGGAAGTCAATTAACAATTACCTGGCTCATACTCCAAATCTTATCTAATGATTCAGTTCAACACAACAATCTTCCGGGACAGTAATTTAGTAATTACCTAATCTCCGATTCGCCTGCCTGCAATACTTCAAAAGTATTTCCTACATCGCTGATGAAAGCAACAATTTTCAACTTTTCATGCCTCCAGTCGCTGTCATCAGGTAATGTATAAGAATATGTTTTTATTCCCAATTGTGTATTCAGTTTTTCTCCCCATGTTCCGTTCAACGCCGCCCTAAATACATGATTATGGACATAATCTTCCACATCTTCCGGGTCATGCCGGTACCATTTTTGGTATTGGACTATGCTATCTTCAACTATGCAGACATTCAGGTTATGATATTTATCAAGTTTTTCATTGTACATATACGTAACAAAAGCCAATATTTGCCTGCTTTCTTTCAAATAAACAGCAGAGATTTCCAGAGACACAATCGGCTTTTCAGACAGTACTTCGTCAATTGTCTGTTGCCAGCTGTCATGCTTTAAAGTGTGATTGCCCGATAAATATCCACGCCTGTTTACCATCCCATTCGGTAAACCCGAAAAACTAACACCGAAGAAATTATCCCATTCAGTTGCCGTTTCGGTTCTGAAATCATAAGGATGTGCAGTTGTCGGTTTTGCATAATAGCTCGAATGAATAGCCAACACAATCAAGTTTTCACCAAATAATTCATGTAATCGGCTTGCTTCCTCATGTGCATAAGGACAGTTTCCACAAGTAAAACCGGTATAATCTTCAATCAATGCTTTTTTGACAAATGTAGTATCGTCTTTTACCGTTCCCTTAGTTTCAAGATAATCCTTTGTTATCTCATCGCAGGAATACAAAGCCAAGGAAATAATAATTCCTGTCAACAATATTATTCTATTTATTATTTTCATAATTTGTCCTGTAATGAACATTTTCAATTTTATTACATCAAACATTAAGCATTTCATCATTTTTTTATTTTCAATTTAAAATCATTTTTTGAATATAACAAATATCAAGTTAAAAAACTTTTCAACTCAATGCATACGGAATTGCTTTTCCCATGCTGCTCATTTTTTCTTATATACATTCAACAGCTCTGTTATTGTCTTATCTTAAGACTATTGACTGACGACTATTGACTGACGACTATTGACTGACGACTATTGACTGACGACTATTGACTGACGACTATTGACTGACGACTATTGACTGATGACTATTGACTGACGACTATTAACTGACGACTATTAACTGACGACTATTGACTGACGACTATTGACTGACGACTATTGACTGACGACTATTGACTGACGACTATTGACTGACGACTATCATCCATGCCTTACATGTAATATATCACCGTCCTTAACAATATATTCTTTTCCTTCGAGGCGGAAAACGGCATTTTCTTTGCATTTTGCAAACGTTTCGTATTTGATGAAGTCGTTGTATGACACAACTTCAGCACGAATAAATTTATTAAAGAAATCAGTATGAATAGTACCTGCGGCACCTTGAGCATTTTCACCTTTTTTGATTGTCCATGCACGGCATTCATCTTCGCCTACCGTAAAGAAAGATTGTAATCCGAGTAAAGAATAAGCACTTCTAATCAATCTGGCTAAAGCTGATTCTTTGATTCCGTACTCTTCCATGAACATTTGCTTTTCTTCGTCATTAAGAGCTACAAGCTCCATTTCGATTTTTGCATAAAAGGGTTCAATTCGAATATTATTTCCTTTGATATTTTCACTTATGGATTTGACAATAACATCCGAACTGTTAATATCTTTTTCGTCAAGATTGATGGCAAGAAGCAATGGCTTTGCAGAAAGGGGCTGATAGTTTTTTATATATTTTTGTTCATCTTCAGTCATTTCCAGTTCACGTAAGGGAATATCATTCTGCAATGCTTCATTCCATTTAAGCATTACTTCTTTTTCTTTTAGTGCAAGTTCTTTGTTCTTTGGTTTTAAAGCTTCTTTTTCGAGCTTTTCAAGCCGGTTTTCGATGAACGACATATCTGCCAGGAAAAATTCCTCTTCAAGAGTTTTAATGTCCCGCAAAATATCAATACTACCGTCAACATGAGAAATACTGTCGTCAGAAAAACCTCGTACCACGTGAATAATTGCATCATTGGTTTTTACTTTGGATAAAAAGTTGGCTGTGAAACTTTGGGAGCTGTGGTCTCCTTTTTGTAAGCCAATCATATCAACAATTTCGATTGTAGCGTTAACTTTTTTCTTTGGATTGAAAATAGCGGTCAGCTTATCCAACCTTTCGTCAATGACTTTAACGACAGCAATATTTGCATCTCTTTTTTGAAGTGCATTGGGATCCAGATGTGTTTCAGTTAAAGTCTGGAAAAAAGTTGTCTTCCCTGAGTAAGGTAATCCTACAATTCCTATCTGCATTTTATTATTTCCTTATTAAATACTCGAAAATATAATTTATTTTTAAACATCCTTCAATGGACTCAAGATGACGTGAGTCTGAACAGACGGAACACCGAACAATCTAAACTCCGGGAAAAATAAAATTACCAAATAATTTTATTTTATTAACTCCATCGAATATCGAGATTCCTTGCGGCCAAAGCATCATCCAATCTTTTAACCGGAGTATTTTGCGGCGAATCCTTGACAAGTTCGGGATTTGTTTCCGCTTCCTTAGCAATTTGAATCAATGTATCGGCAAATTCATCCAGACTTTCCAATGTTTCAGTTTCAGTCGGTTCTACAAGCAAAGCTTCGTGAACAATCAACGGAAAATAAATTGTTGGTGCATGGTAGCCGTAATCAAGCAATCTTTTTGCCATATCTTTTGTCGTAACACCAAGATTTTTTTGCCTGTCGCCACTGAGGACAAATTCGTGCATACATCTCTGGTCATGAGGCAAGTCAAAGTGTTCCTTCAATCTCGAAAGCAGATAGTTTGCATTGATAATTGCATTTTCGCTAACCTTTCTCAAACCTTCTCCACCAAGCATACGAATGTACGTGTACGCCCTAATCATAACACCGAAATTGCCGTAAAAAGCCATTACTTTACCGATTGATTTCGGAAAGTCATAGGACAAATCATAATTATTCCCATTTTTTACGACTCTTGGAACTGGTAGAAAATCTACAAGTTTATCACTAACACAAACAGGACCTGAACCGGGACCGCCGCCACCGTGTGGTGTTGAAAATGTTTTATGGAGGTTAAGATGAACACAGTCAAAACCCATGTCTCCGGGTCTTACAATACCCATAAGAGCGTTCATATTAGCACCATCCATGTACATCAATCCGCCACAACCGTGAATCAATTTTTCGATTTCAACAATTTGTGTTTCAAACAATCCAAGAGTATTTGGATTAGTGAGCATGAATCCGGCAACTTCGTCGTTGCATTTAGACTTTAAGTCTTCGATATCAACAAGGCCGTTTTCATTAGATTTGACATCAACAATTGAAAATCCTGCTATTGCACTCGATGCCGGATTAGTACCATGTGCCGAGTCAGGAATTAAAATATTTTTTCTTTTGTTGTCATTTTGGTGATAGGCGGCAATCATATTAATACCGGTAAACTCGCCATGAGAGCCGGCGGCAGGTTGCAAAGTACAACCCTGAAGACCTGTGATTTCTTTTAACAATTCCTGAAGTTCATACATCAGTTGTAAAGCACCTTGAGCATTGCGAACTTCAGAGCAAGGATGAAGTTCTGTGAATCCCGGCAAGGATGCTGTATATTCATTCACCTTCGGATTGTACTTCATTGTGCATGAACCGAGAGGATATAAACCCTCTTCTATGCTATAATTCAAATGTGACAATTTAGTAAAATGTCTTGCTATTTCATTTTCACTGACTTCGGGCAAATGTAAATCAATTTTTCGAAGATAATTCTCAGGAATTTGTTCCTGAGGTATATCAATAGCAGGTAATGTATAACCTTTTCTACCTGCACGACTTTTTTCAAACAATGTATTTTCCATTATCTATCCTAAATATATAGTTATAATTAATTTCAAAAAATATAAAAAGCAAAAATATGAAGATTATATGAATTAAAAAACTCATTAAGGACAATATTCAAGATGATTCATTTGAAAAAAAAATAATGTTGTTTTTATATCAAAAAAGAAAGGGGTGAACGATAATTCACCCCTTCATTAGAATTCATTAGTTAATACTAATTTCAATTTCTTTTGGTTTCGATGGCTCGATTTTTTCTAAAGCGATGTTTAAGACACCATTTTCAAATTTTGCCTTAATTTTATCATCTTTTACGTTTTCGGGAAGAATGAATGAACGTGTAAATTCTCCAAAAACTCTTTCCATTCTTATATAGCTTTCGTTTTCTTTCTTTTCTTCATGTTTTTTCTCGCCTCTGATTTGAAGCACATTATCATCGCTAATTGTTACTTTGATATTATCTTTGCTTAATCCGGGGATTTCAGCAGAGATAAATATATGCTTCTCATCTTCTCTAATATCGGTTACGGGGAGAAATCTACCTGAACCAATGTTGAAATCTCTGAACACAGAGTCTTTATCGAAATCGCTCATGAAATCGTTCATTCTTTTTGCCAAAGAATCGAAACCGCGAAACGGATTATATTTTACTAAAGTCATTTTAAAACCCTCCTTTATATAAAAATTTGTTTGACAAAATTTTTAAAAAAACTACAAACAAAAGATATGTAAATTGTGTGCCAAAAAGGGTTTATGTGAATTTTTGACAGATTAAATGAAAAAATGACAAGTTTTAAATTTGTAAATAATGAAATTTTGACAAATCAATCTGAAAAGTTGTCAGAATATATGTTTTTAAAAAGTCCATATAAAATTTGAGAGCAATTGTTATTTAAATATTTACTATAATTTAATAATTTGTAAGTTTGTAAAAGTATGGATTTGTTAAAAAAGGGAATTATGAAAAGTTTGAAGATTTTATCAATTATGGCTGTCTTGTTTTTTTATGTTTCCATTGCCGTTGCCCAGGATGATGTTTTAAGCAATTTCCGGATTACAGGAAATTTTCAATTGGACATGCAATCCTATGCAAAGGATTCGCTTATCGGGGCTCCTGATGTTGACGAGCAGGTCTTGTCAATGGGTTTTCTTTGGTTAAATATCTCAAGCGTTCATTTCAATGCCGGTTTACGTTATGAAAATTACCTTAATCCGATTTTGGGTATTGATAAAAGATACCAAGGCAACGGAATAGCATATCGTTTTGGAGAATTTGTATCTGAAATTATCGATATTACAGCCGGTAATTATTATGAGCAGTTCGGTAGTGGTATGATTTTTCGTTCATACCAGGAATATGCTTTAGGTTACGACAATGCTATGGATGGTTTAAGGGTTAAATTCAGGCCCACCGATGGTATCGAAATCAAAGGAATAATCGGGAAACAGAGGAAATTTTGGAGTCTTGGTGAAGGAATTGTCCGGGGTGGAGATATAGGATTTAGTTTAAATGATTTGTTTGCGGAATCTTTGCCTAAAAATTTGCAATTTTCTTTAGGTGGAAGTGTTATAAGCAAATTCCAGAAGGATTTATCCTCAAAATATAATCTTCCTGAAAATGTTCTACTCTGGGCAGGAAGACTATCTGTTAATGGAGAAAAATTCTCTCTTGACGGAGAATACGGTTATAAAAATGCAGACCCAAGCAGTGCCAATTATTTCAGTTTTAATCCAGGTAATGCTATTTTGGTGAATGCATCTTATTTTACGTCCGGTTTTGGATTATCATTGAATTTGCACAGGAATGATAACATGGATGTTAGAAGTGACAGAAATGAATTAGGCAATTCCTTATTATTAAATTTCCTGCCACCTTTAACCAAACAACATACTTATTCATTAGCAGCAATGTATCCTTATGGAACACAGTTAAACGGAGAAATCGGATTCCAGACAGAAGCGACTTATACAATTCCCAGAAAAACAATGTTAGGAGGAGATTACGGTACTACCATTAACCTGAATTATTCACAGATTAACTCAATTGTAAAAAATCCGCAGGATATTGATTCGATTTCCGGGCAGGTCTATACTTACGAATCCCCAATATTCGAGCTTGGAGACAGAATATATTTCAGGGAAATCCATGCCGAAATAACGCGGAAAATCAATTCGGACGTTAAAATAATTTTAACATATTTAAATCAATTGTACGATAAAGATATTCTCGAAGCCGAAGGTTCCGCAAAGTATGGTAAAGTCCACACTAATATTATTATTGGAGATTTGACATATAAAATGTCATCGGAATATGCATTGAGATTTGAAGCTCAGCATTTGTGGGCAACACAGGATTCTACCTTGCATGAAGCTGATAATCAAAACGGCAACTGGATGATGGGGCTTGCAGAACTTACCGTTGCTCCTCATTGGTACATATCATTTTCGGATTTATGGAATTACGGGAATGAGTTTGAAGAACGCCGTATTCATTATATCACAGGTTCGCTAACTTACGTCTATGATGCAACAAGATTTACCCTTGGTTTTGGCAGGCAAAGAGAAGGTATTCTTTGCGTTGGAGGTGTCTGCAGGGCAGTACCTGCTTCGAATGGAGTATTTATGACAATATCTTCTTCATTCTAAGAATATTGTTGATATCCGTCAGTTGACTTTTATAAACAATCATTGAATAAATAAAGTTGCATGATAGGAAATTGTTCCTTTTTCCTAAATAAATATCATCCCATCTGGTTCCGCTTAGCAATAAATTCCCTCATTGCTTTGTCGAATGGGTCGGATGTTGTTATAAGGTTATAATCAATGTTTGCATTTCGGCAAGCTTTTTTAATACCTGAAATAAATTCTTTCATTGTTTGAGCATAAGCTTTTTGAATCTGATATGGCTGGGTAGTCATTTCATCTCCCATTTCAATATCTTTGAAAACTGCATCTCTACCAAATTTAAAATCTATTTCCCTAGGGTCAAGTATTTGAAAAACTAAAACCTCATGCTTTTTATGGCGGAAATGTTGCAATGCACTAATTACAGATTGCATATCATCAAAAAAATCGCTGATTATTACAACTAAACCGCGTCGCCTGATTCTTTCGGCAAGTAAATCCAATGCTTGGGAAGTTCCAGTCTGATTTGCAGGTGTCGTTGAGTCAAGCATACGAAGAATATTATGAATCTGTGACTGACGCGAACTTGCCGGAACAAATGTCTTAATTTCGGTATCGTATAGCGACAAACCCACTGCATCTCTTTGTTTTATTAATAAATAAGACAATGCAGCAGCGAGATAAGAAGCATACTCAAATTTTGAGATATTGCCATTGGAAGCAAACTTCATCGAAGCACTCGCATCAACTGCAATCATACTTCTCAAATTGGTTTCCTCTTCGAACTGTTTGACGTAGTATTTATCGGTTCTGCCAAACACCTTCCAGTCAATATGCCGGAACTCATCACCGGTCCTGTATTGGCGGTGTTCGGCAAACTCAACACTAAAGCCATGATATGGGGAACGGTGCAAACCTGTTATAAATCCTTCGACTACAAGTCTTGCCTTTAGCTCAATATTAGCAAGCTTGGCGACTGTATTTGGTTCAAGATATCTTCTGTAATCGTTCATTATTTCGTTGTCCGTTTTCCGTTGTCCGTCTTCCGTTGTCCGTTTTCCGTTGTCCGTCTTCTGTTGTCTGTTTTCCTTTTATTTACAAGTGGTTTTTTAGAATAAGTCTTTGTAAAAACAACAGATAACGCTTCATCTATATGTTTAACCGGAATCACTTCCATTCCGTCTTTAATCTCAAGTCTGATATCTTCTATGTCCCGTTTGTTATCATAAGGTATAAGAACTTTACTGATGCCAATTCTTCTTGCGGCGAGGAGTTTTTCATTCAATCCGCCGATAGGTAAAATATTTCCTCTTAATGTTATTTCGCCGGTCATTGCAACATCGCCTCTTATTGGTTTACCGGATGCCGCAGAAATCAGTGCCATGGCAATTGTAATACCTGCAGACGGTCCATCCTTTGGAATAGCTCCTTCGGGAACATGAATGTGAATTTCCTTTTTGTGATAAAAATTTTCATTCAAATTAAGCGATTTGTAATTTGCTCTTACATAAGACAAAGCCGCTTTTGCTGACTCCTGCATCACGTCTCCGAGTTTACCCGTTAATGTAAGTTTTTCGGAACCGGGCATAATCGTAACTTCAACCGGTAATGTATCACCTCCTACGCTTGTCCAGGCAAGACCGGTAGCAACTCCAACTTTATCATGAAGTTCATCTTTTTTAGATTTGAATTTTGGTGCTTTTAAATACCCCTCAATTTTTTTGTCATCAATAACAAATTTCTTTTCACCAATTACTTTCTTAAATTCAGGATTGTCTTTCAAAATAGTTCTGGCTTTATGCTCTTCATCAGAGCCACCGTTGTTTTTCACTTTTGACATATCAAAGCCGGTAATGATTTCTTTTGCAAGTTTTCTGAAAATAGAGGCAATCTCCCTTTCAAGATTGCGGACTCCTGCTTCCTGAGTATATTCCCGTGTTAGTTTCAATAATGATTTATCAGGTAGCGAAATATTGAAATCGGTTAAACCCATTTCTTCTTTCAACCTTGGAATAATATGCCTTTTTGCAATTTCGATTTTATCCGGGTCAAGATAACTGCTAAGTTCAATTATCTCCATTCTATCCTGCAAAGGTAAGGGAATGTTATAACGAACATTTGCCGTTGTTATAAACAGGACATTAGACAAATCATAATCAATTTCTATGTAATGGTCATTAAATGCAACATTTTGTTCAGGGTCAAGTACTTCAAGCAATGCCGAAGAAGGGTCTCCACGAAAATCCATTGACATTTTATCAACCTCATCGAGAAGGATAACAGGATTTACAGTTCCTGCCTTTTTCATCGCCTGAATTATCTTACCGGGTAAGGCACCTACATAAGTCCGGCGGTGTCCCCTGATTTCAGCTTCATCTCTGACACCACCGAGTGAAAATCTAACGAACTTACGTCCCAATGCTCTTGCAATTGATTTTGCAAGTGATGTTTTCCCAACACCGGGAGGTCCGACAAAACATAGAATTTGTTTCTTAAGAGATCCAACCAGATTTAATATTGCTATAAACTCCAATATTCTTTCTTTGGGTTTTTCGAGATTGTAATGGTCTTCATCCAAAATTTTCTTAACATGTTCGATATCCAAATCATCATCTGTTCTTTTAAACCATGGAATTTGAGTTAGAAATTCCAGATATGTCCTGTTGACCGAATAATCGGGTGACATTGTCGGAGTTTTTTTCAATCTGTCGAACTCCTCATCGGCTTTTTCCCTTACATATTTGGGCATTCCTGACTTTTCGATTGCTTCTTTGAGTGAAGCGAGTTCAGGACTGACTTCATCCTCTTCTTCAAGCTCTTTTTGCAAAGCTCTGATTTGCTCTTGAATGTAATATTTCTTCTGTGATTTATGAATCGAATTATTTACTTTCTCTCCAATTTCTTCCTGCATTTTCAGCATACCGATTTCCGTATTTAATATTTGAGCTAATTCAAAGTATTGCTTTTTCAAAGTTTTGCTATCGAGAATTATCTGCTTTATATCAACTTTAACGTTTATGTTTGCTGCAGCAAAGAAAAGCTTTCTAACAGGGTCATCAATATTTTCGTAAGCATGAATAAGGTCTGGAGGAAGATTGTGATTAATCTTCACATAATTCGAAAACAGATCGTTCGTTTTCCTCAAATGTGCCTGTAATTCCTTGTCATTTTCCTTATAATCGGCATGGACCTGTTTGTACTCAGCCAACAAATAATCCAATCCTTCAATTGGTTTTACTATCTTCGCCTGAAATAAACCCTCAACCAATACTTTCAGTAAATTATTCGGTAGTTTCAGTATCTGAATGATTTTTGCTACTGTACCATGCAAATAAATATCTTTAAAAGTCGGGTCTTCTGTTACAGGATTTTTTTGTGCAACGACAAATATAAATTTGTCGTTTTCTACTGCCTCGGCAACAGCACGTAAAGAAGAAGTCCTGCCAATCAACACAGGAAAAATCATATACGGGAAAATTACTATATCCCGCAAAGGCAATATTGCCATCTCCTTTGGCAAAGAACCTTTTTTATCTTTTGGGCTATCAAATATTTCTATTAAGTCTTTTTTATCAATCATCACTGTTTCCTAAATTCATATTCTTAATTTTAATAACTTTACGCTGTTATCTTATGTCTGTCAACTATCTGCTAAATTTCAAATTTATTCGTTCTGTCAATTTTTATAATACAATATTTTCTAATTACTAACTCCACATTCCTAATTTTGAATTTCAGGAACTGTTTCTATGAAGTATAAAATTAATAATTATTTTTAATGGAAAAAATAAGGAATAATTTTTCTGCTAAACTTATTCAATTAAAATCTCTTTTGCAATTTGCTTTAATAAAAAAGCGTACAATATTATCTTAATTTTCCTAATATTTCAACAATATTATACAATTTTTTGAATATTTTTTGCAGACTATATAAATTTCCTTAATTTAAATATTAATTTGTTAATTATATGAGGTAGATATGGGCAAATTTAATTTTATTATAATTTTATTGTTGTTGTCGGCAGTAATTTCTGCACAATCGCAGGTAACTTCTAATGAAGGAGTTGTAGGTGTTAAGATGGCAAGTGTTTATGATAAACCTGATAAAAAATCAAAAAAACTTCGCTCACTTTCACAAAATATTCAGGTAAAAATTTTGAAGACACAAGGTGATTGGTATTATATCGAAGCACAGGAAAAAGAAGGATGGACTGAAAAATCGAATATTAAGTTAATTATCCGTACAGAAGAATCCCAAACAAAAAATTCAGAAGCTCCGATAAAGGAAAAACCTGTTGAACAGAAAAAACCAGAACGGATTAAAAACGAACCTCCTCCGACTGTACCCATTACAAAGCCAAAGGAGGAAAATAGAACATATTTAGGGCAAACACATCTTTTTTCTCCATATATGTTTGGGATTAAAGCTGGCATCAATATTGCAAAGATTGATGGAAACGACGTTCCTTCGAATGCAGACAGCCGTATGGGACTTACTGCAGGTGGCTTTTTTGTTTATAGATTTGGAAAGGGATTTGGTCTTCAGGGAGAAATACTTTACAACCAAAAAGGATATGTACAAGGTGACTCTACTTCAAAAATTGATTATGTTTCTGTGCCGATTCTAATAAGATATACACTCGAATCAGGAAAGTTAAATCCCTTTATTAATGCAGGGATTGAATTGTCCTACAATACAAATAAGGGACTGGTTACTCCCGATGAAACTTATGTCTATGATGACATTAAAGAATTCGACTCGGGACTGGCATTTGGTGGGGGAATTGAATATGATTTAACAGGTATATCATATCTGATTTTGGATATAAGATATGTCATGGGTTTATCAACATTTCATGATAAATCAGTTCATGATGTTGAGGAGTTGGATATCAAAAACAATGTTTTATCAATTACACTTGGCTATACATTTTAATAATAAATTTTGGAGTAAACAATGAAATACTTAAAACCTTTTTTACTTGGCTTATTCATTGCCGGAGGATTCCACTTCTTTCAATTTATATCATGTGATTCCGGTGATTCTGTCTCCTTAACATCTTTAAATGGAATTAAGGTGGATATGAAAAAGATTAACGAGGCTGCAAATAAAATTGAAGAAGCATTTGCAAGCGGAGACCCAAAGAATGTACAAATGCTGCTTACTGAGGATGCAAAATCAACTTATCCTGACATACTTACAGAACTGGATAGCGATAGAATGAAGAGCTTTGCAAATGATTTCAAAAATAGAACAATCGTAGGTGTTAGCGAAATATACGCTGAATTTGGATTCCCGTTTCAAGGGACTACTTATACTGTAGATCTTGCTCTGCAGGAAGATGGTTCTTTTAAATTAATGAGATTTTAGGAGGGAAATTATGAAAAAAATGAAATATATTCTTATCGGTTTGGGGTTTATAACCTATTTCCTTGTCGTAATTTCCTTGAAAGCATGGTGGAATAGTGACATGCATATGGATATTAATTCTGCAATTATTGACAAATTCTTGTCCATAACTAATACTTTTAATAAATTTAAAGGTTATGAATTTGAATTATCAAAAACAACTTATCGTTCAACAAAGGTTACCGAAGCAGGACTTGATAATCCATCATACGATGAAAGATACATGACATCGAGAGAGTGGATAATTCACGGAGGATTTTCCTGCGACGAACCGGAAGCATGGCAGGCATTAAGACATTTTTACGACCCAACCGGTAAGAATCCCGGTAGTAATAAGTATTGTCTTTCAGATTTTAAAAACATTCAGGGATATTTCAATCCCAGTATTGATGCAGTAAGCTGGGCTTTAGAGGATAATCAAAAATTTGATGTACCTTTTGCAGCACCTGATTGGCTTACCCAAGAATTTTCATTTGCAGATGGTAAAGAATATCTAAGAAGAGCTTTGATTGAATCTGATAAAGATTTTCGTGATAAACTTTGGGGACATTATTGGCGGGCATTAGGGGAAGTACTTCATCTGTTTGCCGATATGGGAATACCATGCCATGTCCGGGATGACGGGCACCCTCCGTATCTCGGAAGTTGGGATTATTTTTGGGGAGACCCCGATGTTATGGAATGTGCTGTTCGAGATGTTGCTAGTGTTAATAAATTTACCGACCAGGCAACTGTTGAAAGTATTCATAAATCAGCTACATTAAGGGAAATGTTTGATAAAATGGCTACTTTCACTAACTCGAACTTTTTTACAAGTCAAACAATTTATGGAAACAGCAGATTGGTCTTTGGGAAAGTTAATCTTCCTAAAGTAAGACCGGAAAATCCATATAAAAGCCCAACTACGGATGGCTTGGCTTATAATGAAAAAACTTTTACTTTTATGAGTAATATCAATGGTGTAGATATTAAGATGTGTAAAGACCTGTACTATTTTGCAAAAATTGGTAGTGCTTATAGGGATGACAAATATTATGTAGATATTGAATGTGCCCAATCTGCTGCTTCATTGTTGGTTCCAACACTTATTTCTTCCGCAACAGAAATTGTAAAAAGATATATTCCTGAAATAGCTGTTGAACTAACAGATATTGATGCTGATAAAGGTATTATTTCAGGTAATGTTTATCATAAGCCGGATGATGAAGAGTACCCACAAAAATTACCTATTAACGGTGCTGTTGTTGATATTTTTATAAATGGTACCAGCAGATACCATGCACCTGTTATTGATGATAAATTCACAATTGAAGAAGCTGTCTTTTTCAAGGAGGACAAAGTAGTTGCGAAATTTAGTATCGGCGGTGTTTATGCCACATCTCAGGAAGCCGGGTTTGAAATGAGAATAATTTCAAATAAAGGCGAACTCCCACCTGATATTGATGAAAAAGATTTTATTGTTCCTAATGCGGCTAATTATGGCAAAACATTGCATATTGAAGCTAAGTGGGGTAAAGATGTGAATTTATACCCTGATGCGATGTACTCAGTAATTGCCGGCTTTGTGGATGATGATGCTGATTTTTGGACACTTGGAGTTTATTCTGAGCAGATTTATAAAAGTGAACCTTCTGCTCATCATTATTTTAGGTTGGATATTCAAGTACCACCTATTGATGCAAAAAAAAGAAAGTTCTTAAAGCTTCAAATGTCCATGAGAGCTTCTATGGATGATGGCAGATATTTCTTGCAGGGCAGGATTTATAAAATTCCGATTTTTCCATAAAAAATGAATCAAGAAAGAAAAAGGAGAATGTAAAAAGGAACAGGATATAGTCTGGGTAATTAATTGCCATGAGTTTAAACACGTTAGTACTGAAAATTTTAGTAATTTGACTTTTGTCCGGACAGGCAAAGTTTGATGATAAATGGCATAATTTTTTAAAAAATCAAAGGAAAGGTATAGAATGAAAAAGACATTATCTATATTCGTGTTCCATATCGTACTCATTTTGAATTGTTCCAATATTGAAGCACAATTTCAGCTAATTGAAGTATTGCCCGGCTTCAATTATGCTGATTGGTACAAAGCAGCAACGGGATATACTCCTAATCCACAATGGTTCGGGGCATGGGTAATTGCTCCTCATAACGACGAACTCTATTTCGGTTTTGCAACAGCACGACCTGCAGAATCCGATGGAGGATTATTAGCAAAATGGACAGGTGATTCTTTGGTTTCTCTCGGGCAATTTGACGAGCAGGGAGTACATTGTTTGCTCTGGAATAAGGATACGCTTTATAGCATGGGGAGCGACCCTTCACGTGGTGACGGCTGGGATGGAGGAAATTTCTATAAATATAATCCAGAGAATGGATTTGTTAAAATGAGGTATAACGATAATAATAAACCCATTTTACCGAACGTTGTACATTCATGGGGATTATGCTTCGATACAATTAGCAACAGACTTTATATGGGGACAGGTTCATACGACCCCGTACAATATTCAAAAAATGGTAATAACCAATGCGGCAATGCTAATGACAGCACTCTTGCTTGTTTTGGGGAAATCTGGCAGTCATCCAATTACGGATATTCATGGGAATTAATTTCAGGTAAAAAGCCCGACGTAATTAGTACATTCAGAGCAATGGATGTGATAACCTATAACAACAATATTTATGAATTCAATGCAAATGCTGATACTCCTTCTGATTTGAAAAAAAGTTCTGATAATGGTCAAACTTGGACTGTAGTTCCCAATGTGAATCTTTATGTTTTATGGAGAATGTGCGTTTTTCAAAATAAATTGTTAGCAGGTGCAGATGTTGGAGGTAAATTATATGTGATTGATGAAAATACAAGTTCTTCGACAATAACATTGCCGGGAGCTTTTAATTATTCATTCAATGTATTTGCAAATGTAGATGACAGGTATTTAATAACCTATTTCACGGATGGCTCTGTTTATGCTACACCTGACCTTTCTGATTGGATTCAGTTAATCCCGCCGACCGGAAAGAAATTTTTATCTATAGCTTATTGGGAAAACAAACAATCAATAGTATTAGCTGAACGTGACAGCATCGGTAAAATATGGAAGGTGGATATTTCGGAATTATTGGCTATAGGTATAGAAAAAGAGGTTAATAAAAATGAATATGTTTTATCCATATCAAGAGAAAATGTTTCAATAAAAAATATAGATATGGAAGTAACCAACATTGACTTATTTAATATTCTGGGAATTAATGTATCCAAATTAACAAGCATAAACAGGAATTTAAATAATATCAATATCAATACATCCCAATTACCACCGGGAGTATATTTAATAGTTTTGAACCACAAGGGAAAATACAACAGCTTTAAGTTTATAAAGTAAAAAAGCGAAACAGCGAAACGTGTTCTTAGTCAATAGTCAATAGTCAACATCTTAAACAATACCGCTGGGATTGAATGCATGGAAGGATACGAATAACGAAAAAACAAAAAATAATCGTAATTTACATTTTTTAAAGGTAGGGTTTTCAAAATCCTTACCATGATTATTTATTATATAGGATTGAAATGAAAAAACGTACTCTGATTACATCTGCATTGCCATACGCTAACGGATATATTCATTTGGGACATTTGGCGGGTGCTTATCTGCCTGCTGATATTTATGCACGTTACCTTCGTCTTAAAGGTGAATATGTATTGTATATCTGCGGTTCTGATGAACATGGTGTTGCAATTACAATTGCAGCCGATAAGGAAAAAGTAAAGCCACAGGATATTATAGATAAATACCACAACGTTAATAAAGAGGCATTTGATAAATTCGGAATGACTTTCGATAATTATTCGCGTACTTCCATACCGGAGCATCACGAAACAGCTAAGGAATTTTTCAAAGACTTCTTGGAAAATGATTTGCTCTCTGAAAAAGAAGAAGAACAATTCTATGACGAAAAAGCAAAAATGTTTTTACCGGACAGGTATGTCGAGGGAATTTGCCCTAATTGTGGAAGTGACAAAGCCCGCGGTGACCAGTGCGATAGTTGCGGTGCATACTACGACCAGCTTGAATTGAAAAATCCCATAAGTTTGGTTAGCGGTGAAAAACCGGTTGTTAATAAAACCACACATTGGTATATGCGTTTCGATAAATTTCAAAAATTTCTCGAAGAATATATCGAAAGCCACAGCCATAACTGGAAAGACAATGTTTTACAGCAAACCCGTAGCTGGTTAAAGCAGGGATTGAACGAAAGAGCCATAACAAGAGATTTAGACTGGGGTGTTAAAATCAGCGATATTCCGGGAATACTAAAAGATAAAGCCGATGGCAAAGCCCTGTATGTCTGGTTCGAAGCCGTACTGGGATATATCTCATCAACAAAAGAACATTTCAAAAAGTTGAATGCTTCTCCCGATGAATGGAAAAAATGGTGGAAAGATGAAGCAACGAGATATATCGCTTTTATCGGAAAAGATAATATCGTTTTCCATACTTTGATTTTTCCCGCTATGCTCCATGCTAAAAATAATTGTCATCCTGAGCTTGTCGAAGGATATATACTCCCCGACAACGTTCCTGCAAACGAATTTTTAAACCTTGAGGGGAGAAAAATTTCAAAGTCACGAAACTGGAGTATAGACTTAAAAGATTTCATCGAAGATTTTCCTGAAGTTAATTACATGGATACATTGCGATACACATTGGCAATGAATTTACCTGAAACTAAGGATGCAGACTTCACATGGAAGGATTTTCAGGCAAGGAATAACAATGAACTTTCTGCCATCTTCGGTAACTTTGTAAACAGAACTCTTCAGTTTTTGCATAAAAACTTCAAAGGGCAAGTACCACAACTACCCGATAAATACATAGAATTAAAAAATCAATGGGTTTCATTTGACATAGACAAAGACATAATATTGAACAAAGACCTTTTAGAAGAGAACGATTACACAATTTTATCTGCCTTATATGATGGCATTAAAAAAATAAATAAAAATTATGAAGTATTCCGTTTTAGAGATGCATTAACCGAAACAATGAACATCGCAAGGGCGGCAAACAAATACTTTAACGATGAGGAACCGTGGAAATCCGGAAAAAACCAACCTGAAAAATGTGCTAAAACGCTTTATGTATGCACACAATTGGTTCGCTCACTCGCAATATTATTTTCTCCTATTTTACCTTACTCATGTAAAAAAATCAACAATATGCTTGATATGGAACAAAATACAGGAATCGCCACCGGTGGAATGTCCGGTAAAAATACATGGAATGAATCTGCACTCCCATTGTTACCCGAAGGGCATCAAACAATACTTCCCGAACTTCTTTTTGTCAGGGTGGAAGACAAAGTAGTTGAAGAGCAAACCGGAAAATTAGGTGACGTAGAAGAACAAAAAGGAGAACAACAGTTGATTACGATTGATGATTTTGCTAAAATCAAGCTTAGAACTGCAAAAATTATCGAAGCCGAAAAGGTGAAGAAATCAAAAAAATTAATCAAACTCATTGTTGATTTGGGAGACGAAAAACGTCAGATTTTAGCAGGTATCGCCGAGTACTACGAGCCGGAATATTTAATTGGAAAAATTGTTGTCGTTGTAGCAAATCTGCAACCTGCAAAGCTCATGGGTTTGGAATCCCACGGCATGATGTTAGCCGCATCAAAAGACGGCAAGCTTTGTTTTTTAACACCGGAGAATGAGGATGTTGGGGCAGGGGCGGAAGTGAGATAACTATTGTAAAATGTAAAATGTAGAATGTAAAATGTAGAATGTAGAATGAATATTAGTTTAGATAAGATATTAATTTTAATTTTGATTACAAATTCGATTTCGGTTTGCCAGACTTTCAATCCAATTCACGAACGAATGGACTTCAATATTGATTCTGTGAAATCAATAAACATAATTTTAGATGAATACAAACAATATGATTTAAATGGCATTGGCTTTTTTCTTAATAAATATCAAAAAAAAGCTATAATTAATAAATTCAATACCGCACAGCCAAAAGGTCTTTGTGACTTCATTCCTGAATATTGGCTAACTTTAAAGCTGTTGGATGATTCTATAATAAATTTTAAAATTCTTGATGAGAAAATAAAGGTGAATGATGAATGGTGCTTTTCTATTGATGATTCCGATTTTATTGATTCATTTTATAATGAAATAATTAAAGAAGGTAATAATATATTGCCATCTCCATCAATGTTTATACCAATTACATTATTAACTGAAGAATTATGTATGTATAACGGATATGAAAAATATGATTTTGTTACGTTTAATGATGAATTTCCAAATAACTGGGTAAAAACATCAGACATTGATACTTTGATTTCAATTCTCAATTCACAAACACGTTGTAAGTGCTTAGTCAGCATATATTCTTCGTATATACCATTTGAAGATTTTGCAGAAATGGGTGGCTATGCTGCTATTTTTATTCAATTATACAAAGAGAAAAAAGCTATTATTTATTCTGACTTTTTATATGATTGTCCAAAAATAAACAAGCAGTTGAATGATGAATTAATTCAATGGTGGAATCAAACTAAAAATATGAATAAATAAGAAATTGATTTTTGAAAAATAATGATGGATGATTTGAATAGTTCCGTAGGAACGCACTGTTTGTAGAAAATAAATTAATATTAACAATAAAGCTCCGTAGGAGCGTACTAATTGTAGGACAGTAAATATGCCAAATACATATACACAAATTTATTTACAAATTGTTTTTACTGTAAAAAACAAACAATATCTCATACCAGGCGAGCATCGTGAGGAATTGCAAAAGTACATAACAGGTATAATTCAAAACCGTGAAAATAAATTATTATCAATTTACATAATGCCTGACCACACTCATATTCTTATTGGATTAAATCCTTCAATATCCATCTCAGATTTGGTAAGGGATATAAAAGCCGGTTCTTCCAAATATATTAATGATAATAATTGGTTCAAGGGTAAATTTCATTGGCAAACCGGGTATGGTGCTTTTTCGTATTCGAAAAGCCAGATTGATGATGTGATAAAATATATTTTGAATCAAGAACAACATCACAGGAAGAAAACATTTAGAGAAGAATATATCGAATTTCTAAAAAAATTTGAAATTGAATATGATGTTCAATATTTGTTTGAATGGATTGAATAGCTACACATACGTCGCTCCTATGGAGCGTAATATAAATGCGATATATGATTATTCTACAAACGGGACGCTCCTATGGAGCGTAATATAAATGCGATATATGATTATTCTACAAATAGGTTGCTCTTACGGAGCAATTAAAGACATTTATTCTAAAAAAGAACAGACACCCTCGTCTGTTTAATGCCAAAAAAATCAGTAGGACAGACTATGTGTCTGTCCTACTTTATAAATTCTTCATCATTCCACTATAAACCTTCTTACCACCTGCTCGCCTGTGCTTGTTGTAATAGAGATTAAATATACTCCCGATGATGGAATAAATCTCCTGAATTCTAAAATCAGGTTTTGCTCTCCCGGGGCACAGGGTATATTCCCAACATTACTGATAAGCCGTCCCGACAATTCATGGACATCTATTCTGATGCTGCATCTCTTAGACAATTTAAATTGCAATTTTACTTCATTAGAAGTATTCGGATTTGGATAAACCTTCAAATCTTTGATAGCATCCGATTCATATCGGCATAAATCGAGATATGATTCTTTCCCTTTTATCGCATTGCATGCCTCTTCTGCTGATATTGTTCCATCTTCAATACCTGCTATCAATTCCAGTTCTTTACGCAATGACTCTCTGTATCTTTCGGGTAGTGCATTAACAAGGTCTTCGTTCAATACATACCAGAGAGTATATTCGGTTTGAATACTTTTAATGGTATCTTCCACCCATAAATTGTAGTACCCAATTTTAATTGGAATTAAATTGTATATTGATGATTCCTTAAATGAATTGAACAAAGAATCGGCATTAATTAAGGCTGGTGAATTATTAAAAACGATAGTTGATGCAATTTTTAGAGGTTGTGTATTTTTCCTTGATTGAATTTCAATAACCTCAATATTTGAGATGGCAGAAGGTTGAATATTTAATGTTTCATTGATATTCCAACCTTGGTATTTCAAAATTTCTTCACTATATTTTGTTCGCTTCATTTCAATTTTTTTTCTATAATAACCTATCGTAATCGTGGTATCCCAGCCATTTTCTGCCAATTCTTTTTTAGTAGGTCCATATTTCGTAAAAACTTTCTTTTGAGGCAATGAGGACAGAATTAACTGACGTTCAGGAATAGTATCATGTTCAATATCATACTTAAAATCTCTTAAAGCATAATACCCTGAGCTATCCTTAAATACATTAACTTTTTTCAATTCCTCATCATTCAATTTTATTTCTTCGATACCTTGAATGTCATAGGCAATCAATTTTGCAATATATCCATAGAGTTGAATTTTTGCTATATAATTATCAATATCATCCGATTTCTTTGCTCTTTCAATTGTCTGGTAAAGGTTCGCATTAAATTTATCAGTATTATTTTCATATCGTAATATATCAATTGACGGTGGTTTAAATTGTTCCAATTCAAAATGAAGATTATTCATGATTTTTTTCAGCTCGCCTACAGTCAATTGAACATTACCGATGTTTTTTACTTTATCATCATGTGTCTGGGGAATTCCTTCTACTTGTTTTGTTTGTGTATTGTAAATAAGTTCTTTCCAATAAGATTTTTGTGGGTCATTAAACTTTGCCCTGAATATTGTTTTCTCTTCTTTCTTTTTCTTTTCGTATGACTCTTTAAAACTGTACTCAACCAACTCCTTTGTTCGTTTATTTTCTAATATTGGCTTTTTATATCTTTCCGGCAATCTTTCAATGAATGCTTTATTTGGCAGGTACCAAACCAGTATATCCGAACCGGTATTTTTATCGCCGGCATGTAAATAAACCGGAAGTAAACTTTTGACTAAAGGGAAATTATCAGTATTGATTTTTAAATAATCCTTATCACGGATACCCTTGTTTCTATATATTGCGACTGTGTCCAGAAAACGAAATAGTTCAAATTGTAATTCCTCAATTGCATCTCCAAGCATATACGGAGTATTTTCAAAAGCTTGTGATATAATTGCACGATTCCCTTCGTGGTTCATATAATTGGAAATTATTCCTGTTGGAACTAAATCGGCAATATCCGGTACAGCAAAAAACTCATCAGTTACTTTTTTAAGTCCGAAAGTGTCTATAGTATTTAATTCGGGTACTATTGAGCCGTCATTCGATACTATTTTGTACGATACAAAACTATATCCACCACCACTCTCACATATTCCTATTTTGTTCAATTCTTTTTCCGATAATATTATTATTGGTATTTGAATAATGTTCTTCGACAAGCCGTAGTTTTCGGACTTGGTGTTTTCTTCTGTCATTCCCGTAATTGTCCGCTCACTTAAATTATCAGTATTTGCTATTATTCCTGTATTTGTTTTTGAGTCTTCTTTCCTGTGGTTCGTAATTCCTGATTCGTAACTATTTTGCTCTCCGGTGTTCGTGAACGAGAACCAAAGAATAGAGCCGACTATTATTAACGATGTTGCTGTCATTATTTTATTCCTTTTTAGTATTTTCAAAATATTGCTTAGTGGATTTGTACTCCCGCCATGATATCCTTTTTCGGTGATGCTCCGGATTTCATCATCCGAAAAAAAGCTCTGTGGATTCTCCGCTTTTCTTGCCTGTAAAAAATATTTATCTAAGTTGTTATTGTTATTCATTTTCCTGCCCTTTCACATTAGAAAGTTCATTAATTTTTAAAGCTTTGTTATTTCGTAATCCGTAATCTTTAACTCCTAAAAGTTCTGCAATTTTCTGCCTAGCTCTAACAAGCCGCATTTTAACGCTTGATTCATTAGAATCCTGAATACTGCTTATTTCCTTAATGGAAAAACCCATTATTTCATATAGTATAATCGCTTCCTTTTGCTTTGCCGGTAATTTTTCCAATGCCTTATATAATATTCCGACATCAGTTGATACATCAGGAGCGAGTGTTCTGCAATAAAGCTCATCTACATCCTGAACTTTATTTACCCTGAATTTAAAGAACACTCTCTGCCTTTTACTATATACCCTGCTTGCAATTGTGAACAGGAAACTTAGAAAAGCATCATCAGATTTCAATTTATCGAAATTTTCCCATGCAAGCATTACCGTTTCGCCAACGACATCCTTAGCTTCATCCCTGTTCATCGTTATTGCAAGGGCATACCTTTCGAGCCGTCCCATTATGGGCTTGAGCAATTCCATGAACTTCTCCTGCTTTTCCTTCTGATTCATTTATTTATTATCCGCGAATAAAATTTAACAGTAAGTGTCAAAATAAGGGAAATTGGTCACATATAAGAAAAATATTTTTATTGAATAATATCATTTACTTTTGATTTGATTTCCAAAAAGAACAAAAAAGTTTTAAAGACCGTTAAAGTTAATTACCATAATCAATTATATTAAATCCGAATTTTTAATTAAATTTGTTTTTTATCAAAGTATAAAATGGATATTAAATAATGACAATAGAGTTATTACAATCAATATTATCAAAAGCACAGGGCAAGACAATAGCCGTTGTCGGAGATGTTATGCTCGACCGTTTTTTTTGGGGTGCTGTTTCTCGAATATCACCTGAGGCACCCGTACCTGTCGTTGATGTTGAAAACGAATCATACCATCTCGGAGGTGCGGCTAATGTAGCAAACAATTTGAAATCACTTGGCTTGAATCCGATATTGTTCGGACTCATCGGGAATGATTTGTCCGGTGATAAATTTATCGCTATAGCCAATGAATCAGGTATTGACCCCAAGGGGCTTTTCCGGGATAAAGAAAGACCAACGACCGTTAAGACAAGAATAATCGGGAATAATCAACATATTGTACGTTTGGACAGGGAAGTTAGAACTTGTATAACAGGAGAAGCCGAAGAATCAATTTTATCTACATTAAAATCGGAAAAAAACTTAGCCGGAATTATTTTTGGAGATTATAACAAAGGAACAATATCCGAATATCTTATTGAGAAAGTTATAACTTATGCAAATACGACAAATATTCCGGTTTATGTTGACCCAAAATTCGATAATTTCTTTGCATTTAAGAATGTAACTTTTTTTAAGCCGAACAAGAAAGAAGCTTCAACTGCCTTGTTAATGGAAATTAGCACAACAGAAGATTTGTTGTCCGCAGGTAAAAAGTTAATGGAAAGACTGGTTCCGAAAAATCTTTTATTAACCTTAGGAGCCAAAGGTATGATGCTGTTCGATTCGAACGGCGATATCTGGCATGTTCCTACTATAGCGCGGCATATAGCAGATGTTTCGGGTGCGGGTGATACTGCGATAGCTACATTAGCTACCGCCATAGCAGGTGAAGCAAATTCTTCCGAAGCGGCAATGCTTGCAAATTATGCCTCAGGTGCTGTTTGCGAACTGCCCGGCATAGTGCCTATAACAGAAAAATTGCTCGTTAACACAATTAAGAAAAGTAACAATCTTTATTTGAATAAAGTTTTTGTATAAATTTCAGATATGTTTCCAACAATCTGTAAGAATATATTAAGAATAAAATATTTATTATTATCATACAGGAGAAAACATGAAACAGATTATTTTTTTATCAACAGTATTTCTTATAGTTCTAATGGGCTGCCAAAATTACAGAACTCAGCGTGACAAAGATGTTGTCGCTGAAATTGAACAATCAAAAAATGACTATGATATTCGTACTTCAAAAAGTGTGGTCATCCCTGATGACGGTTCGGGACCAATTGCAGGATTTTCGGAAGTTTCAAATCCCGATGTAATTATCACATTCAGTGAACTTGGAGTACCACAGTTTGTTGAAAATGGCAAGACTGCCAATTTCATATACGAAGGTGTTGACCCTGACGATACTTATATCATGTACGAATCATACGGCAACGGCTACAACTTAACATTACGCAAGAAAGATGACAGAGTCGGCGTAAAATTCGAAAAGCTTTGTCAACTGTTTATCGTTGGTAATCCATCTCTTACCAGTATCAGAATCCCTGATAATTTAAAATATGAGCAAATCATCTGGACACCAAGAACCGACGGCACATGGGAACTTAGAATCGGCACAACCGAAAGAGGATGCAAAAGCAAATCGTTGGACGAGCTTCAAAAAATGAGAAATAAAAGTTACGAGGGAAATGTACCGAAGTAAGGGAGAAAGGTAGACAGCAGACGGCTGACGGAAGGACGGAAGACCGAAAGACGGAAAGACGGAAAGACCGAAAGACAGAAGGACAGAAGGATAGAAGGACAGAAGGACGGAAGAAAGAAGTCTGAAGACAGAAGTCTGAATTTTTGGGAAACGTGAAAAGGTGAAACGCGAAAACGAAAGGCAAATGTCTGAACCACTGATTAAGCTGATTGAAATGATTTAGCTGATTTTTGCTGATTATTGGATTTCGTTGTTTTTTTAACAGCGTAGCTGTGGTATCTTTGTAGAAAACGTGTAACAATAAGGGTTTGAACAGCGTAGCTGTGGCATGAAATATGTCGCCACTACGTGGCTTTGAGCGTTGTTGGGTGTCTTTTTCTACAAAGGTGACTCCACTACGTGGTTAAGGAATTATATTATTTCACGCAGAGAAGCGAAGACGCAAAGGCAACCCCACCCCGACCCTCCCCGTTCACGGGGAGGGAGAAAAAGAGCAGTGCAGATTTTTGCTGATTATTGGATTTAGCTGGTTTTGCTGTCAGGTGTAACAACTGACAGAACAGTAAAATGCAAATATGATGAAATTGATGAGATTTTCCTTCTTAATTCAATATTAGAGTTTTTATCAATTAACGCTAAATCAATAAGATTGAGAAAATCATCTTTTTCAATTTCAAGTAAAAGAACTATTATTATTGACAATCTCAAAAAATCATATATTATTAATTGAAATTCCATAATAGACAACCCAAGTTTTTTGATTTTTTTGGTATAATTTACAATATTACTGTTACCATGAACATAAGAAGACCTCAAGTCATAACCAAGATTAATGATTTGGGAAGCCCTTTTTGAATCAAAGCCTAGATGACTAAATACTAAAGAAACATAATTAGATAATCTAAATTTTAATTCACCTTGACCATTAAGGTACAAGGATTCCAATCCCATAACTGCATCAGTAATCCTTTTTTCTACAGAACTATTTTGTAGTAGAGCATCTAAGTATGCTCTATAAGCAATACTCAGCGGTTCATTTTTATAATTATTGTCATCATAAATACTCTCAGGTAATATTTGTACTAATTTTTTCCAAAATTTGATAAATTCATTGCGATTAAAAATATCAACTTTGTAATCTCCGAGAGTTGAAATAAATTCTCGATTTTTAGATAAGAGTCTATAATTTATTGTACTTTTAGAATTAAGTTCTGAACTCTCCACATTACTAATAACAATAACACCTGCTGTTTTAAATAGTCTTAGTATTGAAATTGATTTTAATGTTTCGGATATTAAGTTGTCTCTTTTGTTTGTAAACATAAGAATTTCAAAAATTGTTGTAGGTACAGCCCAATGACAATATTCAGTAATAATATACGGTTTTGCAGTACCATTAATAAATGCATAAGCATCACATTCAACCTCTAAATCTTGCTTGGTAACTCTACGAAAAGAGAAATGCGATTTTTTATCTATCGAAAATTTATGAATATTATCGACTTCAATTCCTTTAAGTTCAAGTTTAATATAATGCTTTATACTCTGATTTAATATTTTTTTTATGTAAGAAGATATTAAATTGATCCGTTCATTTTTGTCTATAATATAATTATTTGTTTTTATATTAATATAATCACTAATAAAATTTCTTACAATGAAATGTTTTTCAATTTTAACCATATCAGTTAATTTATTGTTTTCATTTTTCAATAATAAATCATAAACAGTTTTAAATTCAACAGATTTCCATAGTTCTTGATCATTAATTTTGAATCTGAATTTGTCGTTATCTTCTTTTAAATAAAATCCATAATTAGAGTTTTTAATAATGGGCTTCTTATATTCATATTCAAATTCTTTTATAATATATTTAAAAATTAAAGTTTCAGTTTTTTTTAAATTTTTGTTTTTGATAACTTTACTTATTTCTTTATCAATATTTTTTTGTAATATTTTTAAAGCAATTTGCAGTTCTTTTTTGAAATTATTATTCATGATTTGTTTCATAACAAATTTATTTATTTTATTACTTTATTCCTCAAACATATTTATTTCTAATAAAGATAATTATCTCCTTTTTCAAGATTTGATAGCCAATTTAAAGGTTGTAAATTGTTAAGATGGTCAGTACCACCTAAAACTACAGGTTTTGAATGATCTATTTCCCACCCCTTCTTGTTTCTTCTGTTCCCATATTCATCATATTTCATTTCTCTGCCAAATATATCCTTTCTATACTTTTTGGTAGATTTATTAGTTATTCTTTTTCCTTTTTTCCAAACTTTATCTATTATTTCGGAATTAAAGGAATCTCCTAATGTTGTAGAATTAGATCTTCTTAATTTCTTTTTCATGGTTTCTCCAATTTATTATTCACCAAACATATTAATTTCCTCTTCCTCGACATCCACTCTTTTTACGCTTTGCTTGAAGGTGGTTTGTGAACCTTTGCCGGGGATTTGGACGACTTTGTGGTTGTGCATTTCCTTAAGCACATCGAGGCAGTCGCCGTAATAGAGTTCGTTCATTACCTTAGTTCATAAAGTTTATAAAGTATAAAGTTTAAAAGTTTCCAAAGAGGGAAATTACGAAAAAAGGAAGTTTTAAACAATGGTTAATTATCATTGTTAATTGTTAATTGTTAATAATATCCTTCGACAAGCTCAGGATGACTTAGGGATGGTTAATTATCAATTGTCAATTATCAATTATCAATTATTTCTCCTGCCACTTCATTTCATAATACCCGGGCTTTTCTTTAATAACCTGTTTCAGATACTCAGTGCCGTAAAAGGAGCTTTTCGGACTTCTGCCATTGTTCACATTTACGTCGTTAATGTATCCGTCGTTGTACTTAACGACAAGCGATTTCCAAAGCTCCTGCCATCTGTCAACAACTCCTTCGGCTTCATTTACCGAATAATTCGTTAAGAAATCAACTGCAAGTTTCTTATCTGTTTTATAAAGCGTTGCGGCGGCTTGCTCTATCGCAGGTTGCACGGCAAAGAATTTGTTTTCCAATTCCTGTTGAATGGGCTGAATATCTTTAAGCATAAATGAATACTTTGTATAAGCAAGATTAGCAACCAGATTGAATACCCAGAAAGCTGATTCAAATGAAAATTCCTTGATGCTTCCGAATGAATATGAAGCAGGTGTCCGTGTCATCGAGCAATACAGCGGCATATAAACATTTGTATAATTGTCGTCAACGCCATACCAAAAGCAGCCACCTATCTCATTTGGTAGGAAAGAACGCATCTGCGAAACGAAAGCAAACGCAGTCTGCTGTGTCGAAACGGGACGTTCCCATGCATAGTCGTTGATTGTATCACCCTCGATTTTCCATGTCAATCCTTTCCAACGTACAGGGCAACCGAAAGGTCCAGCAGCTAAGCCCTTTGTCATATCCCATGGCGTACCTTCAAAGTGGTCTCGCATAAGCGAAATAACATCGGCAACTGATACTCTTTTATCGGGCTTAATGTAAAGTGGATATGGTTCTACTCCTTTGACTGCTCTCCAGTATGCAGTATCGAAATTTTGTGAGGGAGCAATTCGTGAAAAAAATCTCCAGACCCTGTTTTCGCAAAAGAGCAATGCTCCCGGGTCAAGCGGTGCATAAGTATCTGCAAATGAGAATTTTGCCGAATCGGGATTCCACCAGCCCTTTTTCTTAGCGAATGTCATTGCATCCTTTGAATAAAGACAATTGTCCGGGTCATTAACAAGAATCTCTCTTATACGTGCCTGATTGGCATGAGCCGCCACGTAACCATCGGGAATGCGACGTGCCGCCCACACAGCTCCTTTTTCTTCAGCACCTTTTCCTAACATATCTAAAATCCAACACTCATTTGGGTCGGCAATGGAAAAAGACTCACCATGACTGCAATATCCGTATTCGGCAACAAGGTCGGTCATTACTTTAATTGCTTCACGTGCAGTTTTTGCTCTTTGTAAAGCGATGTACATTAAGCTACCGTAATCCATTATTGCTGTTGTATCCTGCAATTCGGGTCGTCCTCCAAAAGTTGTTTCTCCAATAGAAACCTGATGTTCGTTCATGTTTCCGATGACAGAGTATGTATGCAATACCTGTTTGATTTTCCCAAGATATTTTCCCGAATCCCAATCGTAAATTTCAAGTGAATCGCCTTCCTTATAATCTGCAGGAGGGTGAAATCTTAAAGGTTCCATAAAACCGCCTGCATCCGCATTGTAAGTTATCATTGTCGAGCCGTCAACTGAAGCTCCTTTTGTGATTAAATAATTTGTGCATGAATCGGAATTGTTAAAAATTAATATAAATCCAAGCATTGCTGCCGCGAAGAACTTAATAAAACCCATCTTTACCTCAATAAATAATGAAATAATAATCCTTGGATTCCTGCTTTCGCAGGAATGACAAATAAAAAAAAATAAAGATATTAAGATTTTAACTATTAACCAAAAAGAATTAGATTCCATACTAAAACATATTTATTTACTTTTCAATTAAGGATAATATTCGACAACTGAATAATATTATTCATAAACATACAATTATTAAAATACTTTCTTGGTACTTTATACTAAAAGATGATGGTAGTTTTTTACAATTTCTCAACAATATATTATTTTCGTTTTTCCATTTTTTCATGGAATAAATTCTATTCTTCTAACTAGCATAAATTAACTATCTTAAAGCGTCCAGGAAAAACGAGTATATTGTCCACATTTTTTGTTAATAATTTGTTGCCTTAAATCCAGTTTAATGGCATTTTTATTGTTCTAACTTATTGTGTTGTTGTAAAATTATTACATGATGTAAACTAATTCAGGGAGGAAACAAATGAAATTTTTAAATTATATATACCGCAAGCTACTGCTCAATATATTCATTTTTTGAAAATAATTTAATTTCTGAAAATGGATAATACCGGATTTGCAGAACTGCTTGTTAAGCTTTATCAGTTGGAAAGCCGAACCTCAACGATTTTTAATTTTGTTGAGGAAGAGGATAACAAGCTTCTAACCGAGTCAATTTCCAATTCTGCTATTCCGGGATTAATCGGGAAAAAAGCAAAAGTAAAAGCAAATAAATTCTTTTTTGATGGGAAAAACCAATCCGTGTTTTATATTCAAGCATCCGCAAATTTAGGAAAAATTCAAGTATTTATTTCGGATAAAGCAGGAAATATTGTTTACGAATTCCCGAAAGATAAATTATCTGTTGAAAATTCTGAAATACGGCTAATTGTACCGTCAATAAATAAAAATGAAAATGATTTAAAAGCCGGAGTGTACTTCATAAATGCAATTTCATGGGATTACTCAGGTAAAGAAATTAAGCTTTCAACATACATAATTGATGAAATCCGCAAAATGATTTTCACAGAGGAAGGTTGTTATTTTGTTATGAACAAAATACAAATTCCTTACGAAGACATTTTCGAGATATACGGTGGTTAAGAGTCAATAAATTTGGAATTAATTATATCCGAAAAATTTTCTATTCGGAGAACAAAACATTTTCAGCAAAGAAATTAAAAGACTCATTCTTATTCATTGCGGTTTTAATTGAATATTCCTTAAGCAACTCGAGCATAAAATCAATTCTCGATTTGAATTTTCTGTGATAAAGCAAATTGAATTCCTCTTTTACGAGTTCATTAGTATTTTTCATTGGTTTAACGCCTAATTCCCTGCTTTGTTCATCTTTTATACCGGCATAATACCAGCTTTCAATTTCCTTTACGACGATATAAATCAAATCAGAATCCAAATTTGAAAACCGTAATTCGAGAAATTTCTTTTTTTGCCTGACTGAATTATGAAAATCTATATCAGCAATAAGGAGGTAGTCAAACTTCAAAGTATTAATACTTAAAATAAAAAGTTCAACTTTTTCTTTTTTCATTTGAGCATATTGAATGATTTCGATATCGGCATATTTGTCAATTAATAAGGGAACGACGATGGTATTAAAATAAAGCTCATCATCATTTCCCTCAACAAAAATATATAGTTTTTTCATACTTTTTTCGTTTTCTGCAATCAGTGCCCCATTCTTCTTTTCTGTCATCTAAAATCGTCATCCTGAACTTGTCGAATGACGTTTACAGTTCTCGTTTCGCAAAGGAAACAAGCTAATGGTTTATAATCAACTTTTCGGCGACAATAAAATCACTAAAATATAATTTTATTATGTAAAAACCATTATTAATTTCACTAATATTTAATTTTTGTAAGATTACTTTATCCTGAATCATTAAATCAGATGAATATCCCAAAACTTTATTGCCAAATATATCAATTATTTCAATTCTCCTTATTATATCATTCGACTCGTTTTTTATCAAAACATGATTTTCCGCAGGATTTGGATAAATTGATAAACCTGTAATCCGGAGTATATCCTCAACAGCTACTTCAATTTGGTTGGACATATCCGAAACACATCCGTTGGAATCAGTTACCTGAACCGAAAAAACACCGCTTTCATGATTAATCAGTTCTTTTCCTGTTTCTCCTTCAATTGCTTCACCATTTAAAAACCATTGATTACCTTCATCGTAATTTGAAATAAATCCCTGGGATGTCGAACTAATAACCGGTTTTTCCGGTTTGGGATTAACTACTATTGTTATTGTTTTGGTTCCTTCGCATCCGAATTGATTTGTAAAAGAATATGTTATTTCGTTTGAACCAACACCTACCCTGTCAGGATAAAAATAGTCCATATCAACACCCTCTCCCGAATAATCACCGCCAACCGGTTCAGCCATGTTCAACGAGATTGGTTCACCATTTTCGCAAATATCCGGCAATTGAGGAAAATTAATATCGGGTGTTGGGTTGATGGTTACGGAAAGAGATACCGAATCCTTATTTCCTGAACCATACTCGGTCAGAACATATTTAACTTCTCCTGCCCCGGCAGATTTCCAATTGACGTTTATATCAAATCCATTGTCCGCCCCGATTATACTTCCACCCTTTACATACCATCTTATATAAGTATTATCTACCTGTTCCGTTGAGTATGGTTCAATGTTATCTGAGCAAACCTGGTTTTTGCCTTCAATTTCTCCTGCGGGCAATCCCGGATTAATTGTTATATTCAATTCGGCTGTATCACTGCAATCGGTTTCCTGATAGTACTTGATGAGCCGCAACCATCCGGTTCCGGGTTGTCCCCATGTTATATAAACACTGTCAGAAGTCGAATCCTGTGTTGTTCCTCCAATAACCTGCCACCAGCTCCCCGTTCCGGCTTCAACCATTGATTTGTATAATGTCCGTTTACCGGAATACGCATTGCTGTTGCCATATATCTGGGCTGTCGGAATAGGATTCACTATTACATCTCTTTTATCTTTACCAACGCAGCCGAATTCACTTGTTTTTTGCATTTCAATCCAGCCGTTACCGGCATAATTCCAACGGACTCTTGCTTTTGAGCCATCTGAAGATAAAACAGTTCCTCCCTGTACCACCCAATTATCTGTAGCAACTGAACCTCCGGCAGATATGTATTCGACAATTTCGCCAACACAAACTTCATATTTTCCATATCCAATTTCCGTAACGGGAGGAAACTTAACCATAATATCATAACTTAAAGTATCCGTACAATTAGTCGTAAGACTTCTTTTTATCAATTGTATGGTAGCAAGAGAATCAGTCCCCCAAAGAATAACAATTGAAGACGAATTATTATTTCCCTGTAAATCTCCCCCCGTAACCGACCATAAATATGCAAATCCCATATCACTATTAGTGCTATAAGTGTAGGTTTTTCCGGAGCAGGGTTCAAAATTTCCGTCAATATTCATTGCAGGCAATTCATTTATTGCTATATTTTCACCGTTATCTGTCCCAATACTCTCAGGATTTGATGCTACAATTCTTATTCTGTATCCATATCCGGTCGTTAAATTTTTTGGTAATGTCACAAGCATGGAACCCGATGTTACAGAGCTAATTGTCCCAATAGTATCAGGATTTGAAAAATCACCGCTTGAATTGGAAAGTTCCGCAATAAACTCATTTCCGGATGAGAAGTTTGAACTTACAGTATAATTTACATTAAATTTGCTTCCTGCACAATATTCTCCCAATACGTAGCCGGTGGTTATAGTTGGTACATCTAATCCGCTAACCTTAGAAACGAAACCGTCTATTTGTCCATTAAATGAGTTGTCATAACAACCGCTTGTACTCGGAAAATCGGAGGATGCAGTCGAGCCGCAAATAATTGCATTTAAATCGCTGCTTAATGCAATAGCATAAGATTCTTCGTTTTGAGCTCCACCGAGATATGAGGAATAACCCAGACTGTTACCGGCAGATAATAATCTAACAATGACTGCATCATAAGCACCGGAATTGGTTTTACCGACAGCATTGCTTGAAACAGGAAAATCAATACTTCCCGAATATCCCGCTAAATAAATATTGTTTGAATTATCCAATTCTATACCACATAACCGGTCATCTCCGGTTCCCCCCATAAATGTAGAAAAAACAAGAGAAGAACCGGTTGAATTAAGTTTAGAAACAATCCCGTCAACACCGCCATTGAAAGATAAATCATAACTACCGAAGGTTGTAGGATAGCTCCCCGATATTGTTTCACCACAGATAATCGCATTTGAAGAATTGTCAATTGTTATACCATAACCTGCATCATTGGCACTGCCACCGATGAATGTTGAATACATTAAAGCATTCAATGAAGAATTGAACTTACTGACAATAACATCTCTGCCACCGTTAAAGCTGATATCGAATGCACCTCCTGTTGTCGGATAATCATCCGATTCTGTTTCTCCTGTGATATATACATTTTTACTGACATCCAGGTCAATGCTGTTTGCAATGTCAATACCCGCTCCACCGATATAAGTTGAAAAATCAAGAGTAGTTCCCTCAGCACCAATCTTACAGACAAATATATCCTGCCCCCCTCCGAACATCTCATCGTACGAACCTGATGTAACAGGAAAATCAGCAGAATATGTTTTGCCGGTAACGAAAGCATATCCCATATTATCTATCACAATTGACTTTGCTTCATCATAGATGGAACCACCAAGAAATGTTGAATAAAGGAGGTTGCCACCGGATGAGCCGAGCTTAAGTACAAAGGCATCGAATTCACCATTTGCAATCATATCGTAAGCACCCATGGTTATGGGAAAAGATGAAGATGCGGTTAATCCTGTAACAAAAACATTTCCAGAAGCATCTATATCAAGACTTGATGCCTTGTCATCTTCGTCAGAACCAATGAATGTGGAAAAAATCAGTCCGCTCCCGTCAGAATTCAATTTACTCACAAAAGCATCATAATTGCCATTATACGATTGGTCATATCCTCCGGGGATTGTCGGGAAATTATTGGAATTAGTATTCCCACAAATATAAACATTGCCTAAGGCATCGGTCTTAATATCTTTGACTTCTTCATAAGCGGAACCACCAATAAATGTTGAATAAACAAGTGGGTCAATTATTAATTCTTTTGTTTTATCATAATCTGCTGTTTTAATTGTAAATTTATTTCCTGTGACTCTTTCAAAACAACAGGCTACTTCTTTTCTTTCAGTCCCAATTAACTGCCATGCAAATATTTTCCCATGGTTCAATTCACCAATTGATGTGTTAAAAACGAGTTCACCTGCTGTATTAATTTTAATATCATCACATCCTTCAAAGCTGAACTGAATGTTTTGTGTACTAGCCCCCGGAGCAACAATAAAATCATATCTAAAATTTTCCAATTTATCCCCTCTATCAAGAGGGGTGTCACGAAGTGACGGGGTGTGTTCATTTGTAATTCGGAATTCGGAATTCGGAATTTTTTCTGAATGTAAGCTCAAATCAACACCATTCCAAACATTTTTAATTTTACATTCTTCAAAAACCGGCACACCCGAAGCCCATTTGCTTTGGTTATTCCCTATAAAGTAATTATAATATTCCTGATGTTTGCTTATAGGAATAAAATGTACAGATTTATTAAGATTCTCCATCTTCATTGAGATAACATGACCTGAAATATGCTTACCGCCATGTGATTTTAATAATTGAATTTTGTAGTTGTCAAAAACTAATGATTCATCAGTTATCCAAACATTTAGGTTAGTTGTTTGATATAGATATTTCACATGGTTGTCCCATTGACCTTTATTTTCAATGAAACCTGCAATCACCTGCAAATTCGCTATTAAAACGAATGCAACTGCAAGACTGATGTATTTAATTAGTCCAAACATAGCACCTCCAAAAATTTGTGTTAATCTATAATCCAAAATTATAAAATTCTTAGGTAATATACCATATTTGTATTAGATTATTATAATCAAATAATAATAATTACGTAATTTTGTTATAAAAATATATGATACTTGGATTTATTTGGAGGTAAGATAATTAAAAGATATTCTACTCAATTTTTTTTTTAAACTTATGTTTATAATAAATCGTTTTATATATTATTAATAGTATTTGAGGACAAAAAAATCATGGAACAGAGTGTTTTATTACATAAAATTGAAAATCTTCCTGACAATTTGAAGCAAGAACTGTCTGAATTTATTAACTATCTTCTCTTTAAGCAAATCAACTTGGCTGATAACAATAAAAATGAAAAACGAAACGGTTTTGGATGTTTAAAAGGTAAAATCTCGATAAAGGATGATTTTAATGCTCCGATTGAGGAGTTTCGGGAGTATATGTAAATGAACATAATATTAGATACTCATACCCTGATTTGGTACCTTGAGGGAAATAAGTCTCTCAGTGTTAAAGCTAAGGAGTTAACAGAATCAAACAAAAATAATATTTATGTCAGCATTGCCAGTCTTTGGGAAATGTCAATTAAAATCCGTTTGGGAAAGTTAAAATTGAATATTGACTTTTCAGATTTATCCAAAATTTTCGATAGTTATAACATTAAGATTCTTCCTCTGACATTTGAAGATACTCTGATTAATCTTAACCTTGAGTCTGAACACAGTGACCCATTTGATAAGATAATAATAAGCCAGGCTCTAAATAATAATTTTGCAATTATTACTAACGATAGCTTTTTTAAAAGGTATCAAGTAGAAATTCTTTGGTAATCAACTAATTATTACAATTCGAAAACCTGAAACATAACAAAGCAAAAAGAATAAAAAATCGTATTTTTGATTTTATTTATTAACATTTACGAGAAAATAATATATGGCAAGAGTATTAATAACAGGCGGTGCAGGATTTTTAGGTTCACATCTTTGCGACAGATTTATTGCTGAAGGCGATGATGTAATTTGTATTGACAATTTCATAACCGGCTCTCCCGATAATATTGCCCACCTGATGGGCAATAAAAAATTTCAGTTTATCGAGCATGATGTTACAAATTATATCTATGTAGAAGGTGATTTGGATTACATTCTCCACTTCGCTTCTCCGGCATCCCCGATAGATTATCTTAAATTACCGATTCAGACACTAAAAGTCGGTTCGCTTGGTACACATAAAACACTTGGTCTGGCTAAGGCAAAAAATGCCCGAATGCTTTTAGCAAGTACAAGCGAAACTTATGGAGACCCTTTAGTGCATCCTCAGCCCGAATCATATTGGGGAAATGTAAATCCTGTCGGATACCGCGGCGTATATGACGAAGCCAAGCGTTTTGCGGAAGCAATGACAATGGCTTATCACCGCTACCATAATGTTGATACGAGAATAGTCAGGATATTCAATACATACGGGCCTCGAATGAGGATAGACGATGGTCGTGCAATTCCTGCATTCCTGTCACAGGCGTTGAACAATGAACCTGTTACGGTATTTGGCGAGGGTTCACAAACCAGGTCTATTTGTTTTGTGGATGACTTAGTTGAAGGAATTTACAGATTGCTGATGTCAAACGAACATGACCCTGTAAACATAGGAAATCCTGATGAGCTTTCAATGCTTGATTTGGCAAAAACAATAATAGAAATCACAAACTCAAAAAGTGAAATAATTCATAAAGACCTTCCTTTGGACGACCCGAAAGTCCGCAAACCGGATATAATCCGAGCAAAATCAATTCTTGGTTGGGAACCAAAAGTTGACAGAAAAACCGGATTAACGAAAACTCTCGAAGATTTTAAAAAGAGGTTGGGGATAAGATGAATGTAAAATGAAAGAAGAAAAACCGAAAATGGATAACGGATAACGAATAATTATCAATTATCTGCAACTTTATAACTTTATTATCTCTTTTTCAGCTAACTCAACATTCAGCACTCAACACCCAACGCTTAGCTCATTGCCATTTCATTAACAGTTGCAATTGTTTCGACTTCGAAAGGTTCCTGCAAATACTTCTTGACTGCACATTGGTTTGCCGCACGAATGACTGCCTCTTTGTATTTCTCGGGAAAGTCGGCAGGTAATTGAATGTCCAAAACAACTTTGCCGATTCTTTGCCTGACAGGGTCGTATTCTATGTTTTGGTCAATTTCGATTCCATCTGTCGGTATTCCTCTTGTTTTGCAAAAACTTAGCACATAAATACCTGCACAGGTTCCTAACGATGAAATGAAATATTCGAATGGTGCAGGTGCAGTTCCGTCGCCTCCGGCACTTAATGTCTGGTCTGTTGGTATTACTCTGCCGTTTATTTCAGCATTAACTTTCAAATTCCCCGGAAATGTTATTTTTATTCCCATTATTTTCTCCTTAACAAAAATATCTGTAATTTTACATTATAAAAATTTATTGAAACCAATTAAAACTATATGACTACTCAGTAATATAGTTATTGTAAGTATGAAGAGACTAATTATCATAATTTCAGTGCTGGTCTTGCTTTTGGTACTCTTGTCAGCAGGACTTTATTTTTATTCAAATGAAAGATTATCGGAATCGGATATCAAAAAAAACGATTTGATAATCACAATTCCCCATGGAACTTCCCTTAACCACTGCGTAGAAATGTTGAACGAAAACGGGCTATTTAAACCTCACTGGTTTTTTAATATTTATTTTCGGGTTTATTCAGAATTAAATAACCGCCATATCAATGCAGGTTCTTATAAATTTACACCTGAAATGAATAATAAGACTATCCTCGAATCCTTATTCAAAGGAAAAAATCTTAACCTGATTAAAGTTACTTATCCCGAAGGTATAACACTCGATGATTTTGCATCAATTACCGAAAAGAAATTTGGAATTTCAAAATACGAGTTTCTGAATTATATTAATTCTCCTGAAATTCTTGAAAAGTACGGTATTCCGGCAAAAACCGCAGAAGGTTATCTGAATCCAAATACTTATATTTATTTCTTTAACGCTGACCTCGTTACCGTTGCAAACCGGCTTTTTGCTGAACAGGAAAAGATTTGGTTGGAAAAGTTTGAGAGACAAGCTAAAGCAATCAGCATGAGTAAGCATGAAGTTCTCACACTTGCTTCGATTATCGAAGCAGAAACACCGGTTATATCGGAAAGAAAAAAGGTTAGCGGTGTATATCACAACAGGTTGAAGAAAAACATGCTTTTGCAGGCAGACCCAACAATTGCTTATATGCTGAAAGGAAAGGAAATCCTTACTTTCAGAGATTTAAAAATCAATAATACATATAATACATATATCTACCCGGGATTACCTCCCGGACCGATAAATTCGCCAAGTATCAGTTCTATAGATGCTGCTTTAAATCCTGAAATTCATGATTATCTTTATTTTGTTGCAAAAGGTGATAGCTCTAAGAGCCATAACTTTGCAGAAACTTATTCTGAACATATAAGATACGTTTCCAAATACAGGAAAAATATAAGAAAAAGATAATTTGCCAGTAGAAAAAAAAGGGGATTAATACTTCCTATAATAATCAATCCAACCTTCGGACACCGATACATTCATTGTATCGGTGCCTTTGTAGGTTGCTTCAAAATTAAAATTACCTTTAAGGAAAAGTTTTGTTTTCCCAATAATCATTTCGCTTAAATCAACTGTACCACTTGTTCCCCAGAACTCTTTTTGATTTTTAGTGTCATATCCGGTAAAGAATAGTACAATAGCATAATTTTCTTTAACAGAGTTGTTTCCTGGTTCAACAACCGTAAAAACACCTGAAGTATCTATCATATTCTTCGGAAAAACCGAAATAAGCATAGCATAACTTTCATTGTTAATAGTGGCTTTAGTACTAAACTGAACCTGGTAAACCTGTCCGCTCAAGATATTAATAACTCCTTTTGTAGCTTTATAATCCAGTGTTACATCTCCCGAAACATTACAAGCGATAATTACAGGTGCATCCGGTTCTACCGGTGGTTCGGTATCACAAGCAGTAAGATTCAGTATTAACAAAACACAAACTGCTAGTTCGCCTAAATATTTTAGAATTTGTATTTTCAATTTACATCTATCCAATAACAACTACACACTATCTACTGTCAACTGTTAACTGTCAACTACTGATGATTAACTACTTAACTTCAATTAATTCTATTTCAAAAATCAAAGTTGCATTAGGACCTATTGTAGGAGGCGCTCCTCTTTCTCCGTAAGCAAGCTCACCGGGAATAAAGAATTTATATTTTGCTCCTTCTTTCATCAATTGAACACCTTCCGTCCAACCTTTGATAACCTGGTTCAATGGAAATTCGATTGGTTCTTTTCTTTCAACCGAACTGTCGAAAACCTTGCCATCAAGTAAAGTTCCATGGTAATGAACTTTAACGGTGCTTTCGGCTGTTGGTTGTTTGCCGGTTCCTTCTTTTAAAACTATATATTGCAAACCGCTGGCAGTTGTTTTTACCCCTGCCTTTGTTTTATTTTCTGCTAAAAACTTTTCAGATTCCATTTTGTTTTTGTCTTTGTCCCGCATAAAACGTTCCTGCTGTTTTGCCTGTAAATCCATTTGGAAGTTTTTCATAACTTCTTCGGTCTGTGGTTGTGTCAAAATCAGTTTTTCTTCGTGCATTGCAGCATACATAGCTGCTGCTAAAATATTCGGGTCAATCATCACCGAATCATTTTTCAAATTATTGCCAAGGTTCATACCAATAGCATAAGCAACTGAATCCAATTGTGTTTTCAATTCTACATTTGTTTCTACTTTGCCGCTTTTCTCCGAACATGCTTCAATTGTCCCGAGTAGTAAGCCCATTATTAATAAAATTGCAATCCTGTAATACATAAAATACTCCTATAAAAAATATAATCTGTTATTTAACTTAGTATAGAATACAAAGTTAGCACTAAGTAATTAAATAATAAAATTTTTTAATGAATTATTTGTGAGAAAAGCTTCAAGTTTTTCAGGTCCTTCAAATTTAAAAAAGTTGCAATGCTTCAAGCAGAAGGTTAAAAATAAATAATTAGCAACATCCTTAACAATATAATTGCTATAACACTAACAGTCTAATAAGTTAAAAGCTTTCTGATTCGGATTTTTCAAGCCACTTACTTAATGTAAACGCATTATTGTCCTTTTCGGAAACAATAGGATTTTGGCATTCCCAATCAATTCCTAATTGTTTGTCATTCCACAAGATAGATGCCTCCCCTTTCGGATTGTAAACAGCGGTACATTTATACTGCATTTCGCACCAATCGGAAAGGGCTAAAAAGCCATTGGCGAAACCGGGAGGTACCCACAGAATATTTTTATTTTCTTCTGACAAAATCAGCTTTTGATATTTCCCAAAAGTTGAGGACTTTTTCCGTATATCCACTTCTACAACCAATGCTTCGCCGCGTGTTACCCTGATTAACTTTCCTTGTGGTTTATCCCACTGAAAATGCATTCCTCTTAGTGTATTCTTTACTGAACCTGAATGATTGTCCTGAACAAATACCTCTGATATCCCAAAACGCGTTAGTTCGCCGGTTCTGTAACTTTCCATAAAGAAACCTCTCTTGTCAGTATAAACTGCAGGTTCGAAAAGTTTCAATCCATTAAGATGCTCTACTATTAATTTCAATCCCATATAGAAATTTTCAATTTTACAATTTTCAACCAATTCTTAAAACGCTATCTTTCACTGACGACTGTCAACTGTCAACTGACGACTGTCAACTGACGACTGTCAACTATTTTCTTCTACTTTCTCCGCTTACTTTCTTCGATTTAACAAACACACGTAGTAATTTTTCAATGTCTTTTGAACTTCCGAATTCATGGCTTAAAAGCAAACTATCGGCAGAAACTCCACTTCTTAGAAGCTCTTTGTCATTATCATCATCCTGCCTTGTGTACATTAAAGTTATGGCATACGTTACAAGTAATGTAAACTCCAAACCCAAAGCGAAAAGCACAAGAGATGGCTGTGTCGGAGGAATAAATTTTAATCCTCTCAAGCCAATGATTATTATCAAAATCGCTGCACCCATGTACACAAAACCCAACACAGCATTGTTGTATTTAACGGTAAAATAAAATCGCATGTACATTTGAATTCCATCGTTTATATGAATTAATCGTCTGATAAATGAAAAATCCCTCCACTTTAATGCCCTTTGCAATGCCAAAATATCATCGAAAGGAATATTCCAGTCTTCTACAAAATAGTGTAAATCCTTAAGGTCGGCAGTTACAATTTCATGAATAATGTCTTTGTAATCATGAACCGATTCGGTGCCGTATTTCACATAAGCAATCTTGCTGATTGAATTTGCTATTTCCCTGTCAATTTTTTGCCTTATAAATCCGATTTTTCTTGGTAAAACAGCTGTTATAATACTCGATAGACCTATACTTAAAATAGTTGTTTGGAAAATTAACGCTAAAACCGGATTAAACCAATATCGGGTTTCTTCCGGAGTACCTTTGTAAATATCTACACCCCATGAAAAAAGATAGGATAATCCCTTCTTTGGCAATGGATTGTCAATCTGATAGGATAGAAATTCTCCTGTTTCATTATAAACAATACCGCGTAAAAAAGCTTCGAAAAAGTCCTGAAGCATCGGCAGTCCGACATAAAAGCATGCGGCTATTGAACCTGCAATTAATGCAACAAATAATACAATTTGTGAATGATTATGCTCAGTGAGTTCATAATATGTTTTTTCTGTTTTAACAGCCATCAGCTTTTTTACTTTAAATTATAAAAATATATAAAATTCAATATTACAACAAAAAAGTAAGTTAAACAAAAAAAATACTGGAGGTTGAATTAATTTTATACAAAAAGAAAATCAATTCATTCTACTACTTAATTTCATTTTATCACCAATAATAATATTAATCGGTGAATTAATTCACCAAATATTATGATATTTGGTGAATACAGATAATTTCAATTTCAAGAACAATCGATAAATATTGCAAATTAAGAGGAATGATTTTCGTGAAAATATAAAAAAAATAGCTGATAACTCATTGTGTAATTAACAAAACACAACGTATTTAAAGTTATCAGCTAATAAAATCAAAATAATTATTTTTATTAATTAATTTGTAAGCTGAATCTGAATAAACAGATAAAAAAGCTGAAGGCGGTTTCGCTTTTACCTTTGGATTCCATTTGATTTTAAAAGTATTAAGCTTTCCTCCATATTCTTCTATATAATCAATTTCTTGTCCTTGAACTGTCCTCCAGAAGTAAGAATTTACCTTTTTACCGGTATTATTAAGATGTTTTATTCTTTCTGAGATAATATAATTTTCCCACAAGACACCCTTATCTGCTCTCAGGTCAAGCGGATTGAAATTCTTAATGATTGCATTTCTTACCCCCAAATCAAAAAAGTATATTTTTTTACTTTTTCTCAATTCGTTTCGCATATTTCTGCTAAAAGAATTAAGAGAGAATATTACGAAAGTTTTTTCAAGTAAATCAATATATCTTGCAACAGTATTTTTATCAATTCCGACTATATCCGAAAGTTCATTTAGCGAAACTTCATTCCCAATTTGCAATGCAAGAGCTATCGTTAATTTGTCAAGCATCCATGGTTTTTTAATGGAACCAAGGGAAAGAATATCTTTATACAAATACGATGAGATTAGCTCAAGCAATCTGTCTTCTTCTTCGCCTGGATAATTTACTACATCAGGGTAGGTTCCGAATATCATCCTGTTTTCAACAAGTCTATTTTCTTCAAATTGCGAAGATTGTACAGCTAATTCCTTGTAGGAAAAAGGGAATAATCGTAATTCAAATTTTCTTCCGGTTAATGGTTCATTAACAATATTACCAATATCAAAAGAAGAAGAACCAGTTAAAAAAAGCTGAACATCCGGGAAATTGTCAACAATCAATTTAGCAGTTATTCCTATATCCGGTATCCTCTGTGCTTCGTCAATAATTAATACTTTTTTCCCTCCAATAATTTTTTTCAATTGAGTTGAAGTCGGACGGTCAAGAATCGCCTTAATATCAGGTTCATCACAATTTAAAAACACATAAGACTGCTTCAGTTCATTAGCTAAAGATTTTACAAGAGTTGTTTTTCCAACTTGTCTTGCTCCTGTAATAATTATTGCTTTTTGTTTAAAAATCCTTTTCTGTATAATATTATTTATACTTCTTTTAATCATGATTAATACTAATTTTCTGATAATTTTTAAATTAAATATCAACAAAAATAAATATAATCGGTGAATAAAACAACCATATATTATAATAATCGGTGAATTAATTCACCAAATATAATGATATATGGTGAATTGAATATTATTATGACTGTTAAAAAGGACTGCTTACTACTTGTATTATAAATTGTTAGTGCGTGTTTTACTAAGAAAAACAAATAATGTGAAATGCTCTCAGTTTTTCACCTCATCACACCAAACTTTTCATTCAATACTTTATCATCTGTTTTAAGAATTAAATAATACATTCCGATTGGTTTGTTCTTCATATCAATCTGTCCGAAATGCCTGCCTGAACCAACAAAACCATAATCGAATGTTTCAATTTTATTTCCTAAAATATCGTATAATTCGAGAGTAATGTATTCAGATTTATTAAGTGTATATTCTATGTTTAAAAAATCACTTGCAGGATTCGGGTAGATTTCAAGAGAATTTTCAGTTATTGTTAAATTTTCTTCAACAGGCACTAAGATTGCATTGGTAGGTGTTGGACAAAATGACCAGCTTAATATCTCATGCTTTTCATAAGCATTTCCTGTTGCCGATGTAAAGCCAACCCATGCAAATTCTTCGGAATCCAGTTGAATTAACTTTGAAATATCCGCACCCTGCAAATTAATAACAGGAGGCAGTGTATATTCTGAACTTGTATCCAGATAAACTTTGAAATGACTTCCCGGTTCATATTCAATTTTTGAATAAAATATTTTGCCGTCAGGTACCAAAGGCATAGTCCAGTTATTTGTGCCAAGATTTGCGTTTGATGAATGGTCAGGTGTGTTTGGATTTACACCATTGCAAAATACTGCTACATGATTCTCATTAGGGTCATGAAAACTATCTGCATTATCATCAGCATTTTTATATGTATCAAATTCCACAACAAAGCTGTTGGGAATATTTTTAAAACCTAATCCTCCACCGGGTGAACCAATAGCCGTTTGAGAGCTATTTTGAATCACAAAACAAATTCCGTCTGCACCGGGATATTCTTCAGGAATATATTTATCTTCCCCATCAGAAAACCTGAAAGAAAACTCGGAAGTAAAACCCTTCTTTACAGGTACTTTCTCGTCGTACCATACAGCACCACTTTTCCAGTTCTGGGGTGAAGTGATTGTTAGAGTAGAGTCAGTTTTTAATGCATCTTTAATAAGTAAAAAATCACCGATATATTTAAAATTGGGATAATTGAAAGCAGATTTATGACAACCGGAACTTAATTTTATTAGAAAAATATCTCCAAGTCCATTACTGTATATTGTGCTGTTATCAAGATTTAATTTATCTCCAAAAGAACCACAGGTATAAAGACTATTGCCGATTTTACAAATACCCCCACTCGTTACGCCATTTTCTGATAAGGCAGAAAAAAACCATTTCAATTCACCTGATTCAGTTGTCTCAAGCAAGCCCAATTTTACCTTACTTTTATCAAATCCAATATCTCCACTGATTTTGTTTCCATCCAAATAAACATCATTAATAAAATTAAATGTATTAAGAATATTATTGTCTTTATCTATAAAAGTAGCGTAGGAATTTTCACCAAGAGAGCTTCCGAAAGACTTAGCAATCAGGCATTTGGCATCTCTGTCAAATTTTGCAATAAAACAGTCTTTGTCACCAATACTATGCAATATGCTATTATTACCCAAATCAAGGTTATTATTGAAATAACCTGATATTATTATATTTGAATCATTAATCAAGCAAGCATCGGAAGCAAGGTCATAGCCACTTTCTCCGTAGCTTATAGCCCATTGAAGTTTGCCATCCAATGAGAATTCAGCGAAAATCATATCCCTTGTGCTTTTCATACCATTAGCTTTTATGTATGTCCCATCCTCAAATTTTATAAACTCAGAAAAAGAGCCGAAAACATAAACGGAATTACCTATAATTACTAACCTTTTAAAATAAGTTTCCCATGATGTTGTTTTTTGTGTCCAGATTAAATTACCGTTTTTATCAAATTTAGTAATAAACCCACAATTATTATAATCACAGGATATAGAAACGTTATTATTAATATCAAGTGTCCCGGGAAAAGAACCTGTAATGTATAAATTATTTAGAGAATCAAATGCCATTCCTGTTGTTACAGCCGGTCCTGTACAATCAAATTTCTTGAACTCAAGCATATTTCCAGTTGAGTCGAATATTGCCATAAAAGCCGGAGCAGTAGTATTATTGCTTGGAATGACTTGTGTTCCGTCTTCTAAAGTCAATGTACCTTTGAATTGTCCAAGAACGTATACTTTTCCATCATTATGTTTGATAAAATGAGGATTCATATAAATCTGGCTTTTAATTTGGTGAACCCAAAGACATTTACCGGCTTCGGTGAATTTGGCAATAAAACAATCTGTACTGTTATTTACTTTAAGAGTTGCGACTCCAAAATCAGAATCACCTGAAATCCTACCTGCCAAATATAAATATTCTTTTCCGTCAGTTGTCATAATGGAACTTTCATTATCTTCTTTACTGCCAAGGTTAATTGCCCACTCTACTGTATAGTTGCCTGCAGAAATCAGAATTGCTTTTTGAAAAATTACGCAAATTAAAATCATAAATAATTTTTTCATAAAAATCCGGTTATGTTAATAAAATAATATTCCAAATTTAAAATCTTTTATCAATATATCAAAAAAAATTACCTCATCACACCAAACTTTTCATTCAATACTTTATCACTTGTTTTTAAAATCAGATAGTACATTCCGATTGGTTTGTCCTTCATATCAATCTGCTCATAATGCCTTCCTGAACCAACAAAGCTATAATCGAATGTTTCAATTTTATTTCCGAGAATATCGTAAAGTTCAAGTGTAACATTTTCAGAAGTATTGAGGGAATATTCGATGTTTACTATGTCGGAAGAAGGGTTAGGGTAGATTCTCAACATTTTAGGTTCTCTGGTAAAATCATGAATGCCTGTTATGTCAAAATAATATGGAAGAGACATTTTTGATTTACATCCGTTTTCTCCTATTATAATAACTGAATAATATCCTGTGGTGTCAGGTTCGAAATTTTGATTTATTTCATTTTCAATTAAATCATTATCATTATACCATTGATAACTAAATCCTGAACTTGAAATTAAGATTTTCCCCTGTTGAGATATTTGTGGCTGTGGAGGTGTCGGCAATACAGTTATTGTGCAACTCACAAAATTTGTACAGCCAGTGAGCGGCTCTGTAAAAGAATATGAAATCTCATGTTTACCTATACCCGTTACTGTTGGATAGAAAAAATCAGACTCAACTCCAATTCCGGAGTATGAGCCTCCTACAGGTATTGCATGATTAAGAATTAAAGGTTCATCATATAAGCAAATATCCGGCAACATATCGAATATAATTTCCGGTAATGGATTTATCGTTATTTCAATCGAAACGGAATCTTTACATCCCGCTTCAACGTTTGTTTGTATTAGTGTTATGGTTCCTAAACCTGGACTACCCCAAAGTATATCTACCGTATCTCCATCGTCGGTTCCGCTTATTGTCCCTCCGCTTACTCTCCATTTATTTTCAACGCCCGTTTCCGAATTTCCAGTATGAGTTGATATATTGTTTGAGCATACCGAATCCGATTCCTGCCCAATACTCGGCGACGGTATTTGGTTTATTGTTATTTCATGCGTTGCTGAATCCATGCATCCTGTAGTTGTATTAATCTGAATCAAAGTTAAAGTTCCTGAACCGGCGTCTCCCCACAAAACATCCACTATGTCATCATCGTCAGAGCCAATAATGCTTCCACCGAAAACCTTCCATTTATTCTCAACGCCCAAATGAAAATTCCCTGTATGAGTTGAAATATTATTTGCGCATACTGCCTTTGGTACTTGCTCGATAATCGGCTCCGGCAATAGATTTATTGTTATTTCATGCGTTATCGAATCAATGCAAGTTGTTACAGTATCTGTCTGAATTAATTTTAATGTTGCTTTATCGCTTGTATCCACAAGAACCATCACCTGTTCCCCGTAATCAATGCCAATGATGGCACCTCCCTTGATTTGCCATTTGTTAATGATATTTTGTCCCTTGGCTCCCTGATAAATTTCATAAGACAAATTACAAACAATATCCGCTCCGCTTATTTCCGGCTGAGGCAAAGGTAATATTACTATCACTTTTGAAACAGTATTCGAACATCCGGATATTGTATTAGTATGCGATAAAGTAAGCGTTCCTGAACTGCTGTCAGTCCATTGCACAGTTACATTTACTTGGTTGTCAATGCCAAGAATGTTGCCACCTACAACAACCCATTGATAAGTAATATCATCACCTGTACTGCTCGAATATACTGTACTCGAATTATAACAAACAGAATCGTCTCCAAGACTAATTGAGGGATTAGGCAACTCATTAATAGTTATGTCTGTTCCATTATCCGCACCAATTGCCCTTGGATTTGTACTGATAATCCTGATTCTGTATCCCGTACCGGAAGATAATGTATCCGGTAATTTAATATTTTTCAGAGTATCTGATTGTGTGCTGATTATGGTATCTAATGAGATAGGATTATCAAAATTTCCAATCGCATTGGACAATTGAATAATAAATTTATTTCCTGTTTTGAATACTCCCTCAACAACATAAGGTATATCAAATGTTTCATTAGCACAAAATTCAGTATTCATTATATTCAATACCATAATATCATTAATTTTTAATTTAAAAACAAATGCATCTTGTCCATTAATTATGTTATCGTAAGAGCCGGATGTAACAGGGAAATTAGAAGATTTAGTATCACCGGTAATATAAATAACATTGTCGTCATCAATCGTCAAATTTTTACCATAATCTTCTGCCGAACCTCCGATAAATGTGGAATAAACAAGCGATGAGCCATCATTGCTCACTTTACATAAAAAGGCATCATATAAGCCATTGAAACTATTATCAAAAGCGTTTGCAGACACCGGAAAATTGCTGGCATAAGTCATACATGTGACAAATGCATCATTAGATTCATTCAATACTAAACTTGGAGTTGAATAATAATTCAGAACTTCGCCTACATTGCTGCCAACAAATGTCGAATAATCTAATATAGAACCAGCGCTGTTTAATTTACAAATGAAAAGGTTTTCACTATTATAGATTTTATCATATGCTCCGGTGGTAATTGGGAAATTACTCGACAAGGTTACACCGGTTAAATATGCATTACTTGAACTGTCCAAGACTATATCCGAAGCATAATCGTATGCAGAACCGCCAATATATGTTGAATATATAAGCGATGAACCTGTACTATCTAATTTACTTACAAAGCAATCTTGGTTACCACTAAAATTTATGTCGAAAGAACCCGATGTAACAGGGAAATCATCTGATTGTGTATATCCGGTTACATAAACATTATGAATATTATCGATAGTTATGCTGAAAGAAAACTCTATTGACCACCCGCCTAAATAAGTTGAAAATAACAATGAAGTTCCATCGCTGTTCAATTTACTGACAAATGCATCTCCGATCCCGTTATAGCTCTGGTCAAAGGCATCCTGAGTAACAGGAAAGTCATCTGATTCCGTGTGTCCCGTAATATATGCATTACAGGAATTATCCAGAACGAGTTTGATTCTAAATGGGAGCTCTCCTTCCTGCCAGCTTCCTCCAATAAAAGTTGAATAGGAAAGACCGGAGCAACTACTATCAAATTTGCAAACAAAATAATCATCGTTTTCCCAAATTTCATCGAAAGCCCCGGGAGTTACCGGAAAGTTTGGTGACCGAGTTGCACCGGCAATATAAACATTATTATTTTTATCTAAGGCAATGTCCCATCCAAAATCTCCATTGTTCCCTCCAAGAAATGTTGAGTATTCGAGCGAAGAACAGGTATTATTAAACTTAGAAAAAAACACTTCAGTACTACTAATTATCGAATCATAAGCCCCTGCAGTAAAAGGATAGTTGCTCGAACCTGTGCTGCCTGTAACAAAGATATTTTTTGAAGAGTCCAAAGCGATTGCAGCTCCTTCTTCATAACCCGAACCACCCAAAAATGTTGACCAGACCAATGGGTCAATTATCAATGGTAGATTTTTATTATATTCACCTATATAAAAGCCAATTGTCTTATCCTCATTCATTTTAAACTTACAGGGTACTTCTAATTTATTACCATCAACTTCCTGATATGCAAAAATCTTCCCTTGTATTACTTCACCAATTGAAGTCTTCAGTACTAATTCACCATTTTCATTTATATAATTGCCATACTCCTTGTCTTCACCAAAATCAAAATTTATTTTTATTTCAGTAAAATCTGTTCCCGGTTCAATAATAAAATCATATCGCAATTTATTTGATTCAAAATAATATTTTGTATTAATCCCGGGTAGAATATTTTTAACAGACACTTCTTCATAAAGAGGTACAAAACTCGCCCATTTGCTTTTGTCGTTACCAATGAAATAATTATAATAAGTTTCGGATTTGTTTAAACCAATAAATTGCTGACCATAACTTTCCGAAAGTTCCGAACTTTCGGAAAGTTTACTGCCAACAAAACTCATTTTAACAACATGACCTTTTCGTGAACCGTGAACCGTGAACGGCGAACCGTTTTTTCCGAAATCGGTTTCTCTCAAATATTCGTAATTCGTACTTGGTAATTCGTAATTATTTCTGTCTGCCGTCTGCTGTCTGCCGTCTGCCGTTTTGTAGAAATCATAGACAATCCCATCATAGGTAATCCAAGCATTCATTCCATTCAAACAGGCAAGGAACCGCACTTCTTTAGCCCACTGCCCTTTGTTCTCAATGAAATATGTTTTTGGAACCGAGTATAAATTTGAAGAGAGTAATAATAATATTACCACAAAGAAACTTTTTTTCATAACTTCACCTTTATAGATGTTTTTTTTATTCAAATACAGCTAATTTACTTCTATTATCCTACCTCATCACACCAAACTTTTCATTCAATACTTTATCACTTGTTTTTAAAATCAGATAGTACATTCCGATTGGTTTGTTCTTCATATCAATCTGCTCATAATGTCTGCCTGAACCAACAAATCCATAATCGAATGTTTCAATTTTATTTCCAAGTATATCATATAACTCAAGAGTAACATTTTCAGAAGAGTTGAGGGAATATTCGATATTAATTTTGTCAAATGTTGGATTGGGATAGATTCTCAACATTTGAGGTTCACCGGCAAAATCATGGATGTCAGTTATGTCAAAATAATAAGGAAGAGACATTTTTGATTTGCATCCGTTTTCTCCTGTTATGATAACCGTATAATATCCTGTGCTGTCCGGCTCGTAATTTTGATTTATTGCATTTTCTATTAAATCATTATCCTTGTACCATTGATAACTAAATCCTGAACTTGAAATTAAAGTTTTACCTTGTTGAGATATTTGTGGCTGTGTTGGTGCTTGTAGCACAGTTATTGTACAACTCTCGGAATTTGTACAGCCACTGAACGCATCCGTGAAAGAATATTTAATTTCATGTTTACCGATACCGGCTTTTATTGGTAAGAAAAAGTCAGACTCAATCCCATTTCCGGAGTAAGTTCCTCCTAAAGGTTTCGCTTGATTCAGGGGCAATGGTTGGTCATATATGCAAATATCCGGCAGTTCATCGAATATGATTTTAGGAAGTGGATTTATGCTGATAATTAAGGTTATTGAATCACTTAAACTATTTAATGTGTCTGTATAAACTAATTTAACAACACCTTTACCAATGTTAACCCATTTGATAAGCACAATTGTATCGGTTTCGCTTCCAATAATCGTCCCGCAAGTAGCATTCCAATTATATTTTATATTTGCTTTTCTACCCGTAATATATTCATATACATTTTTTTCACAAACATCTTCCGAACCAAAAATAAACATATCTTCTTTCGGGATTATTTTTATGTTTTGAGTCAAGGTATCACTACATCCGGTTTGTCCATCAATTACCAACAAGTCAACTTCACCAATACCGGAGCTGTCCCATTTTACCCTAAGAGTATCTTTATTCTGACCGCTGATTATACTACCACCTTTTACTGACCAGTAAATATTTTTATCTTTATCTTTGTTTGTAATGTACAAACGTTCGCTAAATTCATATACGGGATTTGGGCATAAAAGCAGTTTTGCTATTGGTTTTTTATTTTTGAACACGGTTTTTTCAATAACAGCTTCACATTGAGTAATTATATCTTTCTGAATTAGTCTAATCGATACTACTCCTTCTTCGTTGTTCCAAGTGACAGTTATTTTCCCCAAAGAACTGTCTGTAATACTACCTCCGTTTATTTTCCAAATAGTCTCTAATGTTTTATCATCATTGCATACATACGTTGTACTGCTTTCGGTGCAAACATTGAATAAACCATTAATAAACGGTGAAGGTTTATTTATGATGTAAATTTTACGTTCAACAGTATCTGCACAACCTGATAAAATATTTTTTTGTATCAACTTTAAAGTCGTTTCACCAGAATTTTCCCAGGAAATACTTAATTGTTCGGCTCTATCAGAACCGGTTATTTTACCATCTGGAGCAAACCATTGGTTTGTAATATTTGGTTCAATCTTACCTCGAAAAATAGCTATGGTATTAGAACAAACTGTGTCAGGTCCAATGATTTCCGGTATCGGGACTGGAGAAATAATTATTTCTATTTCAGATGAATCAGCGCAACCGGATGTTTGAATTATCTTAACTAATTTGATTTTTCCAATTCCGGGGGAATCCCATAACACTGTTAAGTTTTCATTGTGGCTGTTGCCAATAATAGTTCCTCCTTCAGCAAACCAATTATAGTTCACATAACTCTCAGAACTTGTATAATAGATTTCAACTGATTCAGAGCAAACGGAATCAGAACCTGTTATTATTGCTTCAGCAATCTCAAAAATAGTTAAATCTGTTCCGTTATTGCTACCAATTATGTTTGGGTTTGTACCAATTACTCTTATTCTGTACCCTGTTCCATAAGATAATGTTTTAGGTAGTTTTACATTGAAAAAAGTTGCTGAGTTTATTCCGTCAATTGTATCTAATGGCAATGGATTAGCAAAACTGCCCACTGAATTTGATAATTGTGCAATAAATTTGTTTCCGCTATTGAAAGTTCCTTCCGTTAAAAATGGTATATCTATATATTCACCTGCACAAAATATTGATTTACTTAAACTTAACGTTGTAATGTCCAAGGGAATACTTAACGGTATATCTGCATAATCACCATATCCGGTAACCGTACCGGTAATTGGAGGATAACCATACATATGATGTCTGCTTGCTGCTCTCAACAAAAAGTTTTTACCATTAGATGATTCAGGAATAGTAAAATATCCGGTAATAGTGGTTTGATATGTAAAAATGTCCGAATATATCATTTCTCCTGCATCATTAAAACTTTCATTTACATTCAAATCAATCCACACTCTTATTGCCATACCATGGGTGCAATCCGTTCCTTGATAACAAATCCCAAATATTTCAAATCTATATGTTTGATTGGGTTCAACTATTATTGGATTGGATGATTCTTGCCTTTGTCCACAATAAGAAACCGTATTATTATAAATAAGTTGATTTTGGCTGTCATAAATTCTGATGTCTCTCATAGTCCCACAACCCCACATAAATACCGGAGGTGATGGATAAGCGGCATTAGAAAATTCGATTGACACCAGGGTACTTAAAAATAAAATTAGTCCAAAATATTTTATTTGAAATTTCATTTAATCACCTGCTATAAATTTTATAAATCCTCATTTCAAGACCCATACAATTATAACAACTATTTACTATCATCCTGAGCTTGTCAAGGGATGAATTAAACTCTCAACTCCAAACACTAAACTCCAAACTCTCAACTATTTCATCACCCCAAACTTCCCATAAACCGTTTTCTCGTTATTTCTCAATACAAGATAATACATTCCATTTGGAAAATAACTCAAAACGTTCTGTTCATCCTTCGACAAGCTCAGGATGACATCATGATGACCAATGTCAACATAACCATAATCGAATGATTCAATTTTATTCCCAAGTACATCAAAAACTTCAATCGAAACATTCCCCGGAGATGCAAGAGAATACCCGATGTTTAATAAATCAGATGCAGGGTTGGGATATATATTCAAAATAACCTTCTGTCTTCTGACTTCTGTCTTCTGACTTCCGTCATCCACTCCTACATACTGATTATCGCATGGTACCACCCAATTATATATCCTGTGCTCCTGGCATGCCTGCCCCGTCGCCGCTGTGAATCCTATATATACATATTCGTCTTCCTCAAGCACTAACTTGTCAGACAAATCAAGTCCGCTGACCGTCAATACCGGCTCTCCAAAAAGCTGTGTTGTATCAAGGTATATGTTCATTTCTTCAGTAGAGTATTTATAATCTATTTTTACATAATACATTACATCCTGACGTATTTCCATTATATCCTTATTTAATCCCAAAACACCCCTAAAAATTCTATGGTCGGGTGTATTCGGACTTTTTCCCAATGATTGTACGGCTATATGATTTCCATTGGGGTCATAAATATTACGGAAAAAATCAAATTCAATTGCTAAGCTATTTGTTATTCCATTATATCCCATCGCTTCACCTTTGTTACCCAAAGAAGGATAATTGTTGTTTTGCATTACAAAAGCAAAACCGTCGGCTCCCGGAGCAGATTTTTCCGGTTCTTGCCTATTGTCGCCATACTTGTAATTAAATTCAAATGTTGTTGTAAAATCCCGCTTTACCGAAAACCTGTTCTTTAACCATGCCGAACCTGCATCCCATGGCTTCGAATCCGTTAATTTGATATAGCCATCTACCCTTTCAGTACTCCCTGAAAATATCATACTGCTATCTCCGGGGCTTACTTTGTCCAAGTTTATTTCAACTATTATATAGGAAGTATCTGATGATATCTCTCCCAAAGTGGCATAAACACTATACATCCCCGAATGTTCAATTCCTGCCTTCCGAATTATTATATTTTGCTCCTCGGATTCAAATCCGTTCGGTCCTGACCAATGATACTTTGCATTTGGAATTGAATCGGTATATAGATACAGGTCATGTCCAATACAAATAGGACTGTTTGATGTAATATTTGGAATTATTTTATATGCTTCTGCAAATAACTGTACTACTGCCGGACTTCCCGTATTTGCATGATGAAAAGCTAAGCTCCCGCTTGTTCTCCCCAATTCTTTTGCCGTAAAACGTAATTCCATTTCGTGTGTTTCTCCCGGATTGAGCGAAAATGAACCTCCTCCTTTTAGAATTGAAAATTGTTTTTTGTCAGGTCCGGCATTTTCAACATCAGTTATTTCCACTATATTTTGGCTTATATTTTCAATTACAGCCGTTACAGTTGTATCTTTAAAATAATTAATATATACTTTCCCAAAATCAACTAAACCGGTTATTATTTTTATTATTGATTCAACTCCCCTTCCCTGTATTTTTTGTATTAATGTATCGCTTTGTGTAACAATCACAATATCGGCTTGATACTCTCTCGCTTCCTGAGGACTGAAACGGAATACTGCTTCGTGAGTTGTCCCAACATCCAAATCATAATTTCCTGAACCACCTGCAATTGCAAATGCTGACGAGTCTTTTCCCTCGATGTAAATGCTGTCAACCCGCAATTTCCAAGTTCCTGTATTCCTTACAAAGCCGCTTACCAATGAATCTTTTTGGCTTCCGGTTGCCACCACGCCCATGTCAATATCATTTGCACTTATTTTTGGGGCAACGATTTCCCACAAAGTATCCGAAATATCTTCCTGAAAATTATTATCTTTTAAATCCATAATCGCCCAAATACAAACAGTGCTTGCTGCAGCTCCTACGATTTTTTTACTATCACGGTCAAATAATATTGAATTGATGCTCCCGAAACTACCTGTAAAACTCATGGATGCTTGCTCTGTTATCATATCCCAAACAATTATATTACTATTATCATCACCGCTGACCAATTTATCGCCTGTATGATTAAACGCCAGCGACTTGACAGGATTAATATGTTCGTTTAATGATTTAAGTTCTTTGCCGGATTTTGCATCCCAAATTTTTATTGTATTATCATCACTCGCGCTTGCAATCCACGTCCCCGATGCATCGTAAGCAACACAGTTAACCCTGTCTTTATGTCCGCTTAAATCAAGTATTTCTTCTCCGGTACTCAAATCCAAAACTTTAATCCTTTTATCGTTTTTACCTAATACTGCCTTATTACCTTCAGGATGTAAATCCAAAGAAGTAACATAAGATTGCCAAACCGGAATATCCTTAATTACAGTTCCTGTTTTAACGTCCCAAACCTTTATCGTAAAGTCAATTCCGGCACTGACAAGCTTATCGCCATTTGGCGACAATGCGATACTTCTTATTCCACCTATATGTCCCCTCAAGGTCTTTATTTCATCCCCGGTTTTAACATCCCAAATTCTAATAAGAGAATCACTGTTACTGCAACTGAATATGGATTTGCCGTCCTTACTGAATAAAGCTTTCTGCATCCATGTTGATATTCCTGAAATGGAATTCACAATCCAACCTGTTTTCAAGTTCCAAATCAATATTTTACCGTCGTCCCCGGTGCTGGCAATCAAACTGTTGTCAGGACTTACGGCTACGGAATTGATTGAATTCGTATGTCCTAAAAAAGAAGCTAATTCGATTCCATAAATTGCATCTAAAATCGTAACAGCACCGCTGCTGCCTACAGCTATATTTGAACCATCTGCACTCAATGCCAAACTCATTAATCCTTTTTTCCCTAAGGAAAACACACCCAAATCGGTACCGTATCGAACATCCCACATCATTACTGTTCCGTCACTGTTCCCTCCATACAATCTTTTTCCGTCAGGACTAAAAACAACCGACATAAAAGCATAATATTGTTTGGTAAAAGAATAAACCGTGTTTCCCGTTTTTGCATGCCATAATCTAACAGAACAGTCTGAACTGGCGCTGGCAATTCTACTCCCGTCGGGACTAAAGGCGACAGAATTAACCCATCCGGCATGACCGGTAAATGTTTGGCTAACCGTACTACTTGCGATATCCCACAATTTAATTGATTTATCAAAACTGCCGCTAACTATTTGGCTCCCGTCAGGATGGAAAGCCAAACTAAAAACATTGCCTTTATGACCGGTAAGAACTCCCTTTATATTTCCACTATATGCATCTAATAATTTTATAGTATAATCTCCACAAGCGGCTGCTATGGTTGTACCGTCAGGACTAAAAGCTACCACATTAGTGTAACTTGAAACGCTGTCAAAACTTTTTAACTCTTTACCGGTATTAACATCCCATAACTTTATTGCCCCGTCGCTGCTGCTGCTTACGATTGTTTCTCCATAAGGGCTAAATGCTACTGACAAAACTGTAAATTTATGTCCTAAAAATGTGTGCAGTATCTTTCTTAGCTGCAAGTCAACAAGCAGCAACATGTTCTTATGTGCAACTACTACTCTATTACTATTTGGGGAGTATTCCACTTTTTCCACTTGACCAAGACCTAACATACTTATCAAATCACCCTTTTTATATGAAAACGAAGAACCTTTTCTTACTCTCATCAGACATTGCTTACTCGCAGTTTTTGGTAAACCCTGCCAATTATATATAAAATTGCTAGCTGAATCCGATACATTAGTCCATTTCTTCCCGTTATCTAAGCTGTAATCCAAGCTAACTGTATCTTCCGGAAGTATTCCCGTCCATGTAACAATAGTATCCGAACCGGCAACAAATGTCTCTCCGCCGTTAGGGAATGTCAGTGCTAATTCACCTGTTTGAACATCGTTATCGAGAATCCCACCGGTTGCAAAAAAAGTTTGTCCGGTACAGGCACTTGTCTCTAATTCAAAACGGCAAAATGAGAATGAATATCCTGCTTTCTGTGGTTTGTACTTAATTTTAAACGTTCTGCTTCTATCTTTAATAATTGTGAAAGGAGGCGGTGGATATCCGCCCCAATCAACAATTTCAAATTCCTCAGGATTGGTCAATTTGACCGAATTTATTATTACACCCCGGTTTTTTGCGGTAATGGTAATTTCCTTGGTTTCGCTAAATGGTTTATTTACGACACCAAATTTCATTGATGCTGATGGGCTATATTCCAAAGTTGCTAATTCAGAGGCCGGAGCTACGTAGTTTGCTGTGGCACCTGTGTTATTAATCCTTAACATTAGAAACACATCCCTAAATACATTACAATCATCCCCGCTTTGCCATTCAATTGTGCATGGCTCAAAATTTTGCGATATTGATAAAATTTGCATATATATCTCTTTGGCTTCATCTTCTGTAGTTATATTTTCAAACCATTGTCCGCCTGTTTGTTCGGCTATGTTTTTCAGTATGGGCGGGCAACGCAATCCCAAAGTAACGCAGAAAACCACACAACCTATATCATTGGCTTTTTTTATGATTTCTGTTTCATTTCCATTTGCCTGTCCATCAGTTAAAAAAACAAGTACCTTTTTGTTTTTGCCTTTTTCGGCTATCAACAAACCTCCCGACATAGGATTTATTAATCCTGCATCGAAATCCGTTCCTCCTCCGGCTCCTATCACATTAATTGCATCTAATAGCTTTTGTTTATCATTCGTAAAATCCTGATGTAAGGTATTTGTTGTATTAAAACTTGTAATTGCACATTCCGATTTGTTCAATGACAATGCTTTTACCCATGCCGTTGCTGCTGCTTTTGCCATAAGTATTCCATTTCCCGTCATGGAACCCGAATTATCTATGGTTAATACTGCAGATATTGCCGAAGGCGGCTTGGGTGTTGGGCAAGATATGTATGTTACTTTCCGTTCAACCATGTTTTCTGTTATTTCAAAATCATCAGGGGACAAATTAATTATTTGTAAATCGGCATTATCGAATGCATAAAATTTTGCTCTCATCGTTGGAAATTTTGCTGTATCCAATGAAAATATTGACAATGATTGGCTATTTAATGAGTAGCTTAAGACAATTAAAAATAACGTACATAATTTTTTCATACAATTCCTTTTACTTTATAAAACTCCAACAATACTATTTATGAACGAAATACCAAAAAACAACCCGAAATCGAATTAATAAAAAACTTTTATAAAAATTGCACACCCATATAGTATATAACACATGAGAATCGAAAATGTTACACTTTTTTTTCAAAAAAAGTGATTTTTTTCCGAATTTCCATTTGCCGGAGAGTATTATTTTACTAAGTTGCATTTTTTTTATTTATATTTAATAACAATAGTTTGAGATATTTATGATATATTTTAATAATGCCGCCACAAGTTGGCCCAAACCTCCTGAAGTTTCTAAAGCAGTTAGTAATTATTTGAACGATGTTCCGTGTCACTCAGCACGAGTAGGATTGGAAAAAGATACAGAAGACCCTGCTCAATCATGTAGAGATAAACTTTGTAAATTATTCAATACTTCAGACCCTAATCAATTTGTTTTCACTTCCGGCAGCACCGAAGCTTTAAATCTTGCAATAAACGGTTTACAGTTAAACAATGCACACGTGGTAACAACGGGAATTGAACATAACTCTGTCATTCGTCCACTAAAGCATCTGGAAATTGATGGGAAAATTGAGATAACCTTTGTTGATTGTGATGAAACAGGATATGTTGCACCTGAAAAAATTGAATCAGCGATAAAGGATAACACTAAAGCTATTGTAATCAACCATTCTTCAAACGTAACCGGTTCGATTTTAGATATTAAGACAATAGCAGAAATTGCCCACAAACATGGAATGCCGATTATTGTTGATGCTTCACAGTCTTCCGGTGCAATTGAAATTGATATTGATGGTTGGGATATTGACCTGCTTGCATTCACAGGACATAAGTCTTTATACGGAATGCAGGGAATCGGCGGTTTGCATATTAAAAAAGGATTGGATTTGAAACCTTTAAAAGTAGGCGGAACCGGAATTAAAAGTGAAGTACTCGTGCAACCTCCCGGAATGCCGATTTTTTACGAAGCAGGTACACCCAACGTACCGGGAATTGTATCTCTAAATGCCGGACTCGGTTTTGTTTTGGAAAAAGGGATTTCTCATATTCGTGAGCATAAGGCAGATATGGTAAAAAGAATTATCCGTGAGCTTGCTGAATTTCCTGAAGTTAAAGTTTATACAAACGACAAAAACAACAGCATGGCAAATTTCTGCTTTAATATTGGCGGCATGGCACCCGAAGAAGTCGGTTATTTTCTCGACAGTTCATACGATATTATCGTAAGAACCGGATTACACTGTGCACCCCTTCTGCTAAAACCTTTGGGAGTTTATCCCTGGGGTACGGTTCGTGCTTCTCCATCATATTTCACGACTGATGATGAAATTGATTTATTCATCGTTGCAATTAAGGATGCCGTCAGGTCCTTTACTAAAAGAAAATAAATGTTGAGGATTGATTTTGTTTGTGAAGAAATCGCATAGTGATTTTAATTTTGTAATAGTAAATTTTCCATTAAAGGTCAAACAATCACGTAGGGCTTGAACAAAATTATTTAGAAATTATAATTGTAAAATTGAAAATTTTAATCTGATGTTTATGCTTGGAAAAGGTACAAAAGAAAAAATAAAAACAGGGCTTGATATATATCTTGCCATAATCGGCTTGTTGACTTTAGTATTATTTTTGATAATACTCGGTTATGAATTGAATGCTCCTCAAATAAAAATAATTAGAATAACCATTACTATTATAACTATTTCTTTTGTATTTCAGGAATTTTCAAGATGCTTCTTTCAAAAAGATATATTAAAATACTTAAAACTTCGTTGGTTTGAAAATTTATTGGCTTTAATTCTTGGGATTGAATTGTTTTTTCCGGGAGCTATTATAAATTTTATCAATCAAGCCAATCCAAAACTTAGTGAAATGCAGGCTACTTTGATTTATATTGGACTATTGCATCTAATTATTATCATTGCATTAATAGTAAAAATCTTGAGATTCAGTTACTTGCTGGACAAATTAAAACTGCATCCCGGAGCAATCTTTGCATTAAGTTTCGCTTTTATAATAATTTTTGGGACAATATTATTATTACTGCCTAATGCTACTCCCGAAGGTACAAAACTAAGTTTGATTGATTCATTATTTACATCGACCAGTGCAGTCTGCGTAACAGGACTTATCGTTGTTGATACTGCAAAAGATTTCACATTCTTGGGACAGTTGTTAATCTTGTTTCTTCTTCAAATCGGGGGATTGGGAGTAATGACACTAACAACTTTTTTTGCAATGTATTTATCCGGTGGTGTCAGTTTTAAAATGAGAATAATGATGAGGGATTTGCTTAGCCAGGAAAGTTTGGTTGAAGTTCGCAAACTTATTCTTAAAATACTATTTTTCACTGTTACAATTGAATTAGTTGGTGCTATCATACTTTATCACTCTTTGGGAGGAAGTTTTACTGAAATAAGATGGGATTTCATGTTCTCCAGTATTTTTCATTCTGTTTCCGCTTTTTGCAATGCAGGTTTTTCTATCTACTCAACGGGGCTTATGGATAGTGCAGTGTCAATGAATTATTCATACTATAGTACTATTATGCTCTTAATCGTATTAGGTGGTTTGGGATTTACTGTGCTGTCTAATTTAACAATTATAAGACCGAGAAAGAATAATTTGAAAAAATTAAAACACAGAATTTCAGTATCAACAAAAATAGTATTAAGTACGACATCTATTTTAATAATATCCGGCACCCTAATTATTTTAATTGCCGAACCTTTTACATTTGACAGTTCAATGAATGTTTTTGAGAAAATATTTCATTCGCTGTTTTTATCCATTACCGCAAGAACAGCCGGCTTTAATACCGTACCAACCGAATTATTGACTAATGTGGCAGTTGTTATAATACTGCCATTAATGTGGATAGGAGCATCACCTGGGTCAACCGGAGGTGGAATAAAAACAACTACTATTAGTTTAGCAGTTTTGTCCTTGCTGAATTTAATGCGGGGAAAAGACAGGGTCGAGCTATTCAATCGTGAAATTGAACCGGGAAATATAAGAAAGGCATTTATGGTTATTCTTAGCTCATTAATATTTTTAGGTATTGGTTCTTTTTTATTGATATGGATAGAACCGGACAAACAACCCCTGGATTTGATTTTTGAAGCTACCTCGGCTTTAGGCACAGTTGGATTATCCCGAAACATCACTGGATTTTTAGGAACAGGTGGAAAGGCTATCGTTATTATATTGATGTATGTTGGCAGAATAGGAGTTTTAACTTTTTTCCTTGCATTTATAAGGACAGCTACTCAACAGAGATATACTTTAGCAAAAACGGATATAATGATTGGTTGAGTAATTTTTCTTAATTTGAAAAAAATATTTTACTTTTTATTGATAATATTTAAAAAAAGAGAACTATGAAATATTGCGTAATTGGATTAGGATATTTCGGATATCATCTTTCTGTCAGCTTAAGCAAAGCAGGAGCTGAAGTTCTTGCAATTGACAATCATCAGGATAAAATTGACGAGATAAGCGATAAAGTAGCAACTGCTGTATGCATGGATGCTTCCGATAAAAAAACACTGGCAAGTCTCGGTCTCGACGATATGGATGCGGTTATAGTTGCTATTGGTGGCGATTTCGAAGGTTCACTCCTTACGACTGCTCATCTTCAAGACCTCGGTATTAAGAAGATTTATAATCGCAGAACTTCAAAAGTCCACGAACGTATATTAAACCTGATGGACATACACGAAATATTGGTTCCGGAAGCAGAAGCTGCCGAGCAATTGAAAAATCGTTTGATGATTCCGGGTTTAATAGAATCCTTTAAATTAAGCAGTGATTATGGAATTTATGAGATAGAAACACCAAAAAAATTTATCGGCAAGAATTTAATCGAAACAAACCTAAGAGAGGATTTTAAACTCAATTTGGTTACAATAAAAAGAAAATCAACGGAGAAAACCTTTCTTAATCCAAATAAAAAAGAAAAGTACAATGTTATTGGTGTCCCAAAACCTAATGAACTTATTAAAGAAGGTGATGTATTAGTGCTTTTTGGCAAAGACAAAGACATTAAAAATTTGCTTGAGGAATAAATATCTGTTAAATTATGAAAAACCCATTTATCATATTGTTTCTTTTATTCTATATGCAATCACAGAGCTATTCACAAGAACTCATATGGAATGAACAGGTCAATCTTACGCTTTTAAATACACGTTCTGATGATTTTGCACCTGTATGGAATAGATTTCAAGAACAATTATACTTTAATTCGTGTGTTTCCGGTTTCTCAAAATTTTATCATTCCATTCCTGATGCTAATTTCAATTTTTTGGATTATAAATTAGTCGAAGGTGAAATAAATTTACCAAGAAGCAATCAGTCTTATATAACATTTGAAACAAATGATATTTCATATATCTCAAGCTACCGACAATATCCGGGACGTTCATATATGAACATATTCCAAACTAGGAAAAAGAAAAATACCTGGCTCAAACCTTTCGGAGTTGATAGTCTTATTTATCCGTTATTCATGGCACAAGCTACGGTTTCTCCGGATGGGACTATGTTGATTTTTACAACGACACTAAATTCGGAATTCGGTGATACGGATTTGTGGATGTCTTTTAAACAGGAAAACGGCACATGGGGTTCTTTAATGCTAATAACATCGTTAAAGACACCGGGAAATGAGATTACCCCATTTTTGGCATCAAATGATACTTTGTATTTTGCCTCAGACGGACAAGAGGGACCCGGTGGGTATGACTTATTTATGTCTATACGAAAAGATGGAATATGGCAAATACCTTTTCCATTATCATCTTTAAATACCGAATTTGACGAATCCGATTTTACAATACTACCAAATAATAAAGCAATATTTGCATCAAATAGACCGGGTGGTGTTGGTGGATTAGATTTGTACCTGACTTCGTTAGGTAAAGAAAAGATTATGGAATCCGATATTTCTTCGATTGATTTTTCTATTGCCGCACAAGTTCCTGCTATTAAAATAATAGGAGATATCACTGAAGAGATTACACCATTGTTTAATTATTATTATTTCTATAAAAATGACATCTTAAATCCCGGTTTTAAGTTTAAAGAAAATTTAACCGCAAATAATCCTGACTCCATTCATTTGTTTTCTCCAATGGCTATTTCCGAACGTATCAGAAATATGAAGGAGCATAATTTATTTATAACAATTTTTTTCAATGATATAAACGAGTCAGAACAAGAAAATATCAGAAATAAACTTATTAATTTACTCGGCTTGCCTGAAGAGCGGATGTCTGTTCGATTTATCCCAATGAATGAAAATCAAAAAGCCGATATTGACGAAAATATTAACTATATCAAATTTACTACAAATAATGAAAAAGTATATAGTCCCATTGACATAAGTAATTATAAAATGGAAGTCATTCCACCGGCTCTCGAACTTTCATTGGATGCAAGACCTCGGACTTTAGTCAAGCAATGGGAATGTAAATTATCCATTGGGACCAGTCCTGAAAAAGCGATTAAGTTTGACAATCAATTACCTGCAAATTTTTTCCATGAAATAAAAATTTATTCAAAGGAATTGATTAATTCGGATTCCCTTGTCATATCAGTTACAGTTGTTGATACATTAAACCGCAAGCACGAATTCAAACAAGTTTTTAATGTAACTCATTCAAATAGTACTCAGGATAAATTTGTGATTTATAAAAACAAAAAATATATCGAATATTACATTTTACTTCCTGATATAAGAGAATTGAGGGAAGGAAATACATTTCTCAATACATTCAGAACTATTGCCGAAAAAGCATTAGAGAATAAAAGCATTGTCATAAGGAGTTATTCCGATTATGGAAAGAATATGGCATCCGGTATTAAAGAATATATTGCTGAGCAGATAGGCGGTAATGATATTGTTGTTAAGATTGACCCTGAAATCATTAAAGATAAATATTCTAAAAAACCATACGGAAAATATTTATTTTCTATCTTGGTTGAAATATTATGAAACATCAGGATGTTCAATAATAAATACTGAAATCCTGATATACTCTGAGAATCAAATAACGAAATTTCTGTAGTTATCCTGCGAAATCACATTTTACAATAATTATTTTATAATT
>JAZDIP010000036.1:0-78549 GCA_043804925.1 bacterium | reverse complement strand
TGACAATAATTTTCTTAAATTTGGTCAAATAAATTGATTTATTCTGAGTGTGGAGAAAATTTTATGAAAAAATTAGTAGTCATATTGTCATTATTCCTTCTTAATAATGTTGCTTCATATTCACAAAATCCTGAGTGGATTGTTTTCCCCTTTGATTCAATAGGAGTGCCACATGGCACTGTAAATTCAATCGCTATTGATTCTACAGACAATATTTGGTTTAACTCGTCTAAATATTATTCAGGTGGTTCTGGGGTTATTAAATATGATGGTTCCAACTTTACAACTTATGATACAACAAATTCTGATTTACAAAATAATTATGTCAATACATTATGTGTTGATAAAGAAAACAACCTTTGGGCTGGACACGACAACTTCAAACCTCATCCTGATGATATTGGTGGAATTTCCAAATATGAAAATAATAAATGGATTAGTATTAACATTGAAAAATGGAAAAATCCATTATGTGCAGATATTGATATTGATGAAAAAGGAAATTTATGGTTTATAGATGATTGTGGATTATTAAAATATAATGGTACAAATTGGACTGTTTGGAATATAATATTTTTTGATGATTTTCCATTATTATTAATGCCACAATCCATTAAAGTCGATCATAATGATAATGTTTGGATTGGCACTTCATGGGATGAAATGCCTTCGAATGAATATAAAGGATTACTGAAGTTTGACGGTGATACCTGCGAATACTTCATAGATATGTACGATTCATTGGATTGGAAAAAACCTCATGGTGGATATAAGTCAATAGCTGAAGATAAAGATAATAATATTTGGGCAGCACGAGAATCATGGTCAGAGGATGGACTTTTGATGGTAAATGATACAGGATGGGCTTTATATGACAGGTCAAATTCAGGGCTTCCTTGTGATAGTATTTCAAAAATTGCTTTTGATAAAAATAACATTATGTGGTTGGCAACCTGGAATGGATTAGTAAAATGGGACGGTTCTATATGGAAACACTGGCATACCGGAAACTCAAATATTACATTTAACAAAATCGAAACTTTGGAGATAGACAGATTTGGAAATATTTGGATTGGTGGATATAATTATCTCGCTGTTTTTCGGGAAGGTGGAGTAATATTAAAAACTGAAGATAATATCCAGAAAAAATCGGAAACTGTTCAATGCTATCCCAATCCATTCTCCGAATCAACAACAATAAAATATTATCTTGTTCAACCTACATTTGTTAATCTAAAAGTATTTGATACCTATGGTCGGGAACTAGCAAATCTTGAGAATAATTTCCTAAACGAAGGTGAGCATCAGGTAAAATTCGATGCAGGTAATTTGACGGATGGAATTTATTATTATAAACTCATTATTGGAAATAAAGTCGAGTTCGGGAAGATGTTGCTGATTCAGTAAAAATAAAATAATTAATTATGAATTTATAAATGATAAAAAATAACGGGATAAAAATGAAATCAGTAATAACTATATTTTTAACATTATTCTTTAATATTCTGTTTAGTAATATTACTTTACATTCACAAAATCCCGAGTGGATTAGCTACACAAAATTGTATTGTTATTCAATTCTGATTGACGAAGATTATATTTGGGCTGGTGGTATTGGATTAATAAAAATTGATAAATCTACAGGAGAAGTTGAATTTTTCAATAACCTCAATTCGGAATTACCTGATTTGTATGTTTCTGCAATTGCTAAAGATTCAATAGGAATGATATGGTTTGGTACAAGCAAAGGGATAGCTGTGTTTGACGGAGAAAATTGGGAAGTTTATAATATTGAGAACTCGGAATTATGTGATAATCAAATTTCTGATTTGACTTGCGATAATCAAGGAAGAATGTGGGTAGGTACTGCAAAAGGAATTTCTGTTTTTGAGTTTAACCAATTTCTCGATATTGTTGATTATTTTGGTAAGAATTGGGAATATTATGTCAGGGATATAGAAATTGATAAAACAGGAAACGTTTTTGTAGGTTTAAACAATTTTTTAAGCAGTTATAACTCAAATGGATATGAAATAATTCATTTGGATTTTTTTGATGAACGAGACAGACAAACAAGTGCAATTTGCTTTGATTCTTCAAATACTCTTTGGATTACCAATGGCAAATCATTTGCAAAATTTGACGGGAATAATTGGAAAGTCTTTGAATTTCAACATGAAATTTATTCTCTCACTTTCGATAATGATAATTTCCTTTGGATAGCAAATGAATGGGGAATTGCAAAGTTTGATATTGTTAATGAAATTTTTATTACTGAAAATATCCCCGGTTACAAATATTCTGTCTCTGATATAAAGTTTGATGGAAGTGATTTATATTATGGAACGAGAAGTGGATTGGTACAATGTACAGAAAATGACACAATTATTTTTAGAGATTATAATTCCAATATTCCTGATAACTGGGTTAGTTCGGTTATTGTTGATGGAATTAATCAAAAATGGATATCAAATCAAGGTCTAATTTCAATTTTTGATGGAGTTAATTTCGAAATTCAACCTGATATTAAAGGTTCAAATAAATTGGGAGAAGGATTTATTTTAGATAAAAAAGGACATATTTGGATAGTCACACCAGGAAGTTTATCTACATTTAAAGATGGAAACTGGATAACATACAAGTGTGAAAATATGACTATTCCATATAATAGTAGGGTACATTCCGCTGTTTTTGATAATAGTAATATCTTATGGGTTGCTACAAATCAAGGTTTGGTTGAATTTGATGGTATCAATTGGGTTTTACACGATACTACAAACTCCATCCTGTCTGATAATTATATTGGTGGTTTAGCTGTTGATAGCTCAAATATACTTTGGATTTTCACAAGGGAAAATATTATCAATGTTGATGGTACTAACTGGACAACGCTTGATTCATCATTTAATCCTATACAGGGAATTTTTGAAACCGATAAATTAGTGTTTGATAAAGAAAATGTTTTATGGGTAGCTTCCGGAAATGATAATTTACAGAAATTTGATGGATTTAATTGGACTTTGTACGATAGTAAAAATTCTATATTGCCTTATACTAGTGTAACTTCAATAGCAGTTGATGATAGAAACATTAAATGGATTGGGACTTGGGCAGGATTATTAAAAATTGATGGAGAGAATTGGTCAATTTTTACAAGTCAAAATTCAGATATGCCAAATAGTCAGGTTAATTCAATAGCTACTGATCAATATGGTAATAAATGGATGGGCAGCACTTTCGGAGGACTTATGGTATTCCGTGAAGGAGGTGTGATTTTAAAAACAGAAGATAATACCCGGAACAAATCGGAAAGTGTTCAATGCTATCCCAATCCATTTTCCGAATCAACAACAATAAAATATTATCTTGTTCAACCTACATTTGTAAATCTAAAAGTATTTGATACCTATGGTCGGGAACTAGCAAATCTTGAGAATAATTTCCTAAACGAAGGTGAGCATCAGGTAAGGTTCGATGCTGGTAATTTACCGGATGGAATTTATTATTATAAGCTGATTAGTGCTGATAGAGTTGAATTTGGAAAAATGATGTTGATTAGATAGTTATCAATTTAAATTTTGTAAATAATGTCTAAAGGATTCAAATACTATATCGAAGACGAGAAAATCCGTGAATACATGAAGCTATCCACTGAAGAAAAGCTTAAGTGGCTCGATGAAATCCAAAGATTCAGTGAACTCGCTATGACCGAAAAAGAAAAGGAAATTAGAGAAAAATTTCGGAAGGGAGAGATTTAGTTAGTGTTAAGTGTTAGGTTTTAAGTTGGGAAAAGAGAGAAAGGAAAAAGGATGAACAATTGCAGAGCAATTGAATATTTATAGAAAATAATTTCACCAACCGAAAACAACTCCGTAGGAGTTGAACGATAATTGAATGTAAATTTCTTATTATTTTGTTTCTTCAAACCTTCATTTGTAATTTAGTACATAATTAAATTTTGGAATAATTATATAATGATATGGATAATAAAGAATTTAGAAAATATGCGCTTCAATTGGCTGACAGGATTGCCGATTATTATGACGATATCGAAAAATATCCGGTCAAATCACCGGTTAAACCAAGGGATATTTATAAGCAGCTTCCCGATTCTGCTCCGCTTGAAAAAGAACCATTCGAACAAATAATGGAAGACTTTGAAAACATAATTATTCCCGGTATAACACATTGGCAGCATCCCCGATTCCATGCATACTTCCCTGCAAACACAAGTTTCCCTTCTATACTCGGAGAAATACTTGCTTCTGCTCTTGGTGCACAGTGTATGATGTGGGAGACATCTCCTGCCGCAGCAGAACTTGAAGAAAAAATGATGGTTTGGCTTAGGCAAATGATTGGCTTGCCAAAAGAATTTGAAGGAGTCATACAGGATACTGCGTCCACAGCAACTTTGGTTTCAATTTTAACTGCAAGAGAGCATTACTCGAATTACATGATTAATAAAAACGGTTTCAATCCATCGGAAAATTACCGAGTTTACTGTTCAACCGAAGCCCATTCATCAATAGAAAAAGCAGTAAAAATTGCAGGTATCGGAAAAGAAAATCTTGTGAAGATTCCTGTTGACGATGAGTTCAGTATGCTCCCTGATGAATTGAACGATGCGATTGTCATAGATATTCAAAAAGGATACAAACCCCTTTGCATTGTAGCAGCACTCGGAACTACCGGCTCAACTGCTGTTGACTCATTAGAAGAAATTGGGAAAATCGCAAAAGAATATGATATATGGTTGCATGTGGACGCCGCTTATGCCGGCTCTGCCCTCATTCTCCCTGAATACCGGCATTATTTGAAAGGAATCGAATATGCTGATACATTTGTTTTCAATCCGCACAAATGGCTTTTTACAAATTTTGATTGTTCAGCATATTTTGTACGCGATAAAGAAGCTCTAATCAGGACATTTGAAATAATGCCGGAATATTTGAAAACAAAGATGGACTCACAGGTTAACAATTACCGGGACTGGGGAATTGCACTCGGCAGGCGATTCCGAGCTTTGAAATTGTGGTTTGTTCTTCGTTCGTTTGGTGTAAAAGGTCTTCAGGAAAAGCTTAGGGAACATATTAAAATAGCGAATGATTTAAAACAGAAAATGGAAACCAATCCTGAAATCGAGATTTTAGCTCCTGTCAATTTCAATGTAATCTGCTTCAGGTATAAACCAAAAGGAATAAATGATAACGAGCAACTAAATCAAATTAATGAACAGTTATTGAATAAAATCAATGCTTCAGGAAAATCTTATATGACACATACAAAGCTAAATGGGAAATATGCTATACGAATTGTGATAGCGCAGACGAATGTAACATTGGAGCATGTTGACAAGACTTGGGATTTGATTTTGAGTTTGAAAAGTTAAATTGTATCCCTGTTTTTAAGGGAAATAACATGGCTTATTTTAACGAACTCATTGTGAATATTATTCCTTTAAAATAAGTGAGTATTTATTTAATAATAAAATCTGATTTTGAAATAAATACTTCTTGGTCTGAATGGTCCGTAAATGTATCCGGCATCCCGTCTAACCTCCTTATCAAAATCACTCTGGTACGAATTAAGCAAATTCTGCATACCAATACTCGCTTCTACATTTGGATTCTTAAGAAATTTATATATTATTTTAGCATTCATATCAAAAAATGATTTTGTTTTTTCAAGCTTGTCATTTTTAATATAACCTGCATAATGCGGAACAAACATAAAGCCTGTAAAATAACCACTTAAGTCAAAACTAAGATTTTCAAATGGCTCAAAACTAGCTAAAAAATAACCGTAATTATCAGGCGCCCTGAAAATTTTATCTGAAAATTGCGGCTTTATTCCATTTGCAATATCTCCAGAAGACCATTCAACACCTTCGGAAAATAAACTCTTTTGCATTGTTAACCCAAATTTCATGGTATAACAGTCTCGATAATTGCTCTGAATTTCGTAAGTAATTCCTGCGACATTTGCCGACTCTGCATTCTCTCTAACAAGCAACCTGTTCCCTTTTTCATCCGTTCCAGTATCTTCCAACACAAAAACATCATTAAGATTAGTATTAAAATATTCCAATGACAAAGCCAAGGGTAAACGAAATAATTTTAATGAATAATCAACCGAAGCAGATACGGATTGTGAATATTCCGGTTTAAGACCATCACCAACAAGAATTACTATTCCTTCACCACCCACTTGAGTTATATGCAAGTCTTCGTCAAATGCCTGAGGTGCCCTGTAACCTGTTGAAGCAGTTGCTCTGAGTGTTAAATTACCAGTTGGCTTAATCAATATACTAGCTCTTGGTACAAAAATCGGATTATCAATAAGATTGTGTTTGTCAGTTCTTATACCATATAAAAAATTCAAATAATCGTTAAAAATCCAGTCATCCTGAATGTAAAATCCATGTGAACTTGTTTGTTGTTCGATTATTCTATCGTATGATATTGCAAAATCATTCATTTTATCATAATTTAATTCATAACCAAAAATTAAATTATGGCTACCCATAAATTTATCCAACCAATATGAATAATTAATCCCCGAAGATAACGTATTGTTGTCAGTTCTTCCGTAAGCATTTGGATCTTTGTTTGCTCCGTAATAGCTGTTTCTGTCAGTAGTCTGATATGATGTATAAATACTTACTTTATTAGTATAATCAATAAATTGCTCATAGTTTAATTGACCTATAATTGTACTGTTTTTTGCGGATTCGGTTATATCTGTTTCATGTTCTGGTATATTCAATTTGTTGCCACCCCTTATAAAATGCTCGATGCTATGAAACTCTGCCGTAATTTTGCTTTGTGACGTTATTTTATAATATAATTTTGTCCCGAAAGTTTGCAAATTCATTCTACCTATTTCAGTAAATCCATCATCATTCGCATCATATTCATGGCGATTGTTTTTCATTCCAAATATAGATAAGCCAATTTGCTGGTCATCTGATGTGATTGAACTATTTAAAGTTAGTATATTTTCAGGAAACTTATTATCAGTCATTATATTATTCCAACTAATATCGTAAGTATCGAAAGCAGGAACTTTAGTGATAACGTTTATTACTCCAGCAATGGCATTACCCCCGTACAAACTTGAACCACTACCCCTTACCATTTCTACCTTGTCAATCATATTTGTAGGAATTTGTTCCAATCCATATACACCGTTCAATGATGAAAAAATTGCCTTGCCATCAATAAGGATTTGTGAATATTTACCATCAAGACCATTGATTCTTACCTGACTGAATCCGCAATTCTGACAATTCACTTCAGTCCTCACTCCCGGCTGAAACTGAAGACTTTCTCTAAGATTATTGGATGAGGATATTCGAATATCTTCCTGAGATATGGTTGATACTTTAACAGGTGTTTCATCATAAATTTTTTCACTTCTTGTTGCAGTTACAACAACATTCGATACCTTAATCGGATTTTCTTCCAACTCGAATTTCATCTCAATCTCATCACCTTCAATATGCTGAATATCCAATTCCTGCTTTGAAGTGTGCATACCAATTGAAGAAACAGTCAATACAAACTTTCCGTCAGGGACACCTTTAATAATAAATTTTCCTTCAGAATTGGTAACCGCACCTAAAACAGTACCTTCCAATTTCACATTAGCGCCAATAACAGCTTCACTCTTACCGTTTTTAACTAATACTATACCTTTGATTGTTTTATTATGTGCAAACGAACTCTCAATAAGTATCAGACTAAAGACAAACAAAAAACATAAAACCAATTTCATAAAATCCTCAAAAAAAATTAATAATAACAAATTTATTATTTAGCCAATACTAAATTAATAATTATCCGCAAATAATTTTCATTGAATTGATTTTTGTATGCTTTGTGTTTTAAATCAAATTATAGGATAATCATTGGTCTTTATGAAAATATATTTAATAAATGGTAATAGTCCTAACCCAGCGCAACATCGAGCAACATCATTGTTGCGAAGCCAATCATGGCACCAATTGTGGATAAATCAGTTTCATTTCCGGACTGTGATTCCGGAATTAATTCTTCGACAACAACAAATATCATAGCGCCTGCAGCAAATGAAAGAGCATAAGGAAGCAAGGGCGTTATCATCAAAACCAGATAAGCACCAATTACTCCAGCAATTGGCTCAACCACACCTGATAATTGTCCATAATTGAAAGCTTTAATCCTCGAAAATCCTTCACGTCTGAGTGGAATCGAAACTGCCGCACCCTCAGGAAAATTCTGTAAACCAATACCAATGGCAAGCGCGATAGCACCGGTTAGTACTCCCAATTCAGGATTATGCGCCAAAGCGCCAAAAGCAACACCTACAGCCAGTCCTTCAGGGATATTATGAAGGGTAATTGCGAGAACAAGCAGAACGCTTCTTTGCCATGATGTTTTGATACCTTCAGCTTTATCCATTGCAAGACCCAAATGTAAGTGTGGTAAAATCTTGTCAACAATTAGTAAAAAGGCACCACCTGATAAAAAACCGACCAGAGCAGGTATCCATCCTTGAATTCCACTTGATTCAGCCATTTCTATGGCAGGTTTGAGCAATGACCAAAAACTTGCCGCAATCATTACTCCAGCTGCAAATCCAAGCATTGAATTGAGTATCTTTTTGTTTATGGTTTTAAAGAAAAATACCATTGACGCACCCATCGCTGTTACTCCCCATGTAAATAGTGTAGCATAGAGAGCTAATAGTACAGGATTATATTCAATCAACCAATCAATTTTCATATTTCACCTTTTTATTTATCGGTTCAATTTTAAAATTTCAATTTAAAATTTAAAATCAATTTATAAATACAAAATTTAAAAACAAGAGTTCAATCCCTCTGGATTAGTTTCCTTCTTTCTGTCATGCTGTCCTAATGTCTTTCAGTCTTTCTGTCTTTCGGTCTTCCACTTTTCACTACTTAATTTCTTTTGTAGTAAATCCTCTAATGATTTTCTTTCCAACCGAATAATAATTCTTAGTAGCCGAATCATAACAAAATGGATTGATTGCTTCTAAAGAGGGCTTTCCATTCTCATCCAGACAATTTTCATCAACCAAAACATCGATGATTTCACCAATAAACTGTGTATGCATGCCGATTTCAACGGTTTTCATAAGTTCACAACAAAGTGTAACCGGAAATTCTTCGACGTAGGGGGCATTCACACTATTACTCTTAACTGCCGTCAATCCTGTTTCCGTAAATTTATTGACATCTCTTCCCGAAACAATGCCCACATAATCCGCTTCTTTCACATATTTTTCGGAAGGAATATTGACAGTGAATGCCTTATTTAAAACAATGTTATTGTAGGTATAAGTTGCTTTCCTTAGGGAAATAGCAACGCAGGGCGGTTTACTGCAACATATTCCTCCCCACGAAACAGCCATAATATTCGGAACATTTTTAATATCAAATGTGCCGATAATAAACACAGGATGAGGATATACAAGTGTTTGCTGACCAATAGATTTTTTCATTACATTCTTTCCATTATTTATATTACCATTTTTCATGATGTATTTTCTCAGGATTAAATCTGTATTCAGTTTCCTTGCTTTCTGCAGGATATCCGATAACAATAAGAGAGTGCGGCTTAATATTCTCCGGAAGTTTAAACAATTCCCTCATTGGCTCTGTTCTTTCTTCTCTTGGATGAACACCCAACCAAACAGCACCCAATCCCAAAGCATGTGCAGCTAATAAGATATTTTCAGCAGCATTCGAGCAATCTATTATCCAATAATTTTTATATCTTTCGGGATATATGTCACCACAAACGAGTATTGCAACAGAAGCTTCATCCAGCATACTTGAGAATGGATGAAACTTCTGAATCAATTTAAAAATATGCTTATCACGAATGACAATAAATTGCCATGGCTGCTGATTTCCCGCTGAAGGTGCCTGCATTGCAGCTTCAAGTAACTTTTTAACGAGGTCATCACTAACATATTCATCCGAATATTTACGAATACTCCTTCTTGTCATTATTGCAGTTATTACATCCATTTAATTTATTCGCTTATTTGTTCTATTTTCTTTTTTTCTATTTTAGTATAATCTATTTCGGAACCAAGTAAACTATGCGGAATCATATAAACAATAATAAGTACAATCGACGCTGCAATTTGCCATTTTCTTCCTTCCGGTTTTTTATAAGTTGCCCATAGAGCTATCAGCCAGAACATCAATGCAACAAAAGTTTTTGTATCAGTCAGGTCGGCAATATTGAATAATCCTTTCATCGGCCATCCTGTCCAATATGCACCAAATGCAAATTTTTGCATCAATGGACCGAATACAAAACCGCCTAATATCAATGAAAGTAACGTTAGAATAGTAAATATTTTTACCTTATTTCCTCTGAAAAATGCTTCAAATCCTGTTCTAACTGATAACGTAATTGTTGCAAAAATAAATATAAGATGGAAAATGACTACTACTCCCGGTACATTATTCCTAAATCTCAATACAACTGGATTTTTATTTAAAACTATTATAGGTTTATCCCCTATTGTTAAAAAAATCTGATACATTACTTTTCCTGCTGCAGATTGATGAGGAATAATAAAAGACAAGGAATCACCGTTTCTTTGTAATTCATATTCCGACCAATCGTCATGGCTTTTAAACCTTTTAATTTTATATTTTCCATGTAATGTTCTACTCTCATCGAGTATTAATACCTTAACGGTATATGCGCCGTCATTACTACGGGGTAAACTGTAATCTATATTAATTCCATATATCTCTTTGTCACCTTTCTTTGGATATGTTGGTCCTGTTGTCTTTTGATAAACGACAACTCCTGCCATTAGAATTATTGACATTGCCCAAAGAATTACGGATTTGTTTTTAGTCATAATATTCCTTTCTTTTATTTATTAATAATATCTGATTCAGGCATAACTTCAACAGCTTTCTGAATCCATTTATCGCTTTTTAAGAGTATAGCAAAATACGCTTTGTTGCCAAATAAAATCCTCCCGATTTCTGCTTTGACAAAGTCCCTGATTTTTGATTTGTCCTTTAGGAACATTTCTTCATTCCAAACATTTTTTTTGTAACTCAAATTCTTAAGTTCAAAAAGCATATTATCGGTTACTCGAAAATTTCCGGAAAATTTTTCAAAATCACTTCTGTAATCATTATCAAGTAATTGTTTATTGGCGATTAAATAATAATAAACATATTCAAAAATAATATTTCTCAAGTTTAAAACATTAGTTAATAACGTATTTTGTTCTTCTTCAATAAGAAAATCAGGAAAAATACCACCACCACCAAGTATTACTCTCCCATTTTCAGAACGGTAAACCGGTAAATTACCTGTAATTCCTATTTGATTTACCATATCATTGATTTTGTTATAAGAAGTGTCGTCAATACTTAATTTTATTGCAGGATCTATCGTAATGCTATCCTTTTTCTTAATATCAATGCTCCTTCCAAGCGGTGTAAAATATTCAGCTACCGTTAACTGAAAACCCGTACTGTCAATCATATTCCAAAGCCGCTGGACACTGCTTTTTCCGAATGACCTTTGCCCGACAACAATACCTCTGTCGAAATCCTGCAATACTCCGGCAAATAATTCGCATGCTGATGCTGAATTTTTATTCAATAACAGAACTAATGGGATTTTTTCACAGCACCCATTATTCGTTGAAGTAATTGTTTGTTTATAAGTCGGATTTCTTGCTTCTGTATAAGATATCGTTTTACCTGGTTCAAGAAATTCATCAATTATCAAACTTACTTGTTCCAAAAAGCCACCGGGATTATCTCTCAAATCAATAATAAGACTCCTTATACCCTTCTTTTTAAACTTATTGATTTCAGTCATAAATTCAGAATGAGATATTTTCGAAAAATTTTTGGAGTTGATATATCCTGTTTTAGTTTCCGGAATAATTAACGAAATATTCAAGGAAGAAATCTGAACTTCGTTTCTCATTATATCAATTTTTTTTATTTCTCCGGAAAATCCTTTTTCCATTCTAACCTTTAATAATGTATTTTTTTCACCTCTTAACATTCCATATATATCATTGATTTGCTTGCCAACAACGTTAACATCATCAACACTTAGAATTCTATCGAAAGGTCTTAATCCCACCGAATCTGCAGGCGTTCCTTCCTTTACATAATACACAACAGCAGTATCATTTATTAATCTAAGTTCAATTCCAATACCAACACCTGAACCCTGGTCATTTACCCTCTTTGTATATAATTGCTCCTTATTCAAATAAATCGAATTTTTATCCAATGAACTCATCATATTACGGAATGCCTCTTCACTGATATAATCTATATCTACACTATCAGCATAATTAAGATAAATGGTTTCGAGAATATACTTAAACTTGTTAGTGTTAACACCAATCCTATTACCGACAGAATCTGCATTTTCGGAAAGCAAACTGCCGGAATTTATTATTATAATTATTATTAAAAAAAATATCCGCATTTAAAAAAATGTAAGAATAAAAAAATTACTATGAGTCAACATCAATCAGAAAATCTAATTCAATAATTAGAAATTCGTAATCAGTAATTCGTAATTCGTAATTAAAAAGCAATCCCGTTACTTTTCAGAACATTGGCAATATCATTTGGTATTTTCCCTCCCTGCTGTTTTAGCATATTAACATATTGCTGAGTTTTATTTAAATTCTTCTCTATCAGTAAAGCGACTCTAATAAGATTATAATATGACTCAAACATTTTTGGATTAATCCTGACAGCGTTTGTCCAACTTTGAGCAGCTTCATTAAATTTCCCTAAATTAGCAAAAGCCAAACCCATATTATTATACGCATAGTAATTCCTTTGATTCCCTCTAATAGCTCTCTGATAGGCCTGAATAGCCAACTCAAGTTTATTCATACGATAATAAACATCACCTAAATCCTTGAACCAATCGGGATATTTTGGTGACTTACAGGCATATTCAAAAGCTATCCTTGCTTCATCCAATCTCCCTTGAGCAAAATATGATTTCCCAAGATTAAAATATGCTATTACGTTATTTGGTTCTATCGCCAATGCCTTTTTAGCATACTGCTCTGCTTTAGGGTAATCGGTTTTCTTAAGATATACTGCTGCCAAATCTATATATAAATTACGATTATCGGGATTTCTTTCAATTCCAAGGTGATAAAGTTCTTCAGCTTTATCAATTGAATCTTCCACAAGATATGCTTTACCCAGATCTAAATATCCCCTTGATTTATAAGGATACATTTCAGTCATATGACTCCAAAAAGTTTTCCTGTTTTGAAATTCTTTTCGATAGCCATACGCTTTGAAACCCATCAATAATAAAATAGCTCCCATAATTACTATGGGTATTGGCTTTTTAAAATTTACTTTATATGCCTTTAACACTTCGATTATGAAAATGACCATGCCAATCATAACCAGATATGCCCTGTGTTCGGCGTAATCAAAAAAGTCATCTACATAAACAATTCGTATCAAAAGCGTTGGGAACAACAATAATCCGAACCAAATAAGTCCAAACCAAGATTTACCCTTATCCAAATCTTTCAAATAAACCAATAAAAAAACAATTATCGCAATAAACACAAAACCTGTCCCGATGGAAAACCACTCATAGCTGGATAAAGCAATCATCTTAATCGGTAGAAAAAACTTCCCGATTAATGCCGGAACACTTAAAGCATTATCAGGCAATGCCACTAAACCGATAGTATCAGGATTCTTTATTCCTTCAATAGCTTTCAACCGCATAAAAAACCATATCATTCCAATAATAAACTGTCCAAATAAAATCGCCATATATTGTGCATCAAATATTTTCTTTAATTTGCCGGCCGGTCTGAGTTTATCAAATGATGGCTGTCTGTATGCAACTAAATACAAATATCCAAAAACAATAAATGGGAAAAATGCAGCTATCTCTTTTGTAAACAATGATACTGCAAAAAATATTATATGAAATAAATATGAGAGTAATTTCCAAAAACCTTTCAATTCAAAATAAAATACCACTGCAATAAATGACAGTAACATAAATACCGTAATCATAGAGTCATTTCTTCCGGAAATCCACGACGCTGCCGGCGTAAGCAACGGATGAACAACAACCAGCATACCAAATAAAAAAGAAGTTATCACAGGATAATTTAATTTAACCAAAAACACAAAAACCAAAAAGGAAGCAAGCAAATGAAATATCAAATTTGTTCGATGAAATATCTCGGGAGTTATACTCATTGGATTTACAATATTAGGGTCTTGTCCTGGAAATTGCTTTTCAAGCGACCATTGGGTATCCATAATAATCGAAACATTAAGTATTGGGCGGTAATAACTTGTACCCATTGTCTTATTGAATACTTCCTTGATATTTTCGGGATTTTTATTCAAGGGATAATAATCCTGAAGAAAAATATTATCATCACAGTAAACAAGGTCATAATCCAAAGCAGGTGAATACAAAAAATATCCTGCCGCAATAATCACAAACGAAAAAACCGCAATCATTATTAATTCGTTCTTATCAAATTTCTTTCTGACACTTGATTTACCAACATCCTTCTTAATCCCCTTCTTGAAGTCTGTTGTCTGCCGTCTGCTGTTTGCAACAGGTTGACCATTGTCAGTTTGCTGTTTATTTTTTCTCTTTTTTGACATATTCAGTTTAGGTTTATAATATTCAACAATAAACAAACAATAAAATTAACAAAATTTATGCAGAAATAAAACATGTGATTTCAGGTAAAGGAATTTCTTCTTTATACCATTTGAAATTCTTTAGGAATAAACCTCGAATAACTTAAAAATTATTTCTCTTTTGAAAACGTCTGCCCGAGTCATAATTTTATCATATAAAAAAAAATAATTAAATTCAAATATTTGAATATTATCACCTTACATTTATTAAATTGATAGCATTTTAAAGTCTAAGTTTAAAAATTGAACACAATTAATATTTGTTTAACTCAAAAAAAAATCTTAATTTTGTTGTTCTTGAATTTAAGAAATGATGGGATGTAGCCAAGTGGTAAGGCATCGGCCTTTGGAGCCGACATTCGCAGGTTCGAGTCCTGCCATCCCAGCGGCTATAGAAGATAGAAAACAGAAGATAGAAAACAGAAGATAGAAAACAGAAGATAGAACAATAGAAGATAATGAGTATGCCTGATTTTAAAGTTGCCTCGGGGAGGTCAAATCCCATATTAGCAGCCAAAGTTGCTGAGCATCTTGGCTTGCATCTGTCTGAAGTTAAAATACGTAACTTCAGTGACGGTGAAATATGGGCAAAATTTGAAGAAAATGTCAGAGGTGTTGATTTGTTCATCTTACAGTCAACTCACTCTCATTCGGATAATTTAATGGAACTGCTGATTCTTATAGATGCCGCCAAAAGAGCATCTGCAAAAAGAGTAACAGCCGTTATTCCTTACTTTGGGTATGCAAGGCAAGACAGAAAAGACCAGCCAAGAGTTTCGATTACTGCTAAGTTGGTTGCAAATTTGCTTACGAGAGCCGGAGCCGACAGAATCATTACTATTGATTTACACTCTGCTCAAATCCAGGGTTATTTTGATATTCCTCTGGATCACCTTTATGCTTCTTCTGCCTTAATAAAGGCAATCTACTCTTTGAATATCAAAGAACCGTCATTTGCTTCACCTGATGTGGGCGGTGCAAAAACAGCAAGAGCTTATGCAAAACGTATGGGACAGGGCGGAAACCTGATTTTGATTGACAAAAGGAGACCATCTCATAATGTTGCCGAGGTAATGCATATTATCGGTGAGCCAAAAGACAAAGACGTCATCATTGTTGACGATATGATTGACACGGGTACAACCTTTATCAATTGCGTTAAAGCTTTGAAAGATGCCGGTGCTAAAGAAATATACGGAGTTTGTGTTCATCCTGTTCTTTCCGGAAATTCTATTGATAAAATCGAGAATACCGAAGAACTTAACAAACTACTTTGCACCGATACGATACCTTTAAAAAAAGAATCGAAAAAAATTCAGGTTGTTACAATTGCCGATATGCTTGCTGAAGCAATAGTAAGAACTCATGACAACAGGTCAATCAGTTCTTTATTTGAAATAGAAAGATAATTATTTAAATATATTTTTTCAAGGATTTTTATTATGAACGAAAGTCAATTTGTTTTAAAAGCAAATAAAAGAGACACCGGCAAAAGAGCCGCTAAAGATGTGAGAAATGCAGGAAGAATTCCCGGAGTATTCTACATTAAAACAGGAGATAATATTCCCTTATCTGTCGAGCCAATTGATGTTAGGGATATAGTATATACATCAAAAACAAAAATCATTAACCTTCAACTGGAAGGCGAAAATGATATACGTGAATGTGTATTGAAACAAGTGGATTTCGATCCGGTTACAGATAAAATAACACACATTGACCTTTATGGTATTATACGTGGGACAAAAATGACAGTTGAAGTTCCTGTCAAGTTAATCGGTTCTGCAAAAGGGGTACGCGAAGGCGGTTTGTTACAACGAACTTTAAGAAGAGTCTTAATTGAGTGTTTACCTAAAGACTTACCAAATTCTATTGATGTAGATATTAATGATATGGGTATTGGTGATGCAATATATATTAAAGACCTTTCAGTAACAGATATTGAATTCCTTGTTCCGCTTGACACAGCAATAGCTTCTGTCATTATGCCAAGAGTTGTAAAAGAAGGTGAAACTCCAAAAGAAGCAGCTAAAACAGAAGTTGCTGCAGAGCCGGCTCCCGAAGCTAAACAAAAGAAATCAGAATAGTAAATTATTTAGTAATATTCTAAACAGGGCTTACTTATTTAGATAGCCCTGTTTCTATTTAATATGGGATTTTTTAAAAGAAAAACAGATTTACCGGCAAATATAGAATGGCTCATAGTTGGATTAGGTAATCCGGGTAAAAAATATGCTTTCAATCGCCATAATACCGGGTGGATGGTTGCTTCTGCTTTATGTGAAAAGTATAAAAAGCCGATAATGCCATTTTCAAATCTTTATTATCAATCATCATTAAGAATTGACTCTAAATTGGTCTTTGTTGCATTACCGACAACCTTTATGAACAATTCCGGTGAAGCAGTCTCTGCAATTTGTTCAATGTATAAAATTCCAATTGACAAAATATTAATTATTGTTGACGAATATAACTTCCCTGTTGGTAAAATTCAATTAAAGTCCGGTGGCGGGGATGGTGGGCACAATGGTATTTCCTCAATAATCGAACATTTAGATTCAAATGAATTTTTCCGTTTACGCTGTGGTATAGGGAATAATTTTTCAGCCGGTGAAATATCCGACTACGTTCTATCTGATTTCAAGGAAAGCGAAATTGAAGAAAGAAACATTATGATAGGCAAAGCAGTCGAATCAATTGAAGCATTGGTTAAATTGGAAGCTCCAAGAGCTATGTCATTGATTAATTCAGGGGAGTTGTGGAAGAAAGATGAACCGGAAATAAAAAAAAATGATACTCCTTAGGAATATCATCTTCAATTTTTCAAATCTCTCACTCTAAGCTGTTTCTTTTGCAACTGTTTCCGTTTTCTTAGATTCCCCATTCTTAGGTGTTTGTGTAGTAATTTCTTCCTTTTTAGCAGTACCGTTACCGTTATGTCCGTTGTTATGTGTAGCGGTAACAGCCGATTCATGCTTTTTAGCATAATCAGTAATATAAAATCCACTTCCTTTGAAAACTAAACCAACGTTTTTGCTTATTTTTCGGAAGACCTCACCACCACACTCTTTAAATACACATTTTGTTATGGGGTCTTCAGTTATTCTTTGCTCTATTTCAAATTCTCTTCCACACGATTTACATTTGTATTCATAAATCGGCATAATCATTTACTCCTTTTTTTTCATTAACTTGGCATAAAACGTTATGATAATTAAAATATTGTAGTAAGTGCTTTGAGTGTTAATGATACTGATTGTAACAAATTGAGGGGATATCAAAATATCCCCCCTTCAAACAAATTATCATTACCTTTGAATTACAAATCTGTTGATTCTAATTTCTTCATTACATTTCACCATATAAAAGTGTATTCCATCAGGAAAATTAGACAAATCAACAGGAATCCTTTGACTTCCGGAACTTAAAGAAACTTTTCCTAAATCTATGGTTGTCTGTCCTAAGACATTAATAAATTTAATTTCCAATATTTCTTCTTTTACCAAATTTAATTCCAAATAACCTTCAAAATTTATTGGATTGGGAACAATAGCACATTGAAATAACCAAGATTTATTATCATAAATATCAGATGGGTCCCAAGTTGTGAAGATTCTGAATTCAGACCAATTACCTTGTCCCCCATCATTAATACCTGCAACATGCCACTTATATTGATTCATGCCATCCAGTTCTTCGGTTATTTGATAAACTACAGTATCACCTCCAACTAAAGTGATACTGGAATCCTCAACAACAATATCCTCTGTATCAAAATCAACCAATTGAAAATGATATCTGTCCGCATTCTCAATTTTATTCCACTTAAAAAGAGGGAATGTAATTACTTCAGTTGCAAGATGTTCAGGTTCGAGCAATAGCACCATTCCCGGAGGAGCAGGTGCTGTGGTAAATGTCCACTGCTCCGACCATGGTGCTTCACCGGCAGAATTCTTACCTCTTACCTGCCATTTATATGTCATACCAAGAGCTAAATTCCTCACAGTTTTCATAACTGTTCCATCATCCTCCGGTAAAATATTATCATAATCTTTTACCACTGAATCAGCATCATTTAATACCTGAATTTGATATTCGGTTGCTCCCGGAATCTCAGACCATTTGAAATCAATATTTTTACTTAAATTTTTTGCCCCGTCAGATGGTTCCGTTAAACTCACCTGCTCAGTCGGAGGTACCGGTTTTGTCGTAAACCACCACTCGTTTGACCATTCACCTTCTCCTCCACTATTCACACCCCTGACTATCCATGAGTATTCCTTGCCGGGTTCTAGATTTTTTATAGAAACTGAATTTGTAGAAGGAGTTTTTCTTTCAACCAAGCCATCTTCATCACTAACTTCTACTTCGTATGAATCTGCATTCGGGTCTTCCTCCCATTCCAATAACACAGGAATTTCGACATCCTCCTGTCCGCTGTAAGGTGAAGTCAGGGTGATTTTCCCCGGTTTAGGAATGAAACTCAAAACAAAATCATAACATGAACTCCAATCTGTAGTAAATTGCCCGCTAAAATAATATGCTCCGGTATGTGCCACTCCCGGAACTTCAATCAATTGAATATATGCTCCCGAATTCTCCAATTGTGTTTTAAAAGAACGTACCTCAGAAATCATAGGGTCAGAAGTCCCGCATATCAAACCGAAACCAAGACTGTTAATCGCTGATTGTGAAACTCCATAACCATAGGCGGCAATACCTATTAAACCTTTAAAAAGTGAATAATTAGCAGCACCAAAATCAAACGTTGTATAGCCACCTGCAGAGTAACCGGTCAGAATAATTTTTGATTCATCAACACTAAATTGATTTTTACAATAATTGATTAAAGGTATTATGGATTCGGATAGTGATGCATCTGCCCCATCCGGGCAAGCTAAAATAAAATTTTTATCAGAAGCAGATTGCTTAATCATATCTCTAATTCCCCAGGCAGGTGATTGTGCAGGATGTAAACCAATTACCAATGGTTTTGCACCCGAACCTGAAGAAACATAAAATTCAACATTTCCGCTCCAGCCATCCTGAGAAACATATCTGCTAAAAGACCCTGTCTGTCCATTGGCAGAGGTACAAAGTGATAGTATTAGTGTCAACACTACTATAAGTGATTTTGAAAAAATAGATGTAAAAGTTTTCATTACAACCCCGTCTTAAAAATAAAACAAATTTTTAAAATTTGCCAACATTATATATACAATGACACATAAAAGGCAAAACGTCTCAAAAATATTTAAATTTTTTTTATCTTTGCACCAATTTTCATATCTGATTATCGTATTTCGCTGGTATTTAATATATTAGTAGCCACGTGCTTTAGTCCTGGATAAAGTTCTAAAAGTGTATGTGGCATTATCCCAAATAATTTTTATTTTCCAATCTTTTTACTTCAAATCTATTGGCTCCAAAATTAATCAATAAACCACCTTCGAGATTATATGCTTCCAAATAGTTATTACATGAAACAAATGAACTTCCTCCAATTCAATCAATGCTTTCAACTCAACAGATATTTTGTCTTCAACAAGAAAATCTACACGTCGTCTCCTACTTCAACGTGTTTGTAATAAGCTTTTTTGCTTGTTCTCTTATGAATTTTATCTTTCTAAGCCGAAATTCTTCTGCTAATGCTCTTTGATAAATCAACTCCTGAAAACCATTTCCTAATGTATTATGAACTTTACTTTCCCATCATTCAGTTTCGGTCTGCCACGTTTACTTTGACAGGTACCTTTATGAAAGAATTTCAAATTTGTATCGGAACCTAATTTACAAATAAAATGGAGATACATATTAAGTACAGCATCGGCAAATTTCTAAGATTTCTCGAAAAGGTTTTTTCAGATAAATCACATAATCTTGAGAGATTTCTAAAATTGACCTTACCCGGTACAGCTAACATTATCTTGAATAATATTATGATAAATTTCTTTCTGGATTTGAAACTTCCGGAACTTTGATGTAAAATTGAATTAATGAAATTCATTTTCCCCCCGGTGAATTTCAAAATAAATATTTTACTAAATTTTATATCGAATGGGGGGCTTTTTATTTAATTAGGATTGTAAAAATGTCGGAAGTATTATCACAGAAATATTTACATTATCAAAAAAAAAACAACTTATTATTCTTGGTCAACTGTAATAATACCATTTATTAATGATACTGAGAAATTCTCGTCATCGTATTTTATGTCAATTGATTCAGTGTATTCCCCGTCACGTAAGAAGCATGGTTTACCTAATGTATCAATTGACATAATAAAAGTTTGCCCGACAAATTCATACTCCTTAGTCCGGATTTTTTCAGATAATTGAGATTGGATTAAATCTGTTGTACAATCTCTGATATGGTTTCTTATCAACACAATGTCATTTTTATTTGAACCACACTCTAAGAAAACAAAAACAGCTACAACTATTATAAAAATAATTCCTAAATATTTAATTTTATTATTCATGACTTTATAAAAAATATAATTAACTTAATTTGGCAAACGCCTGTTTAACTAATCCTGTCTGCTCATCATTGTGAACTTGCAAAATACCGGTTGCAGTTGCGGCACTTTCCTTTCTACCCACATAGAAAAGTTTTAATTTTTCAGGAAGAATGGTCATCAATTTTAAAGCAATAAAGTTCCAAGCACCCATGTTCTGTGGTTCTTCCTGAACCCAAATACATTCTTCAACATTTTTAAATGAAATTATATATTTCAATAATAATTCCGTATTTAAGGGATAAAGCTGCTCTACCCTGATAATTGCGGTAGTGTCATTCTTTGCTCTATCTCTTTCTTCAAGTAAATCCCAATAAACTTTACCGGAGCAAAGTAAAACTCGTTTTACCTTTTCTTTATTCTTGCTTAAAAAAGCATCGTCATTGATAATTTCTTTGAATGATACATCAGTAAAATCATTGAGAGTTGATACAGCTTTTGGATGCCTGAGCATACTCTTGGGAGTCATAATTATCAATGGCTTGATATTTTTCGATAGAGTTTGTCTTCTTAAAACATGAAAATATTGTGCTGGAGTTGTTAGGTTACAAACAAGCATATTATTATCAGCGCATTGTTGAAGAAATCTTTCAAGTCTGGCGCTGGAGTGTTCCGGTCCCTGTCCGTCATAACTATGAGGTAACAGAAGGACAAGATTCGTTTTTTGTCCCCATTTATATTCTGCACAGGAAATGAACTGGTCGGTTATTGCCTGTGCCCCATTGACGAAATCACCGAATTGAGCTTCCCAAATCGTTAAAGTTTTCTTTGCTACAACGCTATATCCATATTCAAAACCAAGAACAGCAAGCTCAGATAAACAACTGTCAAATATTCTTAATCTTCCCTGACCCGAAGAAATATGATTCAACGGTGTATAAGTTTCTTCGGTATTCATGTCAGTCAGCACAGAATGCCTTTGACTGAAAGTACCCCTTCGGCTGTCCTGCCCTGAAAATCTAATGTCAAAGCCATCCTCCAAAATGGAACCAAATGATAGTGCTTCAGCCATCGCCCAATCTATGGCAGGAGCATCAGAATCCACCATTTGCTTTCTCTTCTCAAGGAGTTTTGAAAGTTTTGGATTGATTGCAAAATTGTTAGGCACTGAGGTGATTTTTTCTGTTATTGCAATTAAGTTGTCTTTTCCAACAGACGTATTTATTGGTTTCAAGATTTCTTCATCAGAAGTTATATCCTCTTTTTTCCCGGATTTTTCCTTTACTTTATCATCCTCAGTAGAAAATATTTGTTCCAGTCTTTTGTTTTCCTGATTGTATAATTCCTGAGCTTCGACCTGTGTGATTACATTTTCTTTAATCAATTCCTGCTGGTAAATTTTGCTTACAGGATTCATTGATTTAATCTTCTTGTATAAAAGGGGCTGTGTATAGGATGGGTCATCAGCTTCGTTATGTCCATATTTCCTGTAAGACAATACATCTATTATTACATCAGTATGAAATTTTTCTCTATATTCAAATGCAAATATTGCGGCAGTAATGACTGCTTCCGGTTCATTCCCATTAACGTGAAGTATTGGTACCTGAATCATTTTTGCAACATCAGTGCAATATATAGATGAACGTGCCTCTTGAGAGGTAGTAGTAAAACCAATTTGGTTATTTATTATTAAATGAATTGTGCCTCCTGTTTTGTAAGCATCTAATTGCGACAAGTTCAAAGTTTCAGCTACAATTCCCTGTCCGGCAAACGCAGAGTCGCCATGAATCAAAATTGGCAAAGTCTTTGTATAAGTTTTATCATTAATATCATTGTCCATAGCACGAGTCATACCTTCAATTACAGGGTCAACAAGTTCAAGATGAGAAGGATTGGGTGCTAAAATTATTGGAACTGAATTGTTTGAAGGGGAAATAAATTCTCCTTTTGCACCGAGATGGTATTTAACATCACCGGAGCCATGGTAAGATTCTTCGTCAATTTGTCCTTTAAATTCTTTGAATATCTTTTCCTGGGATTTGCCGACAATATGAGTCAGGACATTCAACCTGCCTCGATGGGACATACCAATTACAGCGGCATTTAGTTTTTTATCAGCAGACATTTCAAGAATTTTTGACATGAGTACAATAATGCTTTCGCTTCCTTCAAGTGAAAATCTTTTATGACCGATAAATTTAGTATGTAAAAAGTTTTCAAATAGTTCGGCACCAATAAGCATTTTTAAAATTCTTATTTTTTCTTCACGGGAATAATCCATAGTATTTCTAAAGCTTTCGAGCTTACGTTTAATCCAATCCTTGCTTTCAGGGTCCTGTATGTGCATAAATTCAATACCAATCGAACTGCAATAAGTTTCCCGGACAATCTCGATTATTTCTCTTAAGGGTAAATTATTGTTGCTCCATGTATCATCGGCATGAAAAACCCTGTCGAGATCCCATATTGTAAAACCATAATATGCAGGGTCTAATTCAGGGTAATAATACGAAAGAAAGCCCAGAGGATTGATGGATGCCAGCAAATGTCCGCGCACTCTGTAAGCATTAATCATCATCATTACGTGTGCGGCTTTTTCGATGGCTTCTTCCTCGTCAATTTTTCCACGTCGGTTCATTGGAGTATTGTCAATAGCCCATCGAATTGGTTCAAACGGAATTTTCAATGCGGCAAAAATCTGGTCATAGAAACGGTCTTCACCAACAAATAGTTTATTCAAGTAATTTAGAAATTCGGCAGATTCTGCTCCTTGAATTATTCTGTGGTCATAGGTACTAGTTATTGTTATAGTCTTTGAAATAGCAAGCGTGGTCAATGCTTCAGGGCGAACTGCCTGGAATTCCGGAGGATAACTGATAGAGCCAGCGGCAACGATTACTCCTTGTCCTTTCATTAATCTTGGACTGGAAGTGGTTGTTCCAATCATTCCCGGATTAGTCAATGTTACTGTTGTTCCCTGCAGGTCATCAAGTTCAAGTTTGTTATTTCTTGTTTTATGTATAAGAGTATCAAAAGCAATGATAAACTCAGAAAAATTTAGTTTGTCGGCATTTTTAACATTAGGTACAAGCAATAAATGACTGCCGTCTTTTTTGACAATATCAATAGCCAAACCGATATTTATAGACTTTCTTTTTATACGATATGCAACATTATCCTTAAAGTGATAAGCATCGTTCATGTAGGGATGCTTGCTCAAAGCTTTGACAAGTGCCCATGCCAGCAAATGAGTAAAAGATACCTTAGGTCTTTTCATCTTTTTCAGGTATCTGTTGATGATTCTCCGGTTCTCATCCAAAGCTTTAACAGGCATAACTCTTGTAGAGGTTGCTGTAGGAAGTTCGAGACTCTCTTCCATGTTGCTTGCAATTTTGGAGGAGATTGAAGCTAATGGCTCCATATCATCATTAGGACCAAGGTATATATCGCTTGAAGATACCTTTTTAGCAGGAGTTCTTTTTGTCTCTTCCTTTGCAGTTGTTTCGTAATCTAAAGGATTTTGTCCTTGCTTTTCGAAATACTTACGCCATTCCTCACTGACAGAAAGCGGTTCTTTCAGATATTGATAGTATAACTCATTTTCAAATGCTGTATTTAAATTTATCATGTAATTATTTCCAAGTTTAACTTAATTATATTTTGACGCATTAGCTTGTTTTTTATTAAAATAGGGATAATGGTAATGCTACGAAAAGAGATAATTAGAACATTTGAGGGAAAAAGTTTTCGAAAATTTTACTATTTGATATTTAAAAATTCTTCCTTTGTTAATTCTATGTCTTTCAATATTTTCATTAGAAGACCAATTCCAATGTTCTCACCGGAGTGGATTGGAATAACCGTGCTTCTTCCTTCTTGATTCCTTAGATAATGATGGCTTCCTTTGACCCTGATTATTTCAAAACCGGCTTTTTGTAGAATTGAAAGTAATTCTTTGCCTGAATATGACTTCAAATTACTCATGCTTCGACGAGAACTTTTTGGAAACCGATAAATTCATTTTGCCGGAAATCCGATTCGACTTCAAGACAAAGTTCAATCGCTTCCGTTATTCTTGAAATCAACTCATCATAAGATTTTGCCTGTGTATGGCAACCCTTTAATGCTGGAACTTCGGCAACATAATAGCCATCTTCATCTCTTTCGATGATTACCTGAAACTCTTTTTTCATTAATTTTTTCCTAATATTCTGAGTTAAACCAATATTATGTATAACAAACGATTAACATACCGAAAATATTTCATTAAGTTTCAAACAAACTTTATTTCCTAACCAGCAGTTTTTTTACAATAGTCTTGCCATCATATTGGAAAGCTACAAAATATATTCCATTTGGGAAATTTGAAACATCTAACCTCACCCCCTGCCCCTCTCCAAATGGAGAGGGGAGAAATGATTTCATGACATTTTCCCCATAAACATTATATATTTGAATATTTACTTCCTGTCTGCCGTCTGCTGTCTGCTGTCTGCCATGAACCCCAATACCTATTTCAATAAATTCACTTGCGGGGTTGGGAGAGATAGTAAAATGAATATTTTGGTTTACATTATCATCAACGTTTGTGATTTGACTATAATAATAAATTTTTATTGAACTCTTTTCCCATTGATATGGATAATCATAGTTGCGAATTTGCAATTCTTCTTTTATGAGATTCCCATAGTCATCATAATTATACAGAAATCTTTTCCAGGGGTTTTTCTCAGCATTATAAAAATGCGAATATTGTAATTCAATAAGTTCATTTTTTTTGTTATAAAAATAATACTCGTTTTTTGATAAACTCATTTTTCCATCCCAAGACTCATAAAAATCTATCGAAATTAAGTTGTCGTTTACATAAAAGCATAATTCATAACTTCTTAATACCCATGTTGTGTCTTCCAGAGAAAAGTATTCTTTAACTTTTTCTTGCCCTAATTGATTGTATTGATATTGAGTTTTATTTATCACTACCCATTTATCGGTTTTCCAATAGTAATGAAATTCATTTATTAAAAGATTATTATTATAATAAAAATCGTGCTTTTGTTCCTGGGCCCATTCATTGTTAATCCAATTGGAAACTATAATTTCAAATGGATTTTCATCGGTATAAGTTCTTTGAATTCGTTCTACGTTCAAATATTCGTTAGTTGTATCATTCCATCTTTGGTAAATTTCTTCATCAATTTTGTTGGCTGAGTTATAATGATACAGGTATTTTTCATATTTTAGGAAATGTACATCATCAATATTTTCAATTTGAATTTCCGTCAGTAGATGCTCGGAGTTGTACCGAAAATTATAAAATTTGATGTTTTTTACATAATTCAAAACGTCATAGCTAATTTCGGTTGTTTTCGTGTTATATCCTAATGAATCATATTGATAATAAACTTTATTTATAAATCCTTCAATAGTATCATGCCTTGAATAAACAATTGAATCAAGTAAAAAATTGTTATCAGATAATAAATTAGGATATTTATTATTTAATTCATAAGATTCATGAAAAAAATTATTCTGTGCGGAACAAACAGAGATTGTTATCAAAAAATATATTATTTTCTTTACCATAATGCACCAATTAACAGTAAATTTTAAAATTTGTCAAACCATATTCTATAATGACACATAAAACAGGAAAACGTCTCAAAAATAATTATAATTTTTCTATCTCATAACCACAAATTTTTGGATTTCATTGCCTATGCGAATGAAATATGTTCCATTTGGTAAATATGAAACATTAATTCTTACTCCCTCTCCTTTGGAGAGGGTCGGGGTGAGGTTGGTCAAACATTCCCCATAAACATTATATATTTGAATATTTACTTCCTGTCTGCCGTCTGCTGTCTGCTGTCTGCCGTGAACCCCAATACCTATTTCAATAAATTCGCTTGCGGGGTTGGGAGAAATTTCCATTAAGCCAAAAATGAGCTTTCTATCTTCTACATTTATTGGCTTCTCAAAATAGAATTGCTCTGACATCTCTGAAGCACAACCATTAATATTTGTAACAATTACTGAATAATATCCGCTCTCCTGAGGTTCGTATATGGAATCTGTGGCTCCTTCAATCAATTCATTATTGAAGTACCATTGATATTCGAAAGATGATGATGAAATCAACTTATTATCAACCAGAGTAATAAACGGCTTTTCGGGCTTGGGATTAATGGTTACGTTAAGCTCCAGTTGCTTTGTTTCGCCATCTTTGAGCATTTCCAAATTGATTTTACCTTCGCCGCTTTCGCCCCATTGAACAGTTATTTCAGTACTATCCGAGTTGTAAGAAAGTATAGTACCGTTAGTGATTTGCCAATTAAAGTTTTTGTAAACTCCTTTATGTGTTTTATATTTTTGAATTTTCAACTCACAAACCGAATTATTTCCAAGTATTGAATATTTGAGTTCCCGGACTACAAAGTTGTCATATTGATTAACTTTTTCAGCTTTAAGAAAATATTGGTATAATCCAGGTGTTAAATTTTCTGGAATTTTAAAATTATAATAAGCAAAACCATTTTCATCAGTTTTTATGGTATCTATTCTTCTATTCACAGCATTAATGATTATTATAGGTACATTGATTAAATAATCAAATTTATAATAGTCATAATCTAAGTACTGATTAACATATCTATATGAATATTTAACTGAATCACCAGGAAAATTCGCATAATTTTCGTCTTCTCTATTCTCTTCAATAAAATACTCAGTAATAGGAGCATCATAATCACCGTACTTATCAAAAAAATTCCAACCACCTATTATTAAGTTTTTTGTATTTCCAAAATTTCTCCAATCGACAGCCATATATACTAAACCTCCTGCTAATGTTGCAACAGAAGTACCCGCATTTAATTCTCCAGATACGTAATTCTCAGGTGGAAAAAAATTAGCTGAACTTCTTACTAAACCTTCACCAAACTTGTTTAAAGTAACTAATCCGCAATAAGGGGGTACGTCATTAATATTGTCTGTCTTTTTTATATATTCCTCAGTATCTCTATTGATAGCTACACATTTAATCATTGAACCATCACAACTAATTCCATCACCTTTAGGATTACCCGGAGGACTGTTATAAGACCGCAAATATTTTGTTAAAAATATAGAATCTGATTGGCTACCTTCTTTACCATGTATTCTGGCTAATTCTTGACTGCAAATCATTAAATTCTTTTTTTCATTAATTTTGCCTGATTCTAAATATTGTATTAGAAGTTCCCTTTCATTTTGACTTATTGGTTTGTCATCTCCATCTGCCCAAAAAAGATACTTATATGTATTGTAGTTAATATTATTTTCATTCCAAATTTTCCTATCAAAAATTGTATAATTTTGTGTTTCATAGGTGGACCAATCAGTTTTAAACATATTTTTAAAGTTGAGAATTAACGAATCACTGTTCAATCGACCTGCAATCTGATCTGTAGTGCTATTTGCATTTAAATCTATCATTGAGTTTTCAACTGATAATAAAAACTTATTGGCAACATTTAAATGAAACCTCACAATTCTTGATTGTGAATATTTAATATCCCCATTTGAACTGATTAAATCTACTCCGATTAAATATCGAGGAGATACATTCCATGTTATATTTGAGAAATAATCAGGATATTTGAAATTACTGTCATTGTAAAGGATATTGTAGTATGTAGTTGGAAAAAACTTTTCACCTTCACCTGATGCAAGAGCAAAATCTATAACAAGACTGTCTTGTTTAAAGATGTTGTAGTTGATTTCTTTTTCCAAAAAGACTTTACTGTCAAAACTACCATCTGATTTCTCCTGATAAATTCTTACTCTTGCTTTGGCATTGCTTATGTCAATATCGCTGTCATTATAGACGAGTGCTTTAACTTCGACGGGTGCTTCGGTCATTACGTAGTAGGCATCGCTGAATCTGCCTGTGTCTGCCTTGATATTTCCGGGTTCGGTTATACCAAGCAGTTTCAATTCTGCGTAAGAATCTAATTGATTAAATAGAAATAATAATATTAAAACAAGTACAATTTTCTTCATTTTTCCAAACCTTTGACAAAAATGTCACACCATAATATATAATGACACATTAAACAGGAAAACGTCTCAAAAAAAGAAGAAATAATTTGTTATTGAGAAAGCTGAAAACGACCCTCTAAAATTCCTTTTACTGTAATATCTTCGTCAAGTTCTTCCCAACGCAATGCGAAACCATTCAATCGTAGCTCAACTTTTTGCAATTGTTCGTTTGTTGCGTTCTTTAAGATTAGGAACCTATCAGCAGGGAAAGCAATAATCCGAAAATCAGTCAGTTCAATATAAATCATTCTATCTTTAGCCCAGACATTGATTGCCACAGGTTGTGTTTCTGTCATTTTATCTAATACTGAGGTATTCATAATATTTCTCCTTTAGAAAATCTGCATTTTCATAAACTAATTTCTCGATATCTCTAATTGTGTGTGGCTTTAATCCAATATTCCTTGACAAAATGATTGGTTCAAGCCAAAATTTACATTCTCCATCTGCAGTAGCGACGTGTATATGAGCAGGTTCATTTAACTCATCAGAGTAAAAATGAAATCTAAATGGACCTATTCTCAATACTGTTGGCATAAAATAATATTTAAAAACATACAATTATAAAAATAAAATATACGAAATTTCTACCTTAAAATTACAAATTTTTGAATTTCATTGCCGATACGGAAGAAATATATTCCATTTGGGAAATTTGAAATGTCCAACCTCACCCCCTACCCCTCTCCAAATGGAGATGGGAGATTATATTGATTCATCCTTCGACAGGCTCAGGATGATTATGAAGTAGATACAGGTCTCAGGATGACTATAAAGTAGAGACAGGTCTCAGACCTGTCTCTACAAACTCAATGCAAGCTTTTTTGCATGCTCGTACATACTGCCGAATGCGTTTTGTCGGGAAGGACTAAGACTTGCTATGATATTAGTACTACTGACAAATTTATCGAGATGCACTTTGGAATTATTGATTAATTCTTCTGCCATCTGTCCATCGAAAATACTAAGAAGAATAGCAACCTGACCGGAAACTAATTTCGAATCGGCATACCCTTTGAAAAATATTCTCCCGTCAATTTTTTCTCCAGTGATATATACTGTTGACTGACAGCCGTGAATCTTGTTGACCTCGGTCATAGATTCTTTTGGGAAATCGCCTAATTTGCTTCCGTAATCCATTAAAGTCTGGTACATGAATTCCTGACCCAGTTCCTGTGCGGCTTGAATATTTTCGATAAAATTTTCTGTTATTTCTTCAATTGTCTTTTCCGGTATCTGATAATTCTCATTTATTGAAATCATTTTTTTTTAATTGTTAATTGTCAATTGTTAATTGTTAATTGTTAATTGTTAATGCAAATTGTTAATTGTTAATTGTCAATTGTTAATTGTTAATTGTCAATTGTATTACTCCTTATCTTCATATTGAATAAATAACTCTAATACTTCATTAGATGTTTTGCATTGTTGCAAATTCCCCCTGAAAGAGTCGTTATTCATAAGCCGTGAAATTTTACTTAATAATCTTAAATGATTTCCAACATTATTTTCCATACCCAACAGAAGAAAAACAATGGAGACAGGTTTATCGTCAATAGAGTTGAAGTCAACGGGTTGGCTCAACAAAGCCAAAGAACCTATAGTATCGGTAATGGAATTGGTTTTTGCATGCGGTAAAGCAATGCCCTTGCCAACTCCTGTTGACATAATTTTTTCTCTTTCCAAAACTTCCTGTTTTACTTCTTCTCGGTCAATTATTTTCATGCTTCTTTCTGCAAGAAAAATCATTTGTTCCAAAAGCTCTCTTTTTGATTCAACCTTTAAATCAACTTTTATAGAGTCAATATTTAAAATTTCCGATATTTTCATTTCACATCACTAAAAAAATTCTTATTCAATCAAATTGCAAAAGTTTTCATGTATTAAATTATATTTATTTATCCGAACGCCACTGTTTAACCATATCACAATATTTCTTAGTCAACTTAATAGCAGTATCTAAATCAGTACTTTCCGAATGAACCAGAAATGCCGCTTTTTCCCTGTCCGGAAACAGTAGTACAGAACTATCTTCTTCAAATATTTTTACACCATCAACCAATTCTCTGGGAAAATTCTCGGAATGTTCCATGGCACATCGCATAACTTTACCTTTCAATTCCCAAGGACAATTCACATTTTTATGATGTTGAAATCTTTGTGGTAATTCCGTATCAAGAGTAGATGTTTTCAATCCGGTTTTTGCCAACATTTCCAATATTTTACCAATTGTAAACATCCCATCGGCTGCAAAAAGAAAATCCCTGAAAATATAGTTTCCCCATACTCCGCCAACAAAAATCACATTTTCATCTCTTGTAGCTTCCATCATTGCAGAGTGAGTATCCTTAATTCTGATGATTTCGACATTATGTTCTTTGGTTATCGAATCAATATCATGGCTTGCCAAGATAGAGATAGCTATTTTATATGGTTCACGGCTTCTATTCGTTTCAAGAAACAACTTCGTTATTATCGTCAGCAATCTTGTCGGGTTGTAAAGAACACCTCTTTCATCCAATAACGAAATTTTCTCTGCTCCGGGTTCAATAATAAATCCCAAGCCATAACCAAGGGATTTCATTATCATCTGTGCTTCATCAGTATTTTCCAATGTTGCATTTGTTTGAAATTTACGGGAATCAACATAATCATGCAATGTTAAAGCGTCAATATTCAACTTGCCAAGTATATAAGGAAATATTGTCGAAGCAAGACCATGTGAATAATCTATCATTAACTTGTATCTCGCTTTTCTTATTAATTCGACATCAAGTAATTCAAGATACCTGTTCCGGTAAATTTCGTTGGTACGTTCAGGATAATAGATTTTGCCTACATTATCGTGATGTACTCTTTGAATATCTTCTCCGAAGAAATAGCGTTCAATTGCCTTTGTTTGCGTAAGGTTAATATCCCTGCCTTCCTTGCTGAATATAATAATATCCGTCCTTCCTATTTCACGCGGGCTTCTGCGTACATGAAATCCACCGGCATACTTATTAGTCCTTAATTCCTGCCTTGTTTGTGGTATTGAAATCGTTTGAACATCATGAACATTTACACCAACTGATGAAAGTCCTGCAGAAATTGTTCTTTTCATTATTCTTGATACTCTGTCGGTGTCCCGGCTTGCAATTATAGTTACATTTTGCCCATATGTCATTCCTATTGCGGCACCAAGCTTTGCACCAAATTCCGGATGGATTTCCAGATTTGACAATCCGGAAATACGTGCATCGGTAAATAATTCTCTAAGCCATTTTTCTTCCTGGACTAATGAAGTTGAAAGTATTGCACCTTCTTCTACATGTTTGTTAGGCCAAAGTTTGATATTTGAAGTCAAAGTTGCTTCAGAATCAAGAATACATTTTTCAGCAATGAAAACATTTTCGGATATGGTTACATGTGGACCTATTTTACAATCATTGCAAATCACGGCTTCAGTTATTTCAGCAAAATCACCAATAATAACGTTGTTCCAGATAATCGCATTTGTTAGTTTGGTACCTGCACCTATATTTACACCATCTCCAATTACCGAATTCGTTAATTCTGCATATTCGGAAATCACGGAATTATTTCCAATAAAATTTGCACCCGTAAACTTTGCAGTAGGCGATATTTTCGTATTTTTACCATAGGTGTTTTTTCCACGCATTCTACCGCGAGACAATAACTGAACTTTGGAACTGATTGCATCATTTTGACCTTTTTGATATTCATTCAAATTACCTATGTCTCTCCAGTATCCTTCGCAAATATAGCCGTACAAAGGTAATTTTTTCTGAAGCATAAATGGGAACAAATCCTTACTGAAATCAAATTCCTCCTGGTAAGGAATGTATTTTAATACTTCAGGTTCCAATATATAAATTCCGGTATTGATGGTATCGCTGAATACTTGCCCCCATGAAGGTTTTTCAAGAAATCTAGTTATTTTGCCATCTTTGTCTGTCATTACTATACCATACTGCAAAGGATTTGGAACCCTTGTCAATAAGATTGTAGCCAATGCTTTCTTTTTAACATGAAATTCTATGGCTTTGGTTAAATCAAAATCTGTAAGAACATCACCGCTTATAATTATAAACCTCTTATCGAGAAGTTCTTGAGCATTTCTGACGGCACCGGCAGTACCATAGTCAGCAATTGCTTTGACATATTTCATATCTATACCGAATTTTTTCCCGTTCTCAAAATAAGATGAAATTATTTCCGGTTGAAAATACAGAACAGATATTACCTCGTTAATGTTGTGTTTTTTCAAGAGATTTACAATATGCTCCATCATAGGAGTATTCAATACGCTCACCATAGGTTTAGGTATTGACATTGTCAATGGCCTTAGTCTCGTGCCAAAACCACCTGCCATAATAACTGCTTTAATCATAAAATCCCTGATGTCTTAATCAATTTAAAATAAAATAAATAACAATTTATTGAATTTTTTTAATTGTACAAATATTATTTTTCAATATTATTGTTTTTTTAGATTAATTAATAATGGAATTCGTATTTTTAACTATAATAATTTTGCATTTATGAAGTTTTTGGATATTTAGATAAAAATTGTAGAAAGGATATCATATTGGTTGCGTTAGTTACAGGTGGAAGCGGATTTATCGGGAGTCATGTTGTTGACTTATTAATCAGCAAGGGATACGATGTAAGGTGTATTGTCAGAAAAACAAGCAATTTACAGTGGTTGAAGGATAAACCTGTCGAATTATTCGAGACATCACTTTTTGACATAGTTGGACTGGAAAAAGCAGTTAAGGATACAGACTATATCTTTCATATAGCCGGCTTAACATTTGCCCGGAATTATGAAGAATTTGTAAAGGGAAATCGCGATGGCACAAGAAATATTATCGAAGCTGCTTATAAAAATTCTCCAAATTTAAAACGTTTCCTATTCGTTAGCAGTCTTACCGTAACAGGTCCGGCAAAGTCGCTCGATGAACCCGTTACGGAGCAAACCGAATGTAAACCGATTACTGCATACGGGAAAAGTAAAAAATTAGCTGAAGATGAAATATTAAAGTTTAAAGAAAAGATTCCCATAACCATTGTGAGGGCTCCGGCAGTTTATGGTCCCCGTGATACTGCAATTTTTTCGGTATTTAAAACGGTTAATGCAGGATTGGCAACAATGGTAGGATTAAAACCTAAATATTTAAGTTTAATCCATTCAACCGATTTATCGAGAGGAATTTTGGAGTCTGCTTTTAGTGAAAAAACAATCGGTGAAACTTACTTTGTGTCTTCTGAAGAATTTTATACATGGGATTTGCTCATACCGTTGATGTCGAAATTAATGAATAAGAAATTCGTATTAAAATTGAAATTACCTCATTTCATTGTTCTGACTGCGGCAGGATTAACAGAATTTTTTGGACATTTTGCAAAAAAACCACCAATATTCAATTATGAAAAAGGAATTGATTTCATTCAGGATTATTGGACATGTTCCATTGATAAAGCTAAAAAAGATTTTGCTTATGAACAAAAAGTGAGTATTGAAGAGGGCATGAAAAACACAATAGACTGGTACAAAGAAAACAAATGGCTTTAATTTAATTACTAATTACAAATTACTAATTACTAATTAGGAAGGAAGAATTTATTAAAAAGACTTTAAGAACTTTAAGAACTTTATGAACTTTATGAACTTTATGAACTTTAAGAACTTTACGAACTTTATGAACTTTTTGAACTTTACGAACTTTATGAACTTTACGAACTTTATGAACTTTTGAACTTTTTTAATTATGTGGTTATTTAAAAAATTTGCGGCAGTAATAATAACATTCTTTTTCATATCGGTATCGCTGATATTCTTTTTCTATTATTTACATTCTCTATCGGTTCCCGACGATATGCAGGAAATCGAAAATAACGAACTTAATGATGTTGTAAAAGTCTATAAGCATACAGCCGGAATAAAGCATTTGGTTGCCAATAATGAAGCAGATGCATATTATATGATTGGCTATATACAGGCAAGCGATAGAATTTTCCAGATGGATATATTAAGACGTACTGCAAAAGGTGAACTTTCTGAAATACTCGGTATGGAATACCTGCCTTTTGACAAATACATGCGAACTCTTAAAATAAAATCAATTGCAGACTCTAATAAATTAATCGTACATAAACATGTTTATTACTTACTAAAAAAATATTCCGATGGCGTAAATTATTTTATAAAACAGAATAAGAATAAACTTCATTTTGGTTTTTCCGCCCTAAATTATTTGCCCAAATTATGGACTGTGGAAGATTGTATGGCAATTCAAAGACTTTTCGCTTATCAAATGAGTATTGCTTTCAAAGCGGATATTAACTTCGGCAGTATTGCCGAGATAATCGGTGTAGAAAACACAATGAGATTATTGCCCGATTTTGAAAAGAATTCTATGTTTATATATGATGATTATTCAAGCGATTCCATGCAAACATTAAGCTCGCTCTACCACTCGACATACATGAATTCCAATGGAAAATATTCTTTAAAAAATCAACTGATGAGAAACTTTGGCAAACAAATTGAACAATTAACTCAGAAAAATAATTCAGTAATAAGCGATATTTTTAATTACCGCTCATATGGTTGTAATGTTTGGGCGATGAGGAAAATCCATGATACATTAGCTGAAGCCATCTTAGCAAATGATTTTCACTCTGGAATAAGCATCCCTTCAATGTGGTACCAGATGCAGTTCAGCTATCCCGGTACGAATATTGCCGGATATGCCCTTCCCGGTATACCCTTTGTTTTATCGGGAAGAAATGATAATATTGCATGGGGAATTGCAAATGCCATGATTGATGATTGTGATTATTTTATTGAAAAAGCAGATGAAAAACATGACTCTTACAAAATACCGGCAAACGTTCACGAAAAATTTTTATACAAAAAAGATACCATTAAAATCACCAAACATGAAGATTATATTTATTACTTAAGGTCAACCCGGCGTTCACCTGTTATTTCGGATTTTTACTCAACTAATGATATTGATTATCCTTCAAAATTGCATACTGCAAAAAAACCTAAGATTTTTCATAAATATGTGCTAAGCTACAAATGGACAGGAAGTTTTCAATCCGATGAAATGACACCACTTTATTTGCTTTCGCAGGTAAAAAACTGGAATGAGTTTAAATACTCATTCAAAACCTGGAAATCGCCTTCGCTTAATTTTGTATATGCCGATAAATCAGGTAATATTGGTTTAGTTACAGCAGGAGCGATTCCAAAACGAGGCACAGCCAATAATATGGTATTGCCAAATCCTGGATGGCTCGGAGAATACGACTGGACAGGATTAGATACTTTCGCCGTAATAGCTTCCATCTATAATCCGCAAAAACGATATGTATCTGCTTCTAATGGTCCATTATTCCGAAAAACAAATTATTCAAGATATTTTGACCTTTCCTCAAGAGCAAGGAGAATCGAAGAGTTAATTCAGCAATATCAAAAAACGGATAATTATAGTTATGGTACTATAGATGCCCAAAGAATGCAAACAGATATGCTTTCCGATTTTTCACGTGAGATATTTAGAGTAACTCAACCAGTAATCAATACAAATCTGAATACTCTGAAAGAAAATGAAATCAGAGCAAATAGAATTATAAATAACTGGGATTTTTTATACTCTTCAGAAAGCCCTGCTCCAACGATATTCGGTATGTTTACAATGAAGTTAATAGAAAATATTTTTAAATCTCAGTTAGGAAACGAGGCATATACATATTATCTCGATATGCCCCAATTTGCATTGAACAGGACATTGGAATTACTGAAAACTTACTATCCCCCAAATGAGGATAATACTCCTTCAATCGAAGAACAGACCAAAATTTATACAATAATGATTAGTTTTAAACAAGCAGTTGATACTCTTTCAAAAATTTACGGAACTCCCGATATAAAAAAGTGGAAATATGGTAATTTACATATACTGAAATTCCGGTTCCCACTCAATGTTAACAAATTTTTAGAACCGGTTTTTAAAATTAATGATATGCGACGTAGCGGTGATAACACTACCATTAATTATTCGTCCTGGAACTATTTTGAACCATACAAAATCGTATCTTCTGTTTCATTCAGGTTTATTGCAGATTTATCGGAATCGAACGTCTCATATTCTTTTCCGGGAGGTGTTTCCGAAGACCCGATTAATCCAAATTACACAAGTCAATTGCATCTCTGGGAAAATGGAGCATATTTAAAAATTCCATTTTCACCAAAAAGTTTAAATGAAACTCAGCTAATATTAACAGTATATTAACACAATATTAACATTTCCATTATATATTTGTATTTTATATATAATTAACATCGTAGAAAAATGGATAAATCAGAAAACCTTACGGAAGAAATTATTAGTTCAGCAAAAAAAATTGCTGTTGTAGATGATGAACCTGATATTTTGGAGTTAGTCCGGATTAATTTAAAAAAAGCCGGCTATATTGTTTACTGTTTCGAAAATGGGAATGGTTTGATAAAATTTTTAAAAAATGACAAACCCGATTTAGTGATATTAGACCTGATGCTTCCGGATATGGACGGAAACGAAATTTGCAAATACATGAGAAAGAAAAAGGAATTCTCGAAAATCCCTATAATCATGCTGACTGCTAAAACTGATGAAATGGACAAGGTTCTCGGTTTGGAACTGGGAGCTGATGATTATATCACCAAACCTTTTTCATTGAGGGAACTAATAGCAAGAGTTAAAGCCGCAATACGTAGAAGCGAACCACAAAGTGATTCGGATATAATAACATTAGGCGACAATTTCTCGATGGATTTACAGAAATACGAAGTTTTGGTTGGAGATGAAAAAGTCAACTTAACCACGACAGAATTTAAAATTTTGCAACTATTAACCTCAAGAAAAGGGTGGGTTTTCACAAGGGAACAAATCCTAAATCATACGGATATATCCAATAAAGGAGTATTAGACAGAACTGTTGACGTTCATATAAAAAACCTTAGAGATAAATTGGGAGATGCGGGTATATATATAAAAAATATCCGGGGTATTGGATATAAGGTAGAGGAATAGTCTTGTTCAAAACAAATACCGTAAACCGATGGACTTAAGTAATGAGTAATTCAGTGGCTCACAGTTTGAATTTAGAAACATTATCACACAAAGTTTACGCAATGTTCCGCAATGTTTCTTGGGATTAATTTTCCCTGTATCGCTATGCATCCTCTTTGTGTTTCCGTGTAATTGAATTCTTAAAAATATTATTACACAAAATTCCTCTGAGATTCCAAAGAGTTTTTTTAGTTTTTCTTTATTTATAGAGGGTAAAACTTAAAAGATTATTTTGTCGTTTCATTCCTTGCAATGACCGGATATATCGGTTTTTTGTTCGAAGGACAGCAACAAGCGACGAATGTCATTGGTAACACAGAGAATCAATCTTTAGTTATTAAGTGAATTTGAATGTTAAACTAAAAAATAATTTTTCTGATTGGATTTATTTATTACCGGAAAATTTAGAATAAAATTATCTACTTCTTTTAGCGAAGAACCTGAATTTTTATATAATTCAGATTATTTCCAATTAATGTTTTTTAGCAATAAAGTTGCTAATATCACCAATAAGGATTTCGTTTGTGTATGGACTTTTCGTTCCCATTCTAAAACGGCAATGGATTTTATTTTCATCAAGAAATTCAATATCAAGATATTGTGGAAGAACAGCATCATATATAAAAATCGGTTCAATATGAGAGCTTGTGGAGTATTCTCCCTCCCCTGACAGTATATTCCCATTTAATGTATAAGTAAAAAAATCACTCCTTTTTTGCTTGCCTGTATTGTAGTTAAACAAAATTCCATTCTCAGAAGGCGTAACAATAAAGCTTACATTATCACCTACTTCAAGGAAAAAACATATTGGCCCGTTTGTAGCAAAAGATTGAACGATAGTCCAAGTTCCATTTAATTGAGTTGGGTAATCTATTTTAATATCAGTACTATTCTCTTTGCAGGAAATAAGAAATAGAGAAAAAATCAATATTGATATTATGTTCTTGCTATTAATTCTTTTCATTGTAATTCCTTCTAATTTAGTTATAACTAAATTAGAATACGAGGCATGACTAATTTTATTGTAAAAATATTATCAACTTCTTATTTTATCGAGCAACCTGTTCAATTGTATAGCTTCTTCTTCTGATAACTTTGATAATAACTTGTCAGCCTGCTTTTCAATATTATCCATTTTTTTTAACAAATCTAATCCATTCTTAGTGATAGAGATATCTTTTTGGCGCCTATCAGAAAGGCTTTCTTTGCGTTCAATCATTTTTTTTACATATAAATTATTAACTATTCTGCTTACGTCGGAATTTTTATCCAACATTCTATCTCTAATGAATTCAATGGAACGGGGCTTCTTACCGAAACCCCGTAAAACTTTCAAGATGTTGTATTGCTGGCTTGTCAGGTCAAATTTCTTTAAAGTAACCAAGAAATCATGATGAAGGTGGTTAGCTGTATATATAAGGTTAATTAATCCTTTATGATACACATTCCTAAATCTGCCATCAATTTCCATTTCAATTTTCATATGCTATATATTACCTTTTGAATAATTTAAATTAAAAATAATTATTTTGTAGCTTTGATTAACTCTAAATTACACAATATTTCAACTTCTTCTCCAATCATAACAGCTCCTGCATCCAATGCTGAATTGTATTTCAATCCCCAATCATTCCTGTTTATGGTCCCCGATATTTTAAATCCGGCTCTTAAGTTTCCCCATGGGTCATTTTTCATTCCATTATATGTTACATCCAAAATTATTTTTTTGGTAACACCCAGCATTGTAAAATCACCTGATAGTTTGTACTTCCCTTTACTTTTTTTTGTCATTTTATCACTTATAAAAGTAATATAATGAAATTTATCAGAATCGAAGAAATCCGGAGATCTAAGATGGTCATCTCTTTTATCGTTATCTGTATCAATACTCTTTACATCAATTTTGAAATTGACTTTAGCATCAGAGAAATCATTTTTATCAGATATTATCTCGGCTTCGTATTTATTAAATTTACCCTCTACATCTGTTATCATCATGTGAGTAACAGAAAATGAAATCTTAGAATGTGCTTCATCAACATTCCATTTTGTACTTTGTGCATTCAGTGCAATCCCAAAAAAGAATAATAGAACTGCTATAGTCATTTGTTTCATTATTTTCTCCAATTTATATTTTAAAAAAAAATTATATATGTTACAACGTTATATGTTGTAACTTATTTTATTTCAAAATAATTATTGAAGGCAAGAATTATAGGTATAAATATAGTAAGTATTATTGTAGTAACGAATTTATTTTAAACTCGTATTGTTAAGTAAGTAGGTAAAGTAATTTTTTAAAGGAGGTAAATCATGAAAAAGCGAATTAGACTCAGTATGGCATTTATAGCCACAATAATGACAATGGCATTAAGTTCATGTTTCATTGAAAATGATGGTCCTGTTGGACCTCCAGGTGAAAATGGCTGGTCGGATATAAAAGTTATAACTTATAATATTAATTATAATCAATGGCTAAGGGACAACAGTCAGTTAAATTACTGGTATTATGAATATTATACAAATCTTGTTGACTATTATGTTGTTGATAAAGGAACAGTTTTATTTTACTACGGGTATATTGAAAATAACGGTTTTGTTAATAAGTGGTTTTCTATACCATTTACCAATGTCTATTATGACGGTGGAAGCGGAAGATATTATGAGAAGATTTATGATGCAATATATTCTCCCGGTAAGCTCGAAATTGAAATCCGAGATAACAATTCCATCAGATTTGATTGGCCTGACGACAGGGACGTCCGTATAAAAGCTGTTATTCTCGAAGGTACTCTATATAATCAACTAAAGACAGAAAATGTAGATTTAAAAAATTATAATGCCGTTATGAATGCTGTTAAATTCACTGGTGATTCCTGTGTTAAGTAAAAAAATAAGCCGTCATTAAAATTTGACAGTTCGCATAGGTATGAACTAAAAGAAGGGGCTGTCTTAAAAGTCAAAATATTGACAAATCGTCATTCCGAACGAAGTGAGGAATCCAGTATTCATGCGGTTTCCGGATTCTTCGCTTCACTGCGTTCCGCTCTGAATGAAACTTTTAAGACAGCTCCCGTTTTTTAAAGATATTTACTTTTCTTATTAATTCATTTGCCGAAAAAAAATAGTTGTCAGTTGTAACAATATTATCATTTAATGTGTCTCTATATAATTGGAACATTAATAATAAATATTTAAGGTAAAAACTTGGAATTACAAAAAAAATTGTGTAATTTTCTATGCTTGAAATGTTTGTAACGAAAATGTTGGAGAAATTAATTAAATATTATGTTGGAGATTATGATGAAAAAGAATTTATTTACAATAATTATATTACTTATAATATCAACCTGCTATGCTTTTTCGCAGTTTGAAATAAGGAATCTTCCTTATTTCATGGACCAGGCATGGCACAATAAGCCAAAAGATTATGTGAGAACAGCTCATTTGAAACCTTATCCTATGCCTGCTTATGCTGAAAAACTGAAACCGGGACCTGCAAAAATTCAGTCAAAATCGGGAATAGAATTAATCAACATTTCAGAGGCATCTTCTCATCAATCTGAAACATTTATTACCATCAATCCTTTGAATCCGAATAATATTGTGGTCGGGTCTAATGATTACAGGTATAATGGACAGGGTTCCGGATATAGAATGGTAGCTTTCTATTCAACAGATGCGGGTAATACATGGAATGAGTCAACTACTCCCAGTAACTTAAATCTTGGATTAATTACTTATCCTCAAGGTGGCGGCTGTACAAATGTTGACCCGGGTATTGGTTTTGACTCTCAGGGCAATGTTTATTATGTTTATCTTTTTGCTCAATTAATGGATGACGGTTCAGCCGGAGACAACGGTGTTTTTGTTTGCAAATCACTTGACGGCGGTAAGACATGGCCATCCAACAATGTTGGTGTTCCCGTTTTAAATTATAACAAGGAATTACAGGATAAATGCTTCATAGCTGTTGATTCAGACCCAAATTCACCATATAAAAACAGAAGTTATGTTGTATGGTATGATACAAAATATCCTTACGCTATAGGTTTTGCTTATGCTGAAGACGGTTTATTATATAACTCGGCAACATCCGTAACAGGCAGTGCAGGAAAAAGTGTACAATCCCCACTTCCAATTGTGGGACCAAATGGAGTTCTATATGTAACATGGGAAGAAAAAGTTGAGAATGGAACCAAAACAAGGGCAGTTGTCCAAAAATCAACAAATGGAGGAATTTCCTGGGCATGGTCCACTCCAAAAACAGCACAAGTCGTTAATACTTCAGGAACAAAAGTTGGAAGCCGCATGGCTTTTCCCGATAAAGGAGATATGAGAATTTCCTCCCATCCATCAATGGATGTTGATTTAAGAAACGGAAATCTATATCTTGTCCAAGGTGGAAAAGACGAACTTAATAAGTATGGTGTTTATTTATCAAAGTCAACGGATGGTGGTGAAACATGGTCGGCTTCTTCATCACAAGTTGCGGACCTTTTCAAAATTGACGGAAATACAATAGGGAATGATGTATTCTTACCTTCAATAGCAATTGACCCGGTTACGGGAATGATTGCCGTGCTTTATTATAGCTCTGAAAATGACCCCGATAACAACAAAGGTTGCGATGCATTCCTGGCAATTTCATTTGATGAAGGAGCCACTTTCAATCATATTCAAATGACGGATACATGGATTTTTCAATACAACAGCGTTTGGGATGCAGGTGGTGATAATTTAGGAAGATACTGGGGTGATTATACCTCCATTGATATTTATAATGGGAAAATTTATCCATGCTTTTGGATGCCCACTGCGGCTAATACAGACTTTTGGTCATGTGATTTATTTACAGCAAATTTGTCTACAGCTCCTGTACCCCCAAGTAATTTAGTATATGAAAACTCAGCGGAAACACCAACAAAAGTAGTCCTGCTATGGGATGACCCTTCGAAAAACCAATTAGGTGGTCCTTTGGGTGATTTTAAGATTTTTGCTTATAGAAATTGGGAAAAAATCGGTGAAGTCAACAAAGGAGAACAAAAATTTACGGATAATTCTGCTACAAATGGAGAAACTTATACTTATGCAATCAAGGCAGTACAGACAAACGGTGAAGAAAGTGATTTTGTTACGATAACAATAACAGCCGGAGGAGTTATGGAAGCTAAACTTCCTTCTGACATAGCTCCAAAACCCCGTGAAAATGGGATTTTTGTAACATGGACAAATCCTGTGGAGCATATTGATAATTCTTATCTGTACGACCTTTATGCCGTTGATATATACATTGACGGAACATTGGAAGCAACTGTTCAGGCACCACAAATTCAAGCAGGTGAAGGAAGCAGTATATTAATCGAAATGGAAACAGGAAAATTCTATAAACTGAAACTTAAAATAAGAACAAAACGAGGTGAAAATATCGCTGAAAGTGCATTTTCTGATGAAATAATATGTTATTCAGGATCGCCATTTTCAATACTCGATGAAAATTTCGATAATCCGGACAATATGATAGCAAGTTATACCGAAGGAACATGGGCAACTACGAACAAAGCTGCTTACTCAACTCCTAACAGTCTCACAGATTCACCGGACGGAGATTATCCTTTGAATTCAATTAATCAAATAATATTAGCTCCGGTTATTGTTAAACAGGGTGAAGCCACGCTCCAAATTACTCACATAGCACTTATAGCTAAAAAAGATGATTATGCAAAAATAAAGGTATCCAAAGATTTTGGCAATACATACGAAAGCATTGCCTGGCTCAATGTAAACAGATATTCCGGATGGGATGCTTCCGGATTCAATGTTGCAAATAGCGAGTGGTTTATTGATGGTTTTGACTTTGCGGAATTCGAAGGAGATACTATTTACATAATGTTCGAATTATCATCAGTGCCCTTGACAAGCAAAGACGGTTGGTATATTGATGATGTTAAATTAGGAGATTTTCCAGTTAGCGTAAAAGAATCATCGAATTGGAATGCTACTTTATCACCTAATCCCTTACAAAATAATGCTGAGTTGTCGTTCTCTCTTCCAAATTCAGGAAATATAAATATTAGTATATATAACCAAATTGGTCAGGAACTTAGTGATATTTTGAATACACAATTAAATCCCGGAGAAGTAAAAATACCGATAGACTTTTCTTCATATTCAAATGGTTTCTACTTCTTAAGAATCAATCTGAACGGAACAAATGAAGTAATTCCATTTATTATTGAGAAATAAATATATTTTAATATCAGAAAAAAGCGGTCTTGTACCGCTTTTTTTGTTTTAAGCTCTTATAGTTTTTAGTAATTTGTAAAATTATAATTCAAACAAATGAAAAAAATGGCAAGAAAGAAAAAAAGCAAGGAAAGTAAACTGTTGACACTTGACACCGGACAGTCTTCAGTCGTTAGTCAACAGTCATCAATTAACAGTGGACAGTTGACAATTGATGCAGTTAAGAAAAATATTACTGAAAAACAAATTAAAAAGAAGGTGACTAAGTCAGAGTTAAAAAGTGTTTCTTATGAGTACCTCAATAAAGAATTTCTTTTCAATAAAAATTCAAAAGGATATGATGAATATAAAGCCATGAATCTAAAAGTGGACAACTTTGTCTTCAAGGAATTGTATCTGAATCCTGATTCGACTTTTTTGCTTGCCGTAAGCGGCGGAGTAGATTCGATTGCAATGCTCGACATATTTGCTAACCTTACAGTGCGATATCCTTTGCTTAAATTAAGTGTGGCACATTTTAATCATAAACTACGTTACGAGACATCGGATAGAGACCAAAAGTTAGTAGTCGAAACTTGTAAAAAATATAAAATTCCATGCTTTTCCGAGAGTGGAAATGTAAGGGGATATGCTGAATCAAAGGGAATAGGAATTGAATATGCAGCAAGAATCCTCCGCTATAGATTCCTCGAAAAAATCGCACAAAAAGTTCAAGCTCAATATTTAGCGACAGCACATACTTCTGATGATTCCGCCGAAACATTTTTTATAAATCTTTTTCGGGGTTCCGGTTTGACAGGTTTGAGCGGTATTCCTTCTAAAAGAACATTATCGAAAAAACTAACATTGGTAAGGCCTTTGATTTGTCTCAGAAAATACGAACTGATTGAGTATGCACAATCGAGGAAATTGCAATGGTGCGAAGATGAAACAAATCAATTAATGCAATATACGAGAAATAAAATTCGGCTAGAAATTATTCCAAAAATTGAAGAACATTTTTCTTCGTCGGTAATAGGTACAATAAACCGAGCCCAAAAACTCTTACAAGGTGCTGATTCTATTGTTTCCAAACATGTACAAAAAACTATTCCGGTTTTAATAAAGGATAAATCGAATGGGAGATTCAGTATCAAGTTGTCCCTTTTTTCCACACTCGAACCTTTTTTACAGGGAGAAGTTTTACAAAAAGTATTATCTAATAATTTTAATTTGCCATACGTCCCAATGCAAACAATTGACCGAATTCTTGAACTCGATGAAAAACCGGTGGGAACTGTTTGTGAAATCAACAAGAATTATATTGTACTAAAGGATAGAGATTCACTGATTTTTTCAAAATTGGACAATCCGTTTGATGTGTTCATTCCGATAAAAAAGGAAGGTGTATTTTCAATAAATGATAAAAAGGTCAAGCTTGAAAAAGTAAAAAAGAAACAAGTTAAGTTTACCATTAATCCAAATATAGAATTTATAGATTGGGATTTGGTTCCATCGATTTTATATTTAAGAAACTGGCGGCAAGGTGATGTTTTCAAGCCACTGGGTATGGATGGCTCTATGAAAATAAGTGATTTTCTGACAAACAATAAAGTTACTTTATTAGATAAAAGCAATGTATTACTACTGTCAACAAAATCTGAAATTATCTGGATTTGTGGAATGCGCCTGAGCGATACCTTCAAGATTACGGAAAACACAATGAAATTTCTTAGGATTGAATATATTAATGAGTAGAGAATAATAAAAAAATATGAAAAAATATATTAATGAGTTATTTCGAAATGAAGACAAAGCAATAATATCGGCTATAGTTTTTATTGCCGTTGCAGTATTCATACTTTTTTCACCTTCTATCAATGGCAGTTTCGTTTACGATGATAGTTTCTATATAACAGACAATACATACACACAAGATTTTTCATCGGAAGGTTTGCAAAAAATATGGTCAAATTATATATTCGGAAATTATAATCCGCTAACTATAAGCTCCCTTGCTTTGGATTACAAGATATTTGGAGAAGCACCTATTGGCTTTCATATTATAAACATTTTATTCCATATTTTGACAACAATCCTGATTTTATTTTTTACGCATCGGTTCACCGGCAACTACAAAATTGGAATTATAACAGCAATTCTCTTTGCCGTCCATCCAATACATGTAGAATCTGTTTCCTGGATTAGCGGCAGAAAAGATGTTCTATACAGTTTCTTTTTTATGCTGTCACTCTTATTTTATTTGAATTATCTGAAGGAGAAAACTAAAACCAATTATATCTTTGTTATTTTATTCTTTATTTTAAGTTGCCTTTCAAAAGCTGTGGCAGTAGTCCTGCCAATAGCATTGATTTTGATTGACTATTACAATCATAGAAAAATTAATAAACAAAGTGTAAGAGAAAAAGTGCCTTTTTTCATAATTTCCATAATTTTGGGCTTTATAGCAATTGATGCACAAACTCAAGAAGGTGCTTTAAGAATTCAGGAACAGTTCGGTCTTTTCGATAAAATCTTATTGTCATTCTATGCCTTGTATTTTTATTTCGAAAAGTTATTTGTTCCATTGAATCTCTCAGCAAATTATCCTTTCCCAAAATTATCGGGCAATACTTATCCAATCATAATTTACTTATCTTCTGTCATTATTTTTATTATTGGATTAGTAACCTACTTTTCAAAGAAATATACAAGAAAAGTCATGTTTGCAGTTTTGTTTTTTTTGGTTACAATTTTTCCTGTATTGCAAATCGTAGCCGTTGGAAATGCCATTACTGCAGACCGGTTTGCATATCTCCCATCTTTTGCATTCGTACTAATTATTACATGGGGAATATATTATTTATTTGTCGAAAACAATAACAACAAATTATTATGGTTAAGAAAAGAAGTTGTCCCTATAGTAATTATTTGGGTTATTTTCCTTGGCTTCACTACCTACAACAGAGCAAAAGTATGGCAAAATGAATTCACTTTATTTTCAGATATGATAGAAAAAAACCATGATGTTGCTTTTTATTACAACAACCTCGGGCTCGCATATTTTGAGAAAAATAAAGATTACAAAAGAGCAAAAGAACTATTTGAAAAAGCAATTTCCCTAAAGCCAAATTACAGCATGGCATATAACAATCTTGGAAATTTATATTATGAAATCAATCAAACCGGAAATGCAAGTACTTCTTATTTGGATGCTATTAAATCCGACTCAAACAATGCTGCCGCTTATAATAATTTCGCAACGATTTTGATGGAAAGAAACGAAATGAATAAAGCTGAGGAATATTTGAATAAAGCAATCGGGATTGATAAGAATTATTTTGACGCTTTAAACAACTATGCTTCAGTTTTAATCGCAAAGAAGCAATACGGTAAAGCTGAAAGAATTTTAAATAGAGCATTATCAATTAACCGCAAATCAGTAAAAACATATATTAATTTTGGATTATTATATTCAGAGCAAAACAATCAGGAAAAGGCAGAAGAATATTTACTGTTGGCATTAGAAAAAGAACCGGACAATGAAGAAGCCAAATCATTTCTTGCTTATGTCCGGAATCCAAGAGAAAACAATAAATCTCAAAGTACCGATAACAAGACTCAAAATCTATATGAAAATGGAGTTAAACTTATGAATGATGGTGATTTGAAAAAATCAGAAGATATATTTAAGCAGGTTATTAAGAACAATCCCAATTTCATTGACGCATACACCAAATTGGCTGTTGTTCAAACGAGTTTGGAAAAATATGAAGATGCAATAGCTACGTTTAATGACGCTTTACATATTCAACCCGGGAACACAGTGATGCTAAAAAACATGGCTGTTGTATACCAGAAAACAGGAAAAATGAACAAAGTTGTTGAATGTTACCAAAAAGCGGCAAGATTAGGAGATAATCCTGCACAGGATTGGCTGAATTTAAATGGAATTAAATGGTGATAAAGATGCAATAAGCACAAATCCAAATAAAATTGATTTATAAAAATACAGATTGGGTTGATTTATGGTACACTCAAACTTGATAAACTTTATAATCTATCGAATCAACTGGGTTTTAATCACAGCCCTTCCTTTCTTAATAGGCATATCCTCCGTTGGGACAGCATAGATAACTATATCATACAAACCTTGAGGTGCAAATATCTGTGCCTGGAATGAAAATTCAGTATGAAGGCCGACACCAAGTACCAGGTCTTCAAAAATTTTCGCGACTACTCTTCCTTCAATATCATAGACCATACAACTGACAACTGATTCTTCCTCTAAGCGGAATTCGATTTGAGTTGTTTCCGAAAATGGATTAGGACTTGCTTTGGCAGAATATATCAAAACATCGGGTATATCGATACATGCCGTATCTAAAGGAATAGTATCTCCTGCCAAATTAGTATATGACAGTTCATAGCAATACTTTTCATCCCTGTAAGGAACTGTATCGAATTCGTAGCGGTAGTCATATCCGTACATGTGAGTTATATTACCGATTAATAATGTATCTGTCGGTTTTCGTATCCTGTCCCACCTTCCCACATCAGAAATAAAATTAAAATCATAATCTTCGTATTTTGTTTCGTAAGGTACGAGATCTCTTTTCAATATAAAACCTTTATGCACCGGCTCGCTGGAGGTTATCCAAACGCAGGTATCCTTCTTTTGTCCTGCATACGATACATAAAATGTGTCAACAATCATCGGTGGCATGTTCAAATCAATTTCATATTTTACTTTTGTTGCAAGTGAGGAATTATTTAACTCGATATTATCATCAGGATTATACCATTTTGTACCTCGTATTTGTACCTCCGTATTTGTCTTTGCCGCTAATGCCTGATAGTAAAAATACGGGTCGGCATCCGTTGTTGATAAAAAATTAATTTTATGATAGGGAATTACACCTTGTGTCGAAATCATGTAAAAAGTTCCCAGACGCATTTTTTCTCCCGGTGCAATACCGCGGCAATTGCCATATTGTTCCGGACCGATAATCGTTATGCTAATCTTCCCGTCAATTATTCTTGGAGTCATATAATATATGTCAGGTGGAATTTGGTTGCCCGGCAAACCGGTTTCTATGTTCGTTACATCGCTTGAATCACGTATGAATTCAATAATAAAATTACCGGTATTAATGTTAAAATTAGGGTCGTCAAAGCCGAGTTGAATTGTGGCATTTGCCCAGCTATCCCACCTGTATGTCGTTGATAGAACTTTGTCCGAAGCATTAATAATACTCAAGTCGAATTGAATGGTATCGCCGGTCATAAATGGTATGAATTTTTCTGCCCGTACTATTGCTATTACAGAATCAGAGTACTGTTGCGAGTGTGCCGTCTGTGTAAATAATAAAATTATAAAAAAAAAATATATCTTTTTCATTTTATTCCCGATTTTAAGGAGTAATCGCTGAACGTCCGCGATTGTTCCAGCTATAATTCAAATCACGCGTATGTATATATCCACTTAAAGTAACATCCCAAGGTAAATAGCCCTCGATGTCCCTTTTTTCCCAAATCTTCAAATCATCGCGTTCCAAAACTTTTCCAAAAATGTCATCTTTGTCCGTTATATACCCATCACCGTCAACATCGCCTGCCACCATCGCAAATAATAGTGAATTGTCCAAATCAAATCCGACGGGTTTCATAGCTGACGCTCCTCCGAAAATGTACTCCGGTTTTGTCAAATCAAATACCGGTTTGTCAGGGCTTGGGAATATTGCCACATAGTTAAGGGAATATATCGGTAAATGATTTCTATGCCTTATTCCAACATAATAATTGCCTTCTTCCATCCCTCCACGTGCTATACTGACATTGGATGTTCCGTCAACATCAACAATCATACCGTCGGAACGCATAAAAGCACACCTGTAAAATACTTCGCCTGAGTTCAACGAATCTTTGTAAAATTCTATTAATACCCAGTCTACTATCCCTGTATCAATTATATTCGCAACATTTGAATCCCTCTTAGGGTCCAAATTATAAGGATATATATCCGGTGGTGTGTTAGGGAGCAATCCACGTTTTTGTAAATCGGTTGCCATCGTGCCATATCTGTATGGACCTTCCATCAGTGCTCTGGCTCTTAAAACAAGTTGAGCCACATCGCTTATGCCAATTGCAAATTGTCCGATACGGTTTATACCGGTTGCCTTCGCATAAGCCCATCCGTCTGCATCTGTTTGAGGAACTTCGGATGTACGAATATCACGCCACATTATATCTTCCCATCTTTGCAAAATGATTTCCGGAACATTCAAATTGTTAGTCTCGTGCCGAGCCGGTTCTGCCATTATATGTCTCCAACCGTAACCCAAAACGAAGTTCATTCCGGAATCAATAGGGTTTCCATTAGCGTCTTTTGCGGAAATGTAAATATCCCTTTCGACTTTCGTATTTTGGAAAGGCAGGGCTTCTACCGGGAACTTCTTTGGAATTACGCGCAAAGTCATCTCAGTCGCACCTCCGGCACTGTCAATCGTACCAAAGAGAACATAAGTATATTTATTATTAAAATATGTTTCAACGTTATTATATTTTAAAGTTGTACGCCTGTAGCTTCCGATTACTTCGCTATCCGGCGTCCTGAAAATCGGGTCTGTAGCGGCTGTGGAAGTTAAAACAAATTTGTTGTTCGTATCGAGTTCGGTATTGATGAATGTTCCTAAATCGAGTTGCCTGTGGTGAATTACATCCCTGTTTAAAGTTAAACCGCCTATGTTTTCGACTACCAAATCCTGCAATACCGAATCGGCTGTAGGAATTTCGGCACCTGTCACCATAGCAGAATCACCTTTATAATGAACGGATATTATGCTGTCAATCGGTTCGTAGCTTATACCTGCCCCGCTCCATCTAATTACTAAAGCTTCCTTCATCAATGCAAAATTATTGGTATCGTTATTCCTGAACATACCTCTTCTGAGTTCAAGGGCAATATTAATTCTGAAACCACCGCCATTTTTGACATCAGCCCCTTCCTTATTGTCCAGTTCAAGCTCTTTAAACAATCCTTTTCCGTCAATGCCTTGAGGTATAAAACCAATCATTGTTACACGCCCAAACATCTGCCCGGAATTGATACTTCCGAAATGAGATACATAGCCGAGAGTTTTAATGGTATCCATTGTAGTGTACGCCAAATTAACAGAAGAATCTGAATAGAAATAGCTTAATGAAGTTAAGTTAAGTTTTGGTTGGGGATTGTATTTTGTAAATTGTTTTTTTGACCTGCCGCCATAAAACAAAACCGAATCGTAAACAATCTGGGGAATATATTGAACAAATCCCATATCGTCAAGGTTGTATTCCATATATCCAAGCAATGTATCCTGAGAGAATGTGGTACTTGGACCGCTTGTGAAAATTTTCCCTTCTTCATTATCAATATGTCCACCGGTTTGGATAAGGGATTTCATTTTGATATGGATTTCACCCGTATTTACAATTTTGCCGGAGGTATTTAATTGGGAATATGCAATATTGCAAAAGGGCAAAAAAAATATTATACCCGAAATTAACAATATGTTTATTTTTTTTGACATAAACCCAAATTAAATTATCAAATAAAATAAATCTTCAGCCCGTTGAACGGGCTGAAGATTAATAAAAATCAAATTATTGACCTACAATAATTGTACCTGCGTTCATAAGCATTGCGGCACTTGTCAGCAATGTTGGAACTGTTAACTGTGTTTGTCCATGTACGTACAAACCTCCGTTATATAATGTAGCAACAGCTGCATCATAATGTTGTAATAGTATATCTGCATCAGTAACATCTACAGCGCCACCGTCAACTATTGGAGTTGCTTCTATAGTACCTTGAGTAATGGATAAACCAGGTAGACCTTCAGTGTTATCCCAAGCACCACCGTAGTTACCCTGACCGTCTTCTCTCAAACCCCATGCAGGGTCTGTTTCGTGAGAACCGGCACCATCAGCTGCAGCTTTTTCACCAAATACCAAAGCACCATGATACGCCGGGGCAGGAGCTGCTGCTGCTGCATTATAGATCTGGATATATGAAGTTAGGTTACTAACATCTGTTGTAAAGGTAGCCAAGTGAACTGATTCGTTAATTGCATATCCGTCAATGTTATTAACAAATCCAGCCCATACTGTATGTCTAACCAAACAGAGGTCGTTCGGACCCGGCTGAATACCTTCGTCCCATGTGTTCGGGTTTGACCAACGTCCGTTGTTGATGGTTATGAACCAAGTTGGACCTCCACGCAGGAATATTTCGTTTCCATCGGGAACCGTTTCTTTCAAGTCACCATCCAATTCACCGGTTGTAAATCCATACAATTCAGCCCATGCGAAGTTTGAATTTACATCAAACGCAATATGCCTGTTGACAACAATACCTGTTGTGATTTTATCATCTGCTCCGGCATTAGGTGTATATGTTCTAAACCTTAAAGAATTATAATAGTCGGGAGTTGCCGCACCACATTCACCGGTAAGGTAACCTAATCTCAAGTATGCTTTCCATGTTGACGTCCCTGCTGCCGCAGCCGCATCAACATTAAACAATGTTCTTCTGTCAACGTCCATAGCATTTCCGGTACCATTTTCATTTGGTGCTTCTCCCTTCCAAATAGCATACTGAAGCCATGTAACTTCAGCGGGAACATCAGAAATTGCTGATTGTGTAGCAGTGTTATTGAATGTCATAGTAGCCGAAGAACCGCCGGTATAACGGCGGACAGCACCGACAACTTCCATGTCAACACCATAAGTCATCGTTGCATTTTCATCTAACATAACCAAAACTTCAGAGCTTCCGTCCGATGGGTCTTGGGGTTGGTCTGCCCATAGGTCATTCCCGGTCAATGAAAAATTACCGGCAACGAAAACCATTGTAGAAGTTTCAATATTTTCCTGTGCGGCGCTGGATACGGTCAAATTACCATAAGGATAATTTTCACCTGTACTTTCAATGTCGTCAGTACCAGCATATTCTGTTGTTGAAGTAACATCAAATTCCATGTTGGCTCTTGCAGTTGTTGCATCCCATCCAACTGTATTTTCAAAGTCAGCAGCACCTTCAAATAACAATAATCTGGCAGGTCCGTTGACAATATGTCCGGCAACGTTTGTTAATGTTAAAGTACTTCCATCGGCAAAAGTCATATCGCCTGCATCCAATGTCAAGCTACCGCTTGTATTAGTTATACCGCCCGTATAATCATCACCAACAGTAACATTACCGCTATAAGTTTGTAATCCAACGTCATCGGTAATATATGTACCGCCGGAATGAATAAATACATCACCCGCAATTGTACCGACACCTGTGTTCGTCCTAAACCAGCCATCCTGTCCAGCAACACCACCTGTACCATCAACATCAATTGCTGATGGTTTTGCTGTTGTACCACCAACAGTATTAGTAGTAGTAACAGTACAGCCACCTAATGCCACCTGAGTACCTTCAACCACATAAACAGCTCCATTGTCAAGACTGATTTCATTTACAGCATTATTTTGCCAATAGACAGCATCTGTCTGTAATGTCTTGATACCGTCATTATCAAAGTACAGGTTATAATAAGCATTAGTGGCAGCGGCAGCACCATTTTCAGCAAATACATCCTGGTCTTCAACCCCGGCAGCTACAGGTGCTCCGGTCTCATCAATACCACCATCATAGATAACAGTACTTGTGTTGTAATTTCTATTACCTGCCCTGTCAGATGTATAGACATGGTCAATGTTATAAGTACCTGCACCAAAGTCTTTTGCACCGGCTAATCTCAAGCCAAGATTAGTGTACCAGGTGTCAGGGTCAAGAGTTTGACCACTTGCGCTTGTGTAAACAACCCAGCCGTTGATTCTGGTATCATTACCCTGAGCAAACGGTGCAGTTCCGGCAAAAAGGTTTGTTGAACCTGCAAACTCGATAGTACCGCTTGGTGTCGTGAATTCACCATCGTAACCTACGCCCATAGCCGCATCAGCAGCCAGTTCATTTTGCAATTCGCCATTATTGTCTATTAAGCGAATTACACCGGCATTTTTAATTTTGCCTCCGGTCAGGTTCTGCAGATGCTGGCCGAATATGCTTTCCATCGGGATAGCCAGTATAGCCAGTACAGCGAGTAAGGTTATTAATTTGTTATTTTTTGATTTCACGTAAAACCTCCTAAAATTATTTAAACATTTTTTTAAATTATTTCTTATTTTTTACAATTATTTTATATACTTTTATTCACATTACTAAAGACATAATGTTAAAAATAATTAATATTTTTTAATTAGCAAAATATTTTTTTATTTTTTTTTAAATTATTTTTCAAATTGTTGCATTAACAATTATATAATAAAACAATAATAAGGAAAAAATCTCAAAAAATATTTTATTTTTTAATAAAACACTATGACGAAATAATATTGTTTTCATTATTTGTTAATATTTTAGTTTTGGCTAATTCGCTGTAAGCGATTGAGGGGACGGGGATTAGGGGTTGGGAGTTGGGAATTGGGGGTTGGTTACTAAGGTTTAGTTTGATTGAAACATTTTAAATTGATTTTAAATTTTAAATTAAAAGGCAATAAGGTAAGAGATGGAAAGAAACTTTGGTTCTTCATTATTAATAGTGGGTAAAATTAAAAAGATTGCTTCGTCACTTCGTTCCTCGCAATGACCGGTTATATCGGTTTACTGTCCGCAGGACAGCAACAATCCACGCAAGTCATTGCGAATCCCGATTCATCGGGATGAAGCAATCTTTAGTATTTAGTGTTACTAAGGTTTTAGTGGTTATTTTTAAATTGATTTTAAATTTTAAATTAAGACATAACTGTCGGTTGTAACAACCGGCAGAACCGGAGAACAATTAACAATTAACAATTGACCATTAACAATTAATTAAGCTGCGATCGATTCGATTTCCTCCCAGATGCTGAAAATTCCGAGTTCCATATAATTCTTACAGACCTCTTCGGCAAATTCCTTAGAATAATATTTACCTTGAATAAGTACTTTACCACCTCTTCTGTCAACCATCTCGTTATTCGGGAAAATCTCAGCCATTGCTTTTATTTTCTTTTTCTTTTGAGGAACAAGTAAAACCTGGTACATCTTCGGATTATCTTCTTTATGTACATAGCTATTAATTAACCCGGTTGCTTCGGCTATGAAAAGTTCTTCCTCGATAGTAACTACATTGTCGGCTTTTACAATTAACTTGAATAAGTCAAGAAGCTCTGATGCCTGTTTTACCGGAGGTGAAAGATTCAGGTATTTTTCAACGCTTTCCCTTACATCCATTAGGGATGATTGTTCGGATGCCTTCCATTCTTCCATGCTTGAAATTTCAATATCCCAGTTTTTGGCAAAATCTTTTATTATTTTTATTTCCGATTCGGAAAGGTCATTGTCAAGGCGAGCAATCTTTCTTAAGATGTCAATAATTTCCTGAGCGCCACTTGGCCGAATCAGAGATTTCATAAGATGCCCTGATTCTTTACTTTCTAATCGCAGTGACTTTTTCACCAGAGTAAAAAATCCGGTTCTTTTATTTGCCCGTACCCAAAATCCGGTACCAATAATTATAACCAGAATGTATGCAAGAACCTGAAGTCCATCATTTGTTGCCATAACATAATTCTTGTCAATGAGTGCAAATTTTATCATAAATGGAGTATGTACGGCGAGAGCAAGAACGTATGCGAAAATAGATATGCTATTGCATACTTCCTGGTCGCTTTTACGTTTCCAAAGCTTGTTAACTGTAAAATACATACGGACAGCGGTTATAATTACAGCACCTGCTACCAGAATTTGTATAATTATTAGGAATGTTTTCATGGTACCTCAAAATTAATTGTTAATGATATCATATTTTGGTAAAATTAAGAAATAAAAAAATTTATTCAAAGAAAAAATTTTTATTTACCAAATGTTTCAATAACAATGAATAATTATTCAGGATTATTTAAAAGCGAAAATATCCTTGCGGTAAAGATGAGCGAAAAACCGATAAGTAAGGATTTATTGCTAATTTTGTAATTTTGTATTTGGTGATTTCAAATAAAAGGTAGTATCGAAGTATGGAAATAGTAATTGCTTCAGCAGAAGCGGCGCCATTGGCGAAAGCAGGAGGATTAGCGGATGTTGCCTCTTCTTTACCAGCCGAATGGAGCAAATTCGGGCAATCGGCATATTTGTTTCTACCGAAATATTCTTTTATTGATATACACGAATACGGTTTTGTCCCCACATATTTGGTTTTGTATGTTCCTATGGGTTCGTGGGTGGAGTTCGCCCATCTGTGGTATGGCAAACTACCCGGCTCAAATTTTCCTGTTTATCTAATAGAAAACAACGACTATTTCGACAGGCGGGGAATATATGGGGACCCTAATGAATACGGTGATAACGACAGGAGGTTCATTTTTTTGAGCAGAGCAGTATTCGAGGCAGTGAAAGCTCTGAACATTACTCCGGATATAATTCATGCGCACGATTTTCATACGGCATATACGATGGCATTTTTGAAATCTCATTACAGGAATGACCCAAGATTTTCGAAAACTGCCGGAGTTTTTACGATACATAATTTGGCATACCAGGGATGGTTCGACCCGTTCAGGGCAACGTTTTTTTCGCAATTCGGTTTGAGTGAAGTTTACCCGGGTTCGTGGTTTGAACTTCACGGCAAGGTGAACGCAATGAAAACCGGAATAATGTTTGCCGACAAGATAACAACCGTAAGTCCGACTTATGCCAAAGAAATAAGAACCCCATATTTCAGCGAAGGATTACAGGATATTTTGAATCATAGAGCAAATGATTTAATAGGTGTTCTAAATGGAGTTTACTACCATGAATGGGACCCTGAAATTGACGAGTTTCTATATTCGAAGTATTCAAAGGATTATATTCGGGGAAAGATAATAAATAAGTACAATTTTCTTAAGGAGCGCGGTCTGAGTGAATCCGATAATCTTGATTTGCCGCTTCTCGGTATGGTTACCCGGCTGACCGAGCAAAAAGGAATTGATTTGTTAATCAATAAATTGGAGGGTTTGCTCAGTAGCAATCTTTGCAGAATAACCATCTTAGGTGCAGGTGATAAGAAATATGAAGATTATTTCAATTACATAGCTTTTAAATATCCCGGGAAAGCATTTATTGATATTGGCTACCATAACAGATTAGCACACAGAGTTATCGCAGCATCTGATTTCCTGCTCATGCCCTCACGATTTGAACCATGCGGTTTAACGCAAATGTACGCCTTAAAGTATGGCACAATACCGGTTGTAAGAGACACCGGTGGTCTTGCAGATACTGTATTTGAATACAATTTGGATACAGGAACAGGGACAGGATTTCTTTTTTGGCAATATAATGCAGACGATTTTGCTTATGCTATAAGACGAGCTTTGAATATTTATAACAAAGAGCCGCATTGGACTATCATTAGGCAAAATGCAATGTATCAAGATTTTTCCTCATCAAAATCTGCCCTTGAATATATGAAAATATTTCAATGGGCTTTGGAAAAGGTCAGAGGAAAAGCTAAGTAAAAAACGATAAGACTAATGAACATTTTATTGAAACAAATATGTTAGCTATTTTTTATCTTTGTAATATAATAATAACGAATAATGAATGATAAGGTATTCAAATGAAAAATGTGCTTATTTTGACATATAATTTTCCTCCTGATGGTGGTCCTACAGTGCAAAGGGTTGTGAAATTTATTAAATACATATATCATTATGGATACAGGTCAATTGTATTAACCTCAAAGCATAAAGTAGAAACAACAGATAACACTCTTTTGAAAGAAATCCCGGAAGAGACAGCAATATACAAAACAGCAGATTTTGGCGATTATTGTCCCGGAGAGTTTAGAAATAAATTATTGAAGAATTTTTTTGTACCTGACAAACAAAAGTTTTGGGAATATACTGCTTTAAAAGAAGTACAAAATATTATTATAGATTATAAAATTGATTTGATTTTTTCTACCTCTCCACCACATTCAGTTCATTTGACAGCGATGAAAATTAAAAGCCGTCTAAATATTCCATGGATTGCTGATTTCCGTGATGAGTGGACAAAGAATCCAAGTTTTAAAGATTTTCATAACAAAGAAAAAAACAAAGAACTGGAAGAATTAGTAGTTAATCAAGCTGACCATATTGTTGTATGTACTCAAGCTGCCGCCGATAATTTTAAAAAGATATATAGTCTTGATAAAATAACCGTTATTATGAATGGATTTGACAGCGAAGATTTTGAATCAATTACGAATTACGAATTACGAATTACGAATGAAGAGAATTGTTTGAATATTTTGTATTATGGGAGATTGAGCAAACTACATTCTATTGATAATTTGTTAAAAGTGATGAGTGAATTAAAAAAAGAAACTTTCGTAAAATCTTTTCCAATAAAGTTGCTGGTGATTGGGAATAATACAAAAAATGCATGGCTGAAAAAATATAAAAATCTTGAAGATGATGTTACATTCAAAGGATACAAATCACATCTTGAATGTTTGGAAATTGCTGCATGTTCGGATATTCTTCTTCTTTTGGCAACCGGTATGGATGGAACAGAATTTTTTCCTGCAAAAGTATTTGAGTATATTAAATTGAGAAAACCGGTTCTTGGAATTATTACTAAATTTGGTGAGTTGTCAACCTTTTTAGAGTCTTATGGGAATAGCTTTTTAACTCTTGAAAATGATATTTCCGATTTAAAAAGGAAGTTGCTCAAAATGATAGAAATGAAAAGGAACGGAGAATTGACCTTGTCGGAAAATTATAACTTTATTAACGGATATGACAGAAAAAAACAGGCAGAAAAATTAGTTGGTATATTTAATAGCATAACAAGTAATGGTTGATTGCATACACTATAAAGACAATATTTATAATATTTGGGAAGCACCAAAGAAGACAAAACTTTATAAGAATGAGCTTTTAAGGTACCATCAGATTATATCTTACTTACCAAAAAATATCAGGAAAGTGCTTGATTTAGGGTGTGGAACTGGGTATATGTCCTACCTGTTGGCAAAAAACAAATACGAAGTAACTTCAGTTGACAAATCATCGGAACGTCTATCATATTTTAAAGAGAATATAAATGACAAAAATATAAGAATATTAAATTCAGATATGTTTGAATACAATGAAAAGGATTTTGATTTAGTTGTCTGTCAGGAAGTTATAGAGCATATACCGGATTACAAAAGGGTAATAGAAAAAATTTATTCATTACTAAAGATAGATGGGTTTGCAATAATCACTACTCCATACAAGGAAAATCTTTCAGTAAAAACTAAAAAGTGTGATGTTTGCGGTAAATATTACCATACAAGCGGGCATTTACATTCATTCGATAAAAACATATTAAACAATGCTTGTATTAAAGAAAACTTTAACATTATTAAAACATTGCTTATTGTCAATAATCGCACTATCAGGTTTTTTGCATATTTCAATGTACCGGTAAACAAGTACACAATTATAATAGATAAATTATTTAATAAATTATTTCCTCACAAGGCAGCATATTTGCTCGTCTTAATCAGAAAGAACTCAATATGAATATTGCATACGTACATTCAGGAATTTTACCATCAAGTTCACCCAGTGAAACTTTTGTTCTTTACAACGCTATTGGAATGTCAAAACATTTCGAAAAAGTATATTTATTTTTAACAAAAAAAATACAAACGAATCCGAATGATATTATAAAGTTGCGTTTTAATTTGGATGTACCTGAGAATTTAGTAATTAAGACATATCATTCTTTTTTGCAGAACTATTCAAATTATTTTCTTTATAGACATTACTATAAAGAATTATGTTCTTTATGTGAAAAAAAAGAACTGGATGCAATTATTACAAGAAGGAACACTTTCCTTCCGTTTCTTGTTAAATTGAAGAAAAAATATGGTTTACCTGTGTTGTTTGAATCTCACGATTTTTATGCTGACTTGTCTGTTAGGGATGATTTGGAAAAAAGTAAAAAACGTAAATTTGAAAAATTGGAAAAAAAATATATTCCTCAATTATCAGCAGTATTATGCCTGCAAAATTCACAAATTGAACTTTATAAAAAAATATTCAAGAATACGAAATTTTTTCTTGTAAGGACGGGATTGAATAAACCGGAATTCATCAGAGAAAGAAGGAAAAAATATATAACATATATCGGTTCCTTTGACAAACTTAAAGGAATCGACACTCTTTTGGAGGCAACTAAATTGATTGAATATGGTATAACCGTATTATTAATTGGTGCTAAAAGTAGACAAGAACTGGATTTACTCGATGATAAAAGAATAAATATGGCTTTATTCGATAAAGTAATTGTTGAAGGCTGGCTTCCCAAGAACAAATTGAAAAAATATCTTGAAAAGACTTTAATCGGTATAGTACCATTAGAAGATAATTTCTTTAACAAATACTTGACATCACCTTTGAAATTGTTTGATTATTACAGCTATAACATACCTGTTATAGCATCCGATTTACCTACATGCAGGGAATTAATAGAAGAAAACAAAACAGGTTTGTTTTTTGAACCCGGAAATACAGAGGATTTAGCAAATAAAATCATTTACCTATTAAGCAATCCAACGATAGTCAAGCAGATGTGTGAAAATATTGCAGAATTTTCACAACAGTTTTTATGGGAAAATCGTGGGAAACTTATTTTGGATATTATCAGTGATTTGAAAAAATAACATGGAAAAACTATCTGTAACCATAATAACAAAGAATGAAGAATTAAACATTGAAAGATGTCTGGATGCCTTAAAATGGGCTGATGAAATACTTGTTGTTGATTCCGGTTCTGTTGATGGCACACTCGATATTTGCAGAAGATATGGTTGCAAAATCATTGAAATACAATGGATGGGTTTCGGGAAAACAAAGAAATTTGCAGTGGATAATGCAAAATATGATTGGATTTTATCGGTTGATGCCGATGAAGTAGTAAGTCAGGAACTCAAGGAAAATATTCAATCAATACTAAACAGACCCCAATTCAATGGATATAAAATTAATCGGAAGTCTTATTATCTTGGGAAAATGATAAAATACTGTGGGTGGCAAAATGATTTGCCACTAAGACTATTTAATAGAAATTTTGGGAATTTCAATGAAAAGATAATTCATGAATATGTCGATATGAGAGAACCTATAGGTATAATTAATGAATGTATATTGCATTATACTTATCAGAGTGTAAATCAGCACTTCGATAGAATGAAAAATTATGCAGTACTGTCAGCAATGGAAAAGTTTGAATTAAATAAAAATTCCTCAATAATTAAAGCTTTATGTAATGCCGTTCTCAAGTTCTTTAAAATGTATATTATTAAATTTGGTTTCTTAGATGGAAAAAACGGACTTCTATTATCTTTTAATTCTTCAATAGGTATATACTTAAAATATATCAATTTATGGGAAATGAATAAAATGAAAATCAGCGAAACAAGAAAACAATAATAGGAATCAGGAAAACATAATGTCAAAATATTTGAATAAAATAAAGGTATTGCATATTGATTTAGAAAACGGTTGGCGGGGAGGCCAAAAGCAGGCATTGTATTTGTTAGAAAGGGAGCTTCAATCAGGAATAAATTCCCATTTTTTTTGCAGGGAAAATTCTGAAATACATAAAATACTTTTTAAAAATAACTATCCTCATTCAGCAATTAAATACAAAAATGAATTCGATTTGTTAAGTGCCTATAAGATTGCAAAGTATGCAAAAAATAATAGTTGCAACATCATTAATTGTCATTCATCCCATTCTTTGTCCATTGGTTTGTTAAGTAAATTCTTCTATTCAAAACCCAAATTAATTGGAGTAAGAAGAGTGGATTTTAAAATATCGGGAAATTTTCTTAGCAAATGGAAATATAATTCCCATAAAGTTGATAAAATTGTTTGCGTTTCCGAAGCTATAAAAAATGTAATGAAACCGTATATAAAAAATAAAAATAAACTTTTTGCTATTCATAGTGGAGTGGATACCGAAAAATATCTGAATTATAATTCCGAAAGTTTGAAATCCGAGCTCGGAGTTGAGAACAAAATTGTCGTTGGAACAATAGCTGCCTTTGCAGACCATAAGGATTATCCTACTTTGATAAAATCAGCAAAAGAAATATTGGATAGAAGGAGTAACATTGTTTTTGTTGCAGTCGGAGATGGCGAACTGCTAAAACAAATGAAAAATCTTGTAAAAGAATTAGCTATCGGGCAGAATTTTATTTTTACAGGTTTCAGAACTGATATAGGTGAACTACTTAATTTATTCGATATTTTTGTCTTGTCTTCAAAAGAAGAAGGATTGGGAACATCCATTCTCGACGCAATGTCAGTCGGTTTGCCAATAGCCGCAACCAAAGCAGGCGGAATTCCTGAAATTGTCAATGACAAGGTAAATGGCATTTTATGTAATATTGGAGATTGCCAAAGTTTGTCAGAAGCCATTCTCGAATTGGCAAACGATGAGCAATTAAGAAAAAGCTATGGAGATAATTCAAAGGAATTAGTAAAAGAATTCAGCATTGAAGTGACAACACAAAAATATTTGGATTTATATAAACAATTGTTGGGCAAAAATTAATTCATTTATTTATTTGCCTATTGTGTGACCTTTATTAAATCTTTCAAATAATTTAGCTATAAATTTTCTGCCGGGGATTCCAATTGATTCATTGTTAACTTTGAAGATAAGAACTATCCCTATTATAAATATTAAAATATCACCAGCCCACATACCTAAAACAGGATTAAGCATCCCCCTGTCAGCAAGTTTTTCACCCCCTATCAGACAAGCCCAATAGAGTATATAAAATGCCAGACTTATAGCGGCACTAATTCCAAAATTACCGCCTTTGGTCATTACACCCAATGGACATCCTACTAAAACGAAAACAAGGCATGCAAAAGGTATGGCATATTTCTTCTGTATTTCTATTTCGTATTGCCTTGCCTTTGAATCATAATCATCTCTTCGCATTAAATCGGAACTAAGATTTGTTTTCAGGAAAGAGATTCTTCGTTGGACCTTCCTCAAAGTAACAGCACGGCTTTGTTCTTCCGAAGAAATCCGGTTGTTCGTTCTTGACCTATTTAGAATTACATCACCTATTGAATCAGGTTTGTTACCGGATAAATATGAATAGTGTTTATTAATCTGTAAGTTTAATTTATCATCAAATTCATTTTTTTTTGCTAATGCTTCGTTTACAATTGCCCGCATATCCCTTATATGCATTTCTCTGTCACCACGGCTTATCATATCATCATCGGTTCTTGTTAAATTAAAACCTCCTGCATTTATCATTATTCGGTATTTCTCAAAATTGATTTTCCGGTAATTTTTGAATTCATACTCAGACATCTGATGAATTTCTCCTTTGTAGAGGTCAAAAATTAACTTTGACATATCGCTGGAGAAACTTGCTATTCCCGTATCGGCAGAAACAATGTTCAAATTGTTCATATTTCTGGTGTCATATATTGTTACGCCAAAAAGAGTACCCGTAATAGAATCAACCTGTCGTGCAAAAATCGTATAGCCATCGAGTTCCTGAGAAAATTTTCCGGATTCTATGGCAAATGTCGGTTTTTTGCGCTGAATATCCATCATTAATACTTTTGCTCTATGGTTTGCTTCAGGTAGAACTTCGTCATTGAACCAAAACAGAATCAAAGTTAAAATAACACCACTTATTATAACAGGCCTCATCATTTTGATTAAACTACCGCCACTTGATTTAATTATGGTGGTTTCATGAACCGATGACATATTCCCAAAAGCCATCAATGTTGAAAACAGTACACCCATAGGTACTGCAAGTACGAGCATCCATGATAGATTTAATGCAATCAGTTGAATTATCACCCATTCGCTCAAACCTTTGCCTAAAAGCTGGTCAATACTTTTCAAAAGAAATTGGAATAAAAATAAAAACATAACAAGCACAGTTCCAAATATGAACGGAGCTATATGTATTCGCAATATGTATCTGCTAATTATACTCATTTCTTTTAAATTCTATCTTTGCAATTACTAAAAGTTTAAAAATATGCAAATTTTATATATTCATCAATTAATATCCATTATCCATGATTCATTATTCATTATCCATCATTTTTAATTCTTCCCATCTTCTTTTATATGACCTCCAAATTGAATTACCCATAAACCAGCCCATAAGCCCAAACAAAATGAATGTGGACAGCAGTCTCTTGAGAAATTGTTCAGAGCAAAGAAAGTCAATTAATTTTATTTCGGGATGATAAACCATGTTAATAACAACTATTGTTAAGATATAAATAAAAAACAAAGTCATTCCGTAAAGCAGAAAACCTGTGCGAAAAATAAATTTATTTTTCCCCTGCTCCTGCATTCGGGACCACTTTTTCTTAGCATTATTTTCTCTGTCATTTAGCATATCCATTAAATATTTTTTCAACAAATTTATTTTATATTCTCTGTTTTTTTCAGAATACTATCTGCTAAAAGCAAATCAATTTCTGATGTTATTTTAATATTTTGTTCTTCACCTTCAACAATTTTAACTTTAAATCCCAATTGTTCTGCAAGTGAAGCATCATCTGTTACGAACATTTTATTTGATTCCATCAGCCGATATATTTCCAAAAAAATATCTTTTTTGAATCCCTGAGGGGTTTGAATATTTCTCAACATATTTCGTGTCGGAGTTTCCACAGCGAATCCCTTTGAATTAATTCTCTTAATTGTGTCTTTTGGAACAATTCCCGGAATCGCTGCACTATGTTTTTGGACGGCTACAATTATTTTTTTACATAAATTATGACTTACAAAAGGTCTTACAGCATCATGAACAAGAATTATGTCAGCATTTTTTACAGCTTCTGTTTTTAAAGCATTAAAAATCGAATCCTGACGTTCTTTACCACCTTTGATAATTGTAATTTTCTTTAGGATATTAAATTGTTTGATATAATCCTGCAATAATTTTTGATAAGATGTATCAATTGCAATAACTACATTTTTGATTTCATCCATTTTTTCAAAAATCATCAATGTCCTGATTATAACGGGAATTTTGTTCAGTTCAAGAAACTGCTTTGGCAGAGTATTCCCAAAGCGTTTTCCTTTCCCTGCCGCAGGAACTATAACCGTACAATTAACTTCAGATATCTTCATTTTTCAATACTCTTAATTCTTTATCCATTTACAATTAACCATTAACAATTAACCATTAACAATTAACCATTAACAATTAACCATTAACAATTAACCATTAACAATTAACCATTAACAATTAACCATTAGTTTCCGTATTTGTATTTTTCCGTAACGCTATAAGGTCTTATCAAACGGAAATCTCCCATACCGGTGTCATCAGAAAAAACAAATTCCCTGTTATTCAGGTATGTCCATTTCATATAAACAGTTCTTGTGCTATAAGTATCGGACTTGTCGGTATAATCCGGTGGTCCAAAAACAATATATACCATTCCCATATCAGTCAACCAACCTTCCGTATATGATTTAAAGTTTTTATTGGCATAATGAATTCTGGAAAAGTATTCATCAAATGCTTCGTTTCTTTCCGTATTTGGAGAAGGGTCATTATTTTTCCAAAACTCTTCAAATCTTTTTTGTTTTTCAGAATCATTTTCTCCTGACTGAATATAATCTATATCACTCTGGTTAGCAACATATCTGAGGTAGCGAATAGCTTTACCGATATCTTCGACCATAGTTCCTGAAATTACTCTATGATATTTTAATGACCGCTCTGTTATAGCAAGAAAATCATCTTCGGTATAATCAGGTCTGTTGGTTCTTGTAAGAGCTATAAGTCTTAATTTATAAATGCCTTGTTTTGTACTACCGGGGATTCTGATTTTTTTATAAAGCTGATTAGCTTTATTCCGGACATCATTAGAAAATTTTTCACTTTTTAAAATAAGTGCTTCTTTCTCGTCATATAATTCATAGACGAAATCAAGACTGTCGAAATATTTATTATTATAAACCTCAAAAAATATAAAAAAACCATCTGAAAGCATTCCTATATTATCTGAAATATGTGGTGTAATGATGAATCTGCCATTTTTTTCCTCCATTGAACTAATAAGCATGATACCGCTCATTGATATTCTATATTTATCGAAATTTACAATAGTTATTGTTCTTGTTTTGGCAAATGTCTTTCCGGAGAGTAAATCAATAAGATTTATTCGTATATCGTAATTACCGGCATTTAGAAAAAAACTCCTTGAAATAATATCGAAACCGGCTGTACCTCCCTGAGTTACAGAATAGTCGCTTTCCCTAACTGATTTCGGGATTTTCTCGTTTTCAAGTTTTGTTCCTGATGAATCTAATATGTCAATATACACTTCATACTTAGAATTAAATACATCGTTGGCTTTTTCAAACCTTAATGATTGATAAGGTACTAAAATAAGCACATCTACCCTGCCGTCCATGATTTTGTCCAACGTGTCTGTATTTTTAAAGCATACCGCGTCAAAGAAAATATTCTGGCTTTGTTCCTCAGCCATGGGTAGCTGAGCAAATAGAGGGTAATCCAAAAATATTGACAATAATATTAATATTATTAGTGATTTTCTCAATATATACCTATTAACAACATGTATAAAAACATAAATTTAAGATAATATTAGTTAAAAAAGAAATTTATAATAAAATTACATTATGTTTACAAAAATATTATTTATTTTGTAACAATTATTTTTGTTTTATAAGTTAAATAATTATTTGAAATAAATAAATCTGCTTTAATTAATGAAAAAGGAGTACAAAAAATGATATTCGATTTGGATATGCTGGAAAGTCATTACAAAAACTTTGCAGGAAAGGTTGACGCTGCGAAGAAAATTATTGGCAAACAATTAACATTAGCTGAAAAAATACTGTATGCTCATTTGTGGAAAGACGAAAATGCAAAGGAATTTAAAAGAGGTGATGACTATGTAAATTTTGCACCCGATAGGGTTGCAATGCAGGATGCTACTGCGCAAATGGCTCTTTTGCAATTTATGTCTGCTGGCAGACCAAAAGTTGCAGTACCCTCAACCGTACATTGCGACCATTTGATTCAGGCAAAGGTAGGTGCAGTAAAAGATTTGGCTACAGCCAAGGATGTCAACAAAGAAGTTTATGATTTTCTTGCATCAGTTTCCAATAAATACGGAATTGGTTTTTGGAAACCCGGAGCAGGAATTATTCATCAGGTTGTTTTAGAAAACTATGCATTCCCCGGCGGCATGATGATTGGTACGGATTCTCACACTGTTAATGCCGGTGGTTTAGGGATGATTGCTATTGGCGTTGGGGGAGCCGATGCCGTTGATGTTATGGCAGGTATGCCATGGGAACTAAAATTTCCAAAACTGATTGGAATAAAATTAACAGGCAAACTGAATGGCTGGGCTTCTGCTAAAGATGTCATCTTAAAAGTTGCAGGAATTTTAACTGTTAAAGGCGGCACAGGTTGTATTGTCGAGTATTTTGGCGATGGTGCTAAGAGTTTGTCCTGTACCGGTAAGGGAACGATATGCAATATGGGTGCAGAAATAGGAGCTACTACTTCCACTTTTGGATATGACGAATCAATGTATCGTTACTTAGAATCTACCGGAAGAAAAGAAGTGGCTGAATTAGCAAAATCAATTGCAAAATATCTGACAGCAGATGATGAAGTTTATGCAAATCCTGAAAAATATTTCGACCAGGTTATCGAGATAAATTTGTCAGAGTTAGAACCACATATCAACGGACCTTTCTCGCCTGATTTAGCTTGGTCTGTGTCTCAGATGAAAGAAGCCGTAAAGAAAAATGACTATCCTGAAAAACTGGATGTTGGTTTAATCGGTTCCTGTACCAATTCATCTTATGAAGATATTTCCCGCTCAGCATCAATTGCCAAGCAAGCATCTGAGAAAAAGCTGAAAGTTAAATCAGAATTTACGATAACACCGGGTTCTGAACAGGTTCGATATACTATCGAGAGAGATGGTTTCATTGATACATTCAAACAAATAGGCGGAGTGGTTCTTGCTAATGCTTGCGGACCTTGTATCGGGCAGTGGGCAAGAGCAGGTGCGGACAAACAGGAGAAAAACTCTATTGTAACTTCATTCAATAGAAACTTTGCAAAACGGGCTGACGGAAATCCAAATACTCATAGCTTTGTTGCCTCTCCAGAAATGGTAACAGCATTGGCTATTGCAGGAAAAATGACATTTAATCCAATTACAGATAAGCTGATAAATGAAGACGGACAGGAAGTAATGCTTGACCCGCCAAGCGGATACGAACTTCCACCAAAAGGTTTTGCAGTGGAGGATGCCGGCTATCAAGCACCTGCTGAGGACGGTAGTAATGTTCAGGTTGTTGTAAAACCTGATTCAGAAAGACTTCAAATCCTTACTCCTTTTGAAAAATGGAATGGTGAAGATTATGTAGGTTTACGTCTATTAATCAAAGCTAAAGGCAAATGTACAACAGACCATATATCAATGGCTGGTCCCTGGTTGAAATATCGCGGGCATTTGGATAATATTTCAAATAATATGTTAACAGGTGCAATTAATTATTTCAACGATGAAGCAAACGATATTAAAAACCAATTGACAGGTGATTATGCAGGAGTGCCTGAAGTACAAAGGCAATATAAAGCCAGAGGAGTAGGAACAATAGTTGTGGGAGATGAGAACTACGGTGAAGGTTCTTCGAGAGAACATGCCGCTATGGAACCGCGACATCTTGGAGTTAAAGCAGTCCTTGTTAAGTCATTCGCAAGAATACATGAAACAAATTTAAAGAAACAGGGAATGCTTGCACTTACATTTGCAGACAAGTCGGATTATGAGAAAATACAGGAAGATGATATAATTGATATTCTCGGTTTGAAGGAATTTGCACCGGGAAAACCTTTGACATTATTCCTTCATCATACTGATGGTTCTTATGATGAATTTCCTGTAAATCACAGCTACAACGAACAGCAGATTGACTGGTTCAGGAACGGTTCGGCATTAAACATAATAAGAAAGCAGTTTGTAGGGTAAAAAGAAAAACCGGAGGGGCAGGTTCCAAACCTGCCCCAAAGGAAAAATGAGAATAGAAATACCATTATTATTTTTAATGGCAAGTTCAATAACTTTTGATGCAGCTTCCTTTTGGGTTTTTCCGTAAACCATAACGCCCGGCATTGATGGAATTTCTGCTATCCATCTACCATCATCTTCTATTTCGTATTCTATATCAAATCTCATAAATACCCTCAGTTTCTTAATTGAAATGTGTTAAAATTACAAATATTTTTACATCTTCACAAAACTCTTGACAAAATTACCTACCCTGACAAAATACATCCCATCCGGAAAAACGGAAACATCAATTCTTACTCCCTCTACATTCCCCTCTTGAGAGGGGTTTGGGGTGTGTAATTGGATTGGGGTGAGGTTCGTTAAACATTTCCCATAAACATTAAAAATTTGGAATTGTGTGGTTGAAAGTTACTTTTTGTTTAATAAATCAATAAAATCATTAGAATTGATAATATTAACTTTTGGAAAATCATATGATTTCAAGATTTCAAAGTGCTTGTCATTTGTAACGATGAAATCTGAATTTGAAGCTATATAGCAGTCAACATACTTGTTATCAGATTCATCATTATTCATAAAAGACCAATTGTAATAAATATTAGTTTTCAAAACATTGGGAGAAAGAATGAAATATTGAGTTAGATTATCTGCTATGGATGAAGTCATCTTGTGAGAAATAATCTCCCGGTACTCATTAATAATATCATTTGAAACAGCTAAAAGAAGTTCACCTGACTTAATTTCATCGAATATAATCCTGTTAGGCGAATGAATGCCGATGGCAGAAACTAAGACATTTGTATCTAATATCACTTTCATCATTGAGCTATTCGATTATGTTCGGATGCCCATTGATTGTATGATTCAGGTGTAATATTATTATTTTTACTAAAATCTTCAATTTCGATTTCTGCTTCATTTAAAAAATATTCGGAAAGTAATTTTTGTATATTGAGCAAATCCTTATCCGAAATATTTTTTGAATAAGTTTTTAGAATTTCTAATTGCAAATTTGACAACTTATTTGATGACAACATTTTATCAATCCTTTTATTAATTAAATTTCTAATATTAATATTAACCGAAAATACTAAAAAATTATTTTATCACCACAAATTTTTGAATCCGGTAACTTCCCGAAAGTTCCGAACTTTCAGAAATTTTAACAAAATACATCCCAACAGGAAAAGAAGAAATGTCAATTCGTAGGGATTCAAAATTTTGAACTACTATAGTCATTTTTTCGCCATAAAGATTAAAAATTTGGATTGGGTAACTTTCCGAAAGTTCAGAACTTTCGGAAAGTTTTATTTCAATATACTCACTTGCGGGATTTGGAGAAATTGTAAATTTATTTGTCGTTATATGCTCATCATGAACCGATGTCGAAGTATCAATTCCTTCGCCTTCAAGAATAATAACACTATCCTGTCCGATTGCATTTGAATGAACAACAATACTATCATTATATTTTCTAACTTCATTTGGTTTAAAACTCACCGGTAGCTCAAAGAAATCCGAAGGTTTTACTGAAATGTTTGTCATAGTATCGAGCCAGACGAATTCATTTGTAAAAGCCGATTCACTCAGGTTTGAAAAGCTACTGATAATTAAATTTGTATCAGTTGATAAATTATGTATTTTGATTTTTTGAATAATTAGTGATGTATCTTTAACATCAATTGTCCCAAAGTCATAATTCTCAGCTTGTATTATTGCCGATTTTGTAGCTTTTTTAAATACAGGTGGGCCACCGTTAGGTCCTTCAATTCGCCAAAAACCCGCTCCATAAGTACCAATAATTGGATACTCACCTGCCCAGGTTACAATGGCTGTTAGAGGTTGACGATTGAGAAGAGTATCCGGTTTGTCCAAGTATTCCCAAGTTTCGCCTCCATCACCTGTTACTAAAACCACTCCTATTGCCCCGACAGCAACTCCGTTTAATTCATCCTTAAATGAAATTTCTTGTAAACCCCAAGCACTTAATTTTTTATCAAAGTTTTCAAATACTTTTTCCCAAGCTTTACCACCATCCTTTGTTTTATAAACTAGATCATATTTCGCATCACCAATACCATATCCTTTACCTCCACAAACAAATCCAATTGAATCATTTACAAAATTAATCATACGAAAAGCATCACATGTGTCGGGGTGCAATGTATCGTTTACATCATAATATGTTGTGGGAAATAATACATACGACCATTTGTCTGTTTTATAATTCCAGGAAAAAAATACTTGTCCATAGTCATATAACATTTTAATACCATAACCATAATCAACTGTATCTAACGGATTTAATAATGGACTAAGACCGATAATAGTATTACTATCTTTGAATTGGGGTGAAAAAAATCCGGATATCCATGTTGAGTCATTTAATACCGGTGTTGATTTAATTTCCCATGTTTTCCACCCATCATAAGTCAAATATATATTTCCCAATGCTGAATAGGCAATACCAATACTTGAATCTAACATATTTATACTATATATACGATATTTTTCTTTTAAATCAATTCTTTCAAATGTTTTACCTCCATCAGAACTCTTTTTTAAAAAACCTTCATCATTAAATGACATAAAATAATAGTCCGGATGTGGCGAACAGCCGTCCTCAACTCCCATAAGAACTGTAATCCCTTGTTTGATTTGATCCATTAAGGATTCTGATTGATAAATTAATTCCCATGTATTTCCCTGATTTGTTGATTTGAATAGCCGGTGATATTCTCCTGATTGTGTTAGCATGAAGCAATTTAAACTATCAGGGCAGTCAACTGACATTGCAATACCGCCACCTTTTTGAAGACTCTCACCATCAAAATGTTTCAAAACTAATTTATTAGAAAAAATTGAAATAGGAATAAAAAATAACAATATGATGAAGTATTTCATAAACATCTCCAAAACTCAATAAATAGCAATATTGTTTTTAATTGTTTCATAATCAAATATAATCAAAAAAGTACAATTATGCAATTGAATTGCAAATTTGTACTTTTTTTTTAGATTTATTTTCTTGCAATTTCGGTTATATGATAATTTCATTTGTTACAAACGTTCAATCGCTATGCGATTCCTACCATCCTAATTCTTCTTTGTTACAAACGTTGAATCGCTATGCGATTGATTTCAACAGGTATTTTTCACTGTAACATACGTTATAAAATTTACAAACTTTATGAACTTTACAAACTTTACAAACTTTACAAACTAAAAAAGATAAGGAGGACGAAAGAAAATGAAAAAGTTAATGATTTTGTTAAGTTTAGTCTGTGGGCTGATTATTGCCCCAATATCTGCCTTTGCCTTACAAATCAACTGGGCAGATATTTATGTTACCCCCAATGGTGATTCTTCTATTGTCGGTGGTTATCTTGGTGGGGATGGGAACCAAGTGACTTCTCCGAATGAGTGGATTGATTGGAGCATAGGTAATTGTGTGCCTTTCAGTGGTACGGCAACAAGTGACTTGGTATTTTCTACCGCTGTTGGAGATTTCATGACTCCGGCTAATTGGCAAGAGCGGATGCGGATTACCAAGGGTGGAAATATCGGTATTGGGACGGCGAATCCGACAGAAAAACTTACCGTTGCCGGAACGATTCAGTCAACCAGCGGTGGATTCAAGTTTCCTGATGGGTCTCTTCAGACTACTGCGGCTTCAGGAGGCGGTCATTACATAGGCGAGTCATACGGTGGTGGCATAGTATTTTGGGTTGACTCAAGCGGACAGCATGGCTTAATAGCCACCACAGCAGACCAAAGCACAGGGATACAGTGGTATAACGGAACTTATAGATATACTGGCTCCTTAGGTGATGGATTGAATGCTGGCGCAATGAATACCGCCATGATAGTAGCCACACAAATCAGCGATAACCAAACGGGTAATTTTGCCGCAAAGGTTTGCGCAGATTATTCAGTAACAGTTAGGGTGTAACCTACGGCGACTGGTATTTACCCTCAAAATACGAGTTAAGTTTATTGTATCAGCAAAAAAGTGTTGTTGGCGGTTTTGGTAGCTACTACTATTGGAGTTCTACCGAGAACATTAGTAGCGGTGCGTGGGGCCAGTACTTCGGCAATGGCAGCCAGGGCTACGACGGTAAGGGCACCACATTATGTGTGCGTGCTGTTCGGGCTTTTTAACTATTTATCTATTTAACTATTAAATATTACCGCGAAGCGGTCGGAATTTTTTTTATGGCATTATATTATGATTTACCAGTTTACAGAGATACCTATAAATTAATTTTGAGAATTTTTGAGTACACCAAAGATTTCTCGAAAGAGTATAAGTATACTCTTGGGCAAGATATGAAACGCGATGCCCTACATCTGGTAAGAAACATATACAGGGCAAATAAAGCAACCAATAAGAAAGAGCATCTGGAATCATTCTTAGATGATTTTGAATTACTCAAATTAGAAATACGATTATGCACTGATATGAAGGTATTGCCCATTAAAAAGCAAGCAGAGCTTAGCTTATTAATGGATAACATAGGCAAGCAAATTACAGGCTGGCGAAATGCCAGTCCTGTATAATGTGCCGGAATTACTGTTGCTAAGGTGGCAGTAAGCGAGCAGATTTTGTTTAAAAGCGATAAAGGGACTGTTTTTTTGAGAACAGTTAATCAATATAAAGGTAAGATGCCTTGCCTTTATTAAAACACCTTTATTAAGTGTTGTTGGCGGTTTTGGTAGCAACAACTATTGGAGTTCTACCGAGAACAATAGTAACAATGCGTGGAACCAGAACTTCGACAATGGCAACCAGAACAACAACAATAAGAACAACACATTATGTGTGCGTGCTGTCAGGGCTTTTTAACTATTTATGTGACCATTCAGGTGGTCTGGTGGCCTGAGTGTCTGGTAGCCTGGTAAATTACAGGCACTTAGACACATAGGCACAATCATTCAGGTGGCCTGGTGTCTGGTAAATTTAGACACTTAGACACATCATTCAGGTGGCCTGAGTGTCTGGTATCAATTACAGGCACTTAGACACCCAGGCACATAGACACATCATTCAGGTAGCCTGAGTGTCTGGTAGCCTGGTAAATTACAGGCACATAGGCACTTAGACACCCAGACACCTATACACAGGAGTGAACATGAGCGACGATAAGTATCGGCTGGATGATTTTGAGCTTTATCAGCTATCACGCAAGTTTCGACAAAATGTTTACAGGCTCATCAAACAGCTTCCATCTGAAGAGCGATATTGTTTAGATCCGCAGATGAAAAGGGCGATTGTCTCAATCACGAACAATATTGCAGAAGGGCATGGACGCTGGCATTATCAGGAAAATATGCGGTTCTGTCGGATTGCAAGAGGTTCGATTGAAGAAATTCTGGATGACATTATAGTTAGTTACATAAATCTCTACACAAATTTTCTTACTCTGGAGCTTTATTTTCTCACACAAAGCCTCAAAGAATAATAAAGAATACAAACTACGAAATACGCAAAAATACGCAAAAATGAATCAGGATTTTTCGCGTCTTTCGTGCCTTTCGTGGTCATCTCTTATAATTTAATAGTATAGGAATTTCCTTTTTGGGACTTTAGATGAACGCAGATTTTCAAGATTTTAAACATAGAGAATTAACTCAAAAATTAATCCTGATAATCTGCGAAGATCTGCGTCCAATTAACTTGAAATTCTCCAAAGGTTAAATTTCAATACCCAAACTCCCTTAATAATCCCTCGTTCTTTCTCCAGTCCTTCTTTGTCTTTATATGGAGATCAAGATATAGGGGTCTTCCCCTGACCTTCTCCAACTCTTTTCTTGCCGCTTCTCCCAATCTTCGTAAAGCCAAGCCGTCCTCGCCTATGAGTATCGCCTTCTGAGAATCCCTTTCAATATAGATTACTGCCCTGATATAATCCTTGCCCTTGCTTCTCTCTTTGAACTCCTCAACCTGAACAGTGGCTGAATATGGCACCTCCTCCCTGTATAAGAAATATATCTTTTCCCTGATCAACTCTTCAGCAAAGAACCTTTCTGTAGATAAAGAGACAATATCCTCCTCATAAAAAAGGGATTGCTCAGGAAGCCTCTCTTCTATCTCCTGCAATAATATCTCCAGTCCAGAACCCTTCTTTGCAGATACAGGGATAATCTCGGTGAGGTTATATGTCTTTTGATAGCCATCAATCAAAGGAAGGAGACTCAGTTTTTCAACCAGGTCTATCTTGTTGATGATAACTATTATCTCTTTATTACACCCTTTAAGTTGCATAGGCATTGGTTCTATCCCATAAGGCTCCACTATCCAGAGAACAAGGTCAGCATCCCTCAGGGTCTCTAAGGCAGCGTTTAACATCTTCTCATCCAACCTATCCTTTGGTTTGCTCAGGAGACCAGGCGTATCAATAAATACAGCCTGAAGGTCTTCTTTGTTCAATATGCCGAGAATCTTATGCCTTGTAGTCTGAGGCTTTGGCGTGACTGCTGAGAGCTTCTCTCCAATGAGCTTATTTAAGAGGGTTGATTTTCCAACATTAGGCTCCCCAATAATAGCTATAAAACCTGCTTTACTTTTAGAAGATTTGTCCATCTTTATATTATACCAGCTTTCTAAAATCTCGTCAAGCGTTCAGGTAGTGTAAGAAAAGGGGATATGGAGATAAAGGGGATAAGGGGATAAAATTTTGAATTAAAAATTAAGAATTAAAAATGGAATTATCCCCATCTCTCTTATTATCTCCTTATCTCCTCACACTTCTGATACATAGCCTGAACGGTTACAAATCTCGTCAAGTGAGGATTAGTGATTTCTTTTGACAAAATTAGCCAACTCTCGTTAAAATCTAAATCAATGACAAAGATAGAGATTGTTCGAAAGGTAGACAGGTATCCGGGAACAATCATTTGCTGGTTGCTTTCAATATGTTACGCTATAGAAAGAGTGATACAGAGAGAAAAATCTTCTGCACCTGCCAAAAAGATACTCTTATTAAAACCTGCAGAGATGGGCACCTCTGTCCTGGCTTACCCAGCTATTACAGAACTCAAAGGGATGTTCAAAGATGCCCAGCTTTACTTTTTAACCTTCAAGGAGAATGTTGAGATTATACGGCTTCTAAACATTATCCCCGAAGAGAATATATTTTCAATAAGGATAGACTCTGCCCTGAATTTTGTCAAAGATACTATTTGGACAATATTAAAGATGAAAAAAATAGGTATAGATGCCATCATAGACCTTGAATTCTTTTCACGGTATACCGCCATTTTAAGCTATTTGATAGGTGCAAAACAGAGGGTCGGCTTAGATAGATTTAATGCTGAGGGTCTGTATAGGGGCAATCTCCTGACCCATAAGGTCAATTATAATAATTATTTGCATGTAGGTCAGACATTCTTGGCTTTGGTTTATGCCCTGAAATATCCAGCTGGCAAGATAACGATGGCGGAAAAGTTGCTTATTAACAAAGAGAGTTTGCCAAAGCTCAGGTCAACTAAAGAAGAAAGGATAAAAATATGGAATAAACTGAAGGGCCTAAACCCTGAGCTATCCGAAAAGATGCCAGGGGAGGTAAAGCTAATAATATTCCCACCGAAAACAGGGGAATGGTTGACTTTTAAGGAGTGGCCAATAGAGTATTTTGCAAGATTAGGCAAGCAGTTGCTCTCTTTCGATGAAAAGGTCTTTATAGTCATAGTTGGAACCCTGTCTTCCTTTGCTTCTGCTAAAGAACTCATCTCTCTCATCGGTAAGGAAAGGTGTATTGATTTGACAGGAAAGACCACGCTCAAGGAATTGATAGACCTATATAATATTTCTTCTGTATTGGTAACTGTAGATAGTGGCACGGCACACTTTGCCGCACTGACAGATATAAAGACAATCTCTATCTTTGGTCCTGAGACACCACAGGTGTTTGGTCCATTGAGTGAGAATTGTATCAACCTTGTTCCAGAGGTTAGTTGCCATCCATGCTTTTCTGTGTTCAATAACCGAACTATCAATTGTGAAGATGACCTGAAGATAAAATCCTGTGTTATAGATACCACACCAGAGAAGGTCTATAAGATTGTGAAGGGGTTACTGTAAGGCAGATTTACTGTATTTGTAACCATTCAGGCTATACATCAAGAGTGTGAGGGGATAAGGAGATAAGAAAAGATATGGAGATAATTCATTTTTAATTTTTAATTCAAAATTTGTAACTATTTACCCAAGTGAAGTAAAAGGGAATTATTCACCGCAGAGAACGCAGAGTTCGCTGAGATAATTATGGATAAGGTTAAATTCAAAGTAGATATTTTATTTCTCTGTGCTCTCTGCGAGCTCTGCGGTTAATCTTTTCTTCAGATGAGTAAAGTGTTACCAAAATTTTATCTCCTTATCCCCTTAATCTCCACATCCCCTTTTCTTACACTACCTGAACGCTTACGATTTACTGTATTTGTAACCGCAAGGTTCGCAAAGTTTACGCATTTCATCTCGGTATAAATCGGGGTGAGAGGATTCGAACCTCCGACCTCAGCGTCCCGAACGCTGCGCGCTAACCAGACTGCGCTACACCCCGAAAAACAGAATACAGAATTCAGAATTCAGAATACAGAATTAAGAATATTCGTAACTATTTACCCATCTGAAGTGCAATGAAGAATATAAACCACAGAAGCACAGAGTTTACTTAAGAAGGAGAAACACGAAAGCCCGAAAGGATGAAAGCCCGAAAGAAAATATGGAAATTGAATTTGAAAAAGATTTG
>JAZDIP010000035.1:0-2055 GCA_043804925.1 bacterium | reverse complement strand
TGCAATCTTTCCTGTGAGGTAATGCGAATTATCCAGCTTGTATGTGGCGAGCACTCCGTTGTGGATTGAAAACATTATCGGTATTTCAAACTCAGGAGAGATAAAACCACCTGTGCCAGGACCTTTCACAGCATTGAGCATTAATGTCGGATAATTAATCCCATGAATACTCGAAATAGTCAAATCATCTTTTTCGTAAAAGTTATATTTCAGATCAATCGAAGGATTGACAAATAGCATAAATGGATGTGCAGAAAAAGATAAATCTTCAGATAGGACATATACAGCATGTTTAAAAAGTGAATATTTAAAACCTCCTATTGGTAAAATATTTGCTGTTTCATCGTAAAATCTGAATACCTGCGATTCCTCCTGTGCGGTCATTGAAGAACAAATAATTATGCCAATTAAAAAATATAATATTAAATTTTTCATTTTACCCTCCATAAAGCTGAAACCGGTGCATGGTCTGATAATTCCATCGTTTCCTGATGTACTTTGTGAGAATTATCAATCCAATCGGTGTTGGTAAATAAATAATCAATCATTCTGCACCAAAAATGTTCGGGGTTAAGTGTATGTGTAAAATTCTCATATTGGTTCAATTTATAATCTGTTAATGACAATGAAGGATTTAAATAATCATAAATTGGTTGAATCCATGTTATACCTGCTTCATAATTACTACCATCCTTATGGAAAGGATTATCACCCGGAGAATGAAAGTCCTCACCGGGACACATATCAATCAAGCAAAAATCAATTGTATCTGCATTTGGTGGTATAAGATTAAAATCTCCGCCAGAAATAATAATTTTTCCAGAATTGCTCATATCCTTAACGACATTGAGAAATTCATCTGCCTGCCTTTTCTTAGTATCATCTCCTGTTGTTGAAACAAGATGAACATTAACAGCATATAAATTATTAATACCTGGAACTGCAATTCTTGCTGATATGAAATTGTCTCTTAAATAGAAGTATTTTGTCAAAGCATCAGCGTCATTTCTCAATGGCAGGGAATGACGATTAGCTCCCTCAATTTTCCAAACAGATAAAATTGCATTGCCGCAGTCCATTCGTCCTAGACCGTTGGATGGTATAAACTGTGATTTCCATCCTGATGCATAAACAGCATAATTTAAGAAAGTATGGTCAAGGATATATTGAACCTGATTAATATATGCTGTTCTTTTACTGCTTAAATCCACTTCCTGAAGCAACAGGATTTGGGGCTTAACTGAATTTATTAAATCACAAATACCCTGTAAATTAAATTCTACTTCATTCTTATCTAAAATTACTCTTTGACCGCAGGCATCACCAAACCACGGAATTCTCGCAGCTCCAAATCTTATGTTCCACGTCATTACCATTATCGTACTATCTACTTGTGGAATACTGATAATATCTTGTTTTTCATAATATTGACAATCAATAGTCTTTTCATCGAAAGTCTCTGATAAAGGCTCACATGAAAATAAAAAGCAAATAAAAAGAATAAAGAAATATATATTTTTCATAATAACCTCCAAAAAAATTTTAAAAATTCATAAAGTCTCTAAAATATTTCTGATAAGCAAGCATCACTCCACCACCTTCACAAAATCCAAATACGGAATCAAGTGCCATTGTGTGCCAAAGGGATATTGTCCATAGCAAAGTTTTCCTATAATTCCCAACTTCGCTGACTTCACAATATTCCAAAAAACTCCGCCATTTATTTCCATAAAGATATCTGTTGAGTTTTCCGGGTATTCTTCTTCATATTTTGTACCTCCGAATGGAAATAAGAAAAATTCAGTGCTTGCGTGATAATCGAAAGTCTTCCAGATGTTTCCTTCGGATGCAAGAACTATGTCAAATCCCGTGCTTTTGTAATATACCATCGTTCTTGGAAGTATTACAGGGATATCGAGCGAAGTTCCCGGTGCCAAATCCGAATTGTTCAATGCAAATTCAAATGCAATCTTTCCTGTGAGGTAATGCGAATTATCCAGCTTGTATGTGGCGAGCACTCCGTTGTGGATTGAAAACATTATCGGTATTTCAAAC
>JAZDIP010000034.1:0-8229 GCA_043804925.1 bacterium | reverse complement strand
AAAGTAGCAAAAGTCTATTATTATCAATTACTTACCTGTATTCTTCCTTTTTTATCAACACTCTACTTGTTGATAATACAAATCTAAAGGTTCCACAGAGAAGGCACAGAGAGTCACTGAGAATTTATCCCAAAGGGATTGCATATCGGTAATATAACAAACACAAGCGGTCTTTATCACAGCGAGAATAAATTATTTCACGCAAATGTCTTAACTGTGATTTTTGTGATTTGTTTGATTTAATTGATTTTCACCTTGGCTTGAATTGTTTTTTCCCCGAGAGGTGCAATTTTGATTAACAGTATTTTATTGATTTTTCATGGATTAACGAATGTGAAAAAAGAAATTTCACCAATTGCACCGCAATTTTCTATTTTTTATTTTGGCGGTTTTTTGCGACAATGATTTTTATTGCACCGACAAAAAAGTCATAGGGTAAGTTTTAATATTTCAAATATTTACTGCAACTAAATCGTAAAATGTCGGATTTTGCGTAGTTTTTTTAATTTTCGTTTTCAGTTATCGGTTAACCGTTTTCCGTTGTCTGAACTATGATTTTTGTGATTCGTTAGATTATTATGATTTTTTCGTAATACGTAAAACGAAAGACAGTTCCACAGAGAATTTACCGAACAATTAATTTGCAAAGAACAAGCTGGACAAAATTATACAGGGAAAAGTAAACGTAATTTATTTTATTTTAAAAGGATTTTAATTTTGTTAGGGGGCTGGGTTTGGCAGACGGAAGGACGGAATTTATGTGAACCGTGAACTGTAAACCGTGAACCGAAATAAGAATTTATCCCGAAGGGATTGCATTAGGGTAACACAGCAAACACAAGCGGTTTTTATCACAGCGAGAATAAATTATTTCACGCAGAATGTCTGAACCATTGATTAAGTTGATTAAACTGATTTCGCTGATTTTAATTTCCTACCACTTTCGTTGTGAAAAAAGTAACTTCATAATATTAGATTACCTTATATAAGTTGTTGCTAAGTAATTAGTCAAACCAGGTTTATTAATTACAATTGAATTAGAATTAGAATTTAATAGACTTTTTAATTCGTTATCATCAACTAATTCTGAAAACTTTAAACAAATACTTTTTATTTCTTGAAGTAATGAAATTATATTCCAATTTTTTGAAATAGTTTTATCTTCTCTTTCTATTGTTAAATGAGCTAAATATTTATTTAGTCTATTTTGAATTTTATCATCTTTAGATTTATACATTAAATGATATTTAATGTTATCAAAATTTTCTCTTAATTGAGAATTTTTTATATCGTCCCAATTATCGATAATTTCTTTGATATCAATATCAGTTGGAAATCTGGTATTATAATTTAAAAAGTCATATAAATTTCTGAAATGTAATAAAAAACTATCTAAATAAACAATATCACAAGGATATGATAAAACTTTATCATAAAGTTTATTTTCTATCAGAAATTTGGATGTTTCCATTAACATCTTAACCTCATGCAAGATGTGTTCTTTATACTTATCATAATAATCTTTATTCATAAACTTTTAATTTTGATTTTTACACAAAATAACTTTTTAAATAAATATCTGTCTTAAAATATTCGGATGACCTAATTTTTTTAAATCTTCCAATAATTTATTATAATCACTTTCTTTCCAAGTCGATCCTTTTTGATTTTCTTTTCTAAACTCTGCCTCTCCTATTGACTTGTTATTTAAATATTTTTCCCAGAAATCTTCATTATTAGAAACAAATTTCTTATAATCGGAATGTTTTATTAGAAAAGTACGTAGCTCGAATAATTTTTCATCTATATGGTTAAGAGGAGTTTGAGCCTTGAGATATTCTACTATAGAATTGAATTCAGCTCTTGTTTGCCTTGTTTCCATATAATATTTATAAGGAAATTGTAAAAGAAATCCAATTATAATTCCTATTAATCCAATTAATTCATTACACATCGAAAACCTTTGACTTTCTTCTCGTTCAAATCGAGATATTTAAAAAAATTTTATATAAAACTAAAAATTAAAAATATGATATAATGTTAATTAATCCTTCACACACCTAACTGACTGTCCATCTCCCTTAAAGCTTATTGTACTAAGTATACTAATTCTGTCAAAGTATAAATGATTACTAAATGCTGTCGTTGCATTATTTTCTGACGAAGTCCAAAAATAGCCATAACCACCAAAATTATGAAATACTCCATCAAAATAACGGTATCCCCCAGGTAAAGCAGTAAATCCGCTTTCGTTTGTAGCTCCATTATTAGGATTAGCCCAATTTTCAATACCAGCTTCTTTTAATTTTCCGCAAGCTACATCCGCACCGCCTAAACAATTAAATAATTCAATCCATTCTGCAACTGTTGGTATATGCCAACCGGCGGGTGCTATTCCTCTTGTATCATTTACAGCAAACCAATTATACAATTTCCCATATTTACAACTATTATTATAATCATTATCGTAATAACACCAAGCACCTTGTTGTTTTGTATTTGCATCTTGCCATTCTGATTGTGTCTGAGCATGCCTTATTGTATCACCGTTTTTATATAAGAGAACATCAAGGTTTTTTGTCATCCAAATCTGATTGCATATTTTTATTTCACTTCCGGTGCAATTTTTACAACCAATAACATTTATATTATCATTTTCAACTGTGCAACTATTAAATGCGAATAAAATGATTATCAATAAAAGGTAGTTTTTCATTTTTATATATTTAATTTTAAAATTTATCTTTAACACATCGAACTGAAAAACCATGGTCTGCCCTTCTGCTAATTCTACTAACGGTAGTACTATCATGTGAAAGATACCTATACCAAATAATATCTGCACTATCAATTGTTGTTGACCACCAATCGCTAAAATAACCCATATTTCCAAATTCAAAGATTGGTCCACAATTACCACCTGCTCGGGCATTAAAACATAGTTCATTGGTTGCACCTGTATTTGGATTCTTCCAATAAATAAAGCCTGTTTCTTTTAACTTACCTCCGGCAACAGATGAACCACCTAAGAAATTAACCAACTGTTCCCATTCTACGTCACTGGGAACATGCCATCCCATAGGAGCCAATCCTCTTGTATCCATTACAGCATACCAATTATATAACTTACCATAAATCTCATTATTAATTGAATCATTATTATAATAGCACCAAGCACCTTCTTTTTTAGTAGATGCATCTTGCCATTCAGTTGTTGTTATGCAATGTCGTATAGTATCACCATTACGATAAAGGTCAACATCAAGATTTTTTGTCATCCAAATTTGATTACCAATTTTAACTTCATCACCAATTAGTTCTTTGCATTTATCGCAATCACTGACATTTATATTATCATTCTCAACTGTGCAATTATTAAATGCAAATAAAATGATGAACAATAAAATTTTGTTTTTCATTTTGCACCTAATAGAAAATTGAAAATAATAATCCGATGTTGAATGAGATTAGAAAGAGATTTGCTTCTGCCGTCTCATCCTGTGAATTTATTAATGATTCCGAATCTATGCTAGGATTTGTGTTTTCCTTACCTAAGAGTAGATTCGGGAATTGAGCTTTTGCCGTGATATCGAGAGCAAATTGTTTTGAAAGCGGATATTCATAACCGATAGCAAGTCCAAAACCAATTATGGAATTTGATTTCGAGTAGTCAAGTTCGCCCCGGCTTGAGTTTTCGGTAACGTTCACATTAAAGAAATTTATTCCGAACTCAGGTCCTGCATAAAGATTTTCATACAGAAAATAATGGTAAAATATTCCAAAATGAAGTAGTGATAAGGAGTTTTCGCTTTTCCCAAATTCTTCGTCTTGGCAATTACATGAATTAATGCTTGACCAACCGGTATATTCAATATTAGCACCGAGCAACATTGATTCCGAAACAGGATATTTACCGGTAACACCGAAATTGTATGTTGTTCCAAATCCAAGACCATCAAGACCATTCAAAAGAGATGGCTGAACTTCTTTTGTGGCAGTTGTCGGCTTGTTGACCAATTCGGGAGGCGACAAAGGAGTATTGATTCCACCGAGTAGCCCTATTTTGAAAGATTGAATTTTTTTGCCGGGTTCGATTGGCGAACCTTGTTTGATTTCCTGACCATACAATAGAAAGAAATTAGAAAATATAATCAGAACAAATATCGAAATGAATTTCATTTTTCTCATAACGCCCTGTTTCTCAAATAATATCAGAATTATGAAGCAAACTTACAAAACTTTGAAATTAATTACAAAATAAAACAATTGGATTCCTGCTTTCGCAGGAATGACAGAAAATATATCACCGGGATAAAGACCGTTTGTGTTTTGCTTTGTTACCATAGTTTAATCCCTCCGGGATAAAATCTCTGTGTAGCTCTGTGTTTTCTCCGTGGAACTCTGTGTAACTGCCTAAAAAAAATATTTTAACACAAAGAACACCAAGAATATTCACAAAGAACTCAAAGTTTAAAACTATATTCAATCCCTTCTCCTTTTTCCCTTCTCCCTTCTCCCTTTTCCCTTTTCCCTTTTCCCTTCTCCCTTTTCCCATCTTTCGTTTCACGTTTTCGCTTTTTTTCGCATTTCACCTGCCTAATATGCTGACAGTCTATAAGTCTAATCGTTGATTTTTAATCTGGGGTGGATTTGCTCATCGTCGTCAACGTATTCTTTTTGTAGTGGATTGAATGTTGTTACTCCTGACTTTTGGACAATGAATGAGGCAAAAACCGAGGAGAATATAAGAGGGAGTATCAGGTCGTAGTTGTGACAGATTTCGAAGAGGATTATGCCACCTGCAAGGGGTAACTGGAATGTACCTGCAAGTACTGCACCTGTGCAAACTATTGCGAACAGACCGGGAGAGATGTCGGGAAAGACGAATTGCAGAAGAGAACCTAAAACGAAACCGAACATTGCTCCTGTTTTGAGAACGGGTGCCATGGTCCCCCCTGCTTTTGAACTGACCAAAGAAATTGCGTTTGAAACCGGTTTTATAATAACTGTTAATGATGCAATTAAAATGAACAGGAATATTAAGTTTTCTTTTGTGAAGTGACGGGTTAAGTTTTGAAAAATGGAATTTTGCAGTAAAGGTAATCCGTTGCCTGAAATCACATGATTAATTGGATTATAAGTTGTTTCGAGCATTGTCGGCAGTGCCATAAGGATGAGTCCTGCAAAGAAGCCACCGACAGCAGGTTTCCAGATTTCAGGAAATGGTCTAATGGTTTTCTCAACAATTTTAGCAGTTCCGTTATAAGTTTTCAAATAGTAAACAGCAACCAAACCACTCAACATACCGGCAATTGCCAATAAAAGGTAATCTGTAAGATTTACAGCGGTAATTTCAGGTGCTAAAAGTAAGGGATTGTTGCCAACCAGTATTCTGGTTGTTGCAGTAGCCAGGACAGAAGATATAACCAAAGGAGCAAAAGCCCTGATGCTAATACCTCCGATAATTGCTTCCAAAGCAAAGACAATACCGCCAAGAGGTGCGTTGAATATGGCACTTATAGCGGCGGCGGCACCTGAACCGCAAAGAACGCGTAATTGTTGTGGTTTAAGCCGTAGTATCTGAGCAAATGTAGAACCCAAAGATGAACCGAGTGCTATTGTAGGACCCTCACGCCCGGCTCCACCACCTGAGCCAATAAGAAGTCCTGCAAAAATTATGGCTTTGAAGGAGTTTCGCCAATCAATTTTACCTTCACGGTGAACAAGAGCATGAACCAAGGATTCAAGCCCTTCGACGGTAGCTCCTTTGAAAATAGTTTGTCTGAGTACACCGATACCCAAGCCGCCAAGAGCAGGAATCAAAGGAAAGGCAATAATTTGCCAGGGGATAACGGTTTCTGCCGTGAAATGGATATTATTAAAGAGTTGTTCTGCTCCTGTCATTGACCAGTGGAAAAGAGTTACAAATAAGCCGATGATAATTCCGAGAATGGAAGAAGTAAAGAGAAGCCCCCAGTCAGTATGCCTGTATTTTCTGATATTACCAATGGCATCAATAGCCGGTCTTGAAGTTAAAATCGTATATTGAAGTAGTGAAGGAATACGGCGGAAAAACATTTGAAACAACTGAATAAAACCGTATCCAAATTTCCCTTTGTCCTTTTTATCAATGTCATTATTTGAATGATTTCTTTTCAAAAATTTTTTTTCTTCAATTATAGTTCATTAAAATTTTATCAAAATTATAAAATGCGAAGGTCAAGAAAAAATATTGGAGATAATTAATCATATTTTTAATTAAAATTATATTTAATAATTTTTTTATAAATTTGAAATAAGTTATTTTACAGAAATGATAATGGTAATTCGTTTAATAGAAAAGTGGAATGGAATACAATTTTAAAAAAGAGGATATTGAACTGATTGGTAAGGTTCTGGGTGCACAAAGTCAGAATCATGACAATAGCTGGACCTGGAAATTGGTCAATGCCGAAGCTAAGCAGTCATTGGTTATATCCATATACAATGAAGTCCAGTTAGGGAAGGAACATAAAGGTTCTTTGATATCCGTACAGACTCTGCATGGATACTTTGAGCTTCATAACTGTATTGGATATGTGATTTTTGAACCCGACGAAGTGATTTTTGTTCAATCAGAAGGTAACACTGTTTCTTGTATGATAGTCGGAAAGCAATGTACATGCTCATTGTTTACAAATATCAGAAAAGAAATTTTAAAATCCGATTTCAATACATTAGACCCGGCAGTATTGCTATCTGCAATGCAACTTTCATTGACGGAAAGTATTTTGCCTGATAATTAAACTATTAATAATAAATTATCGTCAAAAATGAAGATTAATATACAAATTTATAATGATAGTTCTTATAAATATTTACCTAAAAAGAAGCTTATTGAAGTTGTTGAAAATGTTTTTCGGCACGAGAAAAAAGGAACTGATATTTTATTGAATATCATTTATATTAATGATGAAAAAATTTGGGAGATAAACAGGAAATATTTGAAACACAATCGGACAACCGATGTAATAACTTTTTCGTTAGACGAGGAAGAAAAAATAATCGAGGGGGAAATTTATATCAGCGTTGATACTGCAAAAAAGCAGTCGGATGAATATAAAGTTACATTTAATAACGAAATAATGAGATTAGCTGTTCATGGAGCTTTGCACCTTGCGGGGTACGACGATGATACTGATAAAAATCGAATATTGATGCATAATTTGGAAAATAAATACTTGGAGATGATTTGATTTAATATGTACGAAAGAATAGTTGAAATAATAGTGTTCGTAATGTCTGAACTTAAGCATAACAAACAGATAAATGAAATTAATGTTGATGAATTGCAGAAGAAGGGTTACTCGGAATCTGAAATTTCTACTGCGTTTAGCTGGGTAGCAGACAGGTTTGAATTAGCAGAAAAATTCACTACTCAAGCTGAATTTATAAATAAGGAGTCTTTTCGCGTTTTACACGAGGGCGAAAAAGAGTTATTTACAAAAGAAGCATTGGGTGATTTGTTCAATTTTCATTCATTGGGTTTGCTTAATAACGAACAAGTCGAGGCACTTATTGAAAATACATTACTAACCGGTTTTCAGCAGGTGGATAGCGTTAATCTGAAGTATTTTGTAGCAAATATCATTTTCAATATGCAAAACAAGTATTATCCCGGAAACAGGTTTATGTTGAGCGGAGTAGAATCGGTTAATTAAGTTTTAGGTTATGGTTTTTAAGTTTTTAAATTCTAAGTTTTAAGTTTTGAAAACAGAATGTTGAGAGTTATTATAAGTTTTAAGTAAAGAATATTCAAGTGTTTGTTTTTAACTTAACACTTAAAACTTAACACTTAAAACTAAAAAAAGAGGTCCAGTAGCTCAGTTGGATAGAGCACAAGTTTCCTAAACTTGGGGCCACAGGTTCGAATCCTGTCTGGATCACGGAGGGAATTTTATAACTAATTGTATTATAATAAGTTAATCTATCTTTAAAAATTACATTATGACTATTTTAATACATTAGGATTGACTAATTTATTTTTTAGATATATCTAAGGATATTCATAGTTTGTTTTTATAGATAAGTTTAATCATTGAAAGTGCCTCTCGAAAATGACCGCTTGCAATTAATTCCAAAACTTCATCAGACAAACTATTCAAGTCTATTTCTTTGAATTCTCTAATTAGCTCTAAATTTTCCTGTGCTGTGTTGGCAATTTTTTTTAATCTGTTATTCATTGCTATA
>JAZDIP010000033.1:0-3078 GCA_043804925.1 bacterium | reverse complement strand
GCCTTATGCAACTCAGCGGTTTGTGCATTTGGGATGGAGAGTCATCCGTATGGAATCTTCCGGTAGCGGTGACCCAAACAGGTATATAGGTGCTGACACAGGTGTTCAGGATTTACATTCATATTTCATTGCTCCGAATATTGGAAAAGAAGCAATTACTGTCAATCTTAAAATGAAAGAAGGGCAGGAGCTTGTTAAGAAAATAATTAAAGAACTAAATGTTGATATTTTTATGTGCAATACTCTCCCAATGAGATACAAACAGCTTGGTATTGATTTTGAATCTTTAAAAGAAGCAAATCCAAATCTGATATGGTGCGGAATTTCTGCCTTAGGACCCGACTATCCGAATTTTGCAGGTTATGACCCTGCCTTGCAAGCACTTCTTGGTTATATGCACTTAACCGGCGAACAAGACGGCGACCCAATGCTATGCGGTTTACCGATTATTGATTTAAAAGCCGGAGATGAAGCATTCACGCAAGTTCTTTTGGCCTTTCTGGAAGAAAAGGATAAATCGGGTGGCAAGGAAATTTTTATTTCGATGGGACAGGCATTGACGTCTTGGTTAATTACAGCATTACCGGAACTATCTTTAAATCCCGGTGACCCGGAAAAAGTTATGCGAAGCGGAAACGAACATCGTAGTTTTATTCCCTGCAATTGCTATCCGACAAAAGACGGTTATGTATATCTGGCAATCGGTAGCGATGGGCAATGGGAAAAATTTACTCATATACAAGGTTTTGAACATACGGCAAAACCAAACAGAAAAACAAATGACGAACGCAAAAAAGATAAAGATAATATTTATGAGGATATCCGACAAGGAACAAAGCTCTACACGACAGAAGAAATAATGAAATTATTTATTGAGAACAATCTTGCTGCCGCTCCTGTTAACACAATTCAGGATGTTGCAAAACAGGATTTTGTAAAAATTAATATGCTGAAGACCAAGATTCCATCAGGCGAGGAAGTTAGTTTATTCCCAACAGCATTTAAGACAGATTATCTGAATGAAATGGATTTGAAATTAAATTGTGCTCCAAGATTAGGAGAGCATAATGAGAAAATACTTAAGGAAATTGGAATGAGCGAGGAGGAGATAGACGCTTTGAAAAAAGGAGGCATTATTTAGTGTTAAGTGTTGAGTGTTGGGTGTTAAGTGATAATTGTAGAGACACATTGCAATGTGTCTAAACAGTTTTAAGTTTTAAATTTTAAGTTTTTAAGTTATGAAAATCATTAATATGGGATTAATAAAGTTTTTTACTATATGCTTTCGGCTTTATGCTTTAAGCTAATTTAATTGAAAATTGTAAAATTGAAAATTGAGAAAATATGAGCAGGTTCAAAGAAATAGTAGATGCACCGGCAGGTAGTAAATTTATTTTGCAAGGCAATGCTGCGTTTGCATTAGGTGTGATTCATGCAGGATACCATGCGGCAGATGGCTACCCCGGAACACCAAGTACAGAGGTTATAGATAGGTCGTTAGCTTTCGTACAAGATAGAATTAAAGTCGGTTGGTCGGTTAGTGAAGCAGTGGCTGTTGCAGTTGGTTTAGGGCATGCCATTGCAGGATATGATTCCGTAATAACTATGAAAATCCCGGGAGTATTCCAGGCAGCTGATGCAATATCCTCGTCTGCTTTTTTTTCGGGTGATGCAGGAGCATTGGTTTTATTTGTTGCATCTGACTTCGTACCTTCAAGTACACAGCATGTAATTGACCCAAGATATTTTTTCTCATCTATTTGCATCCCGGTTCTGGAACCGAGAGACCATCAGGAAATGTATGACATTGCCGCTACTGCCGCCGATATTAGCCGTCAATTTCGTACACCTGTCGCAATTCTGGCATCGGGCATCTTAACTCATTCCGAAGGTTTGGTCAAAACTAAAAAACCAAGAGTTGTTACGCCAAAAAATTTACCGAAAGACATGTCCGATTGGATGTGTCTCCCTTTTATTGCTAGAAGAAACTACGACAAAGTAATACAACAACGGCTCCCTGCTATCGAAGCTTGGGCTGAAGATTCTGATCTGGTCAAGGTTAACGGAGGTGATGAAGATTGGGGTATCATTACATGTGGTATTAACGACATTATTGTCCGTGAAGCTCTTCAATTAGCAAATATTAAAGCACCAATATTATCATTAGCAAAAACAAATCCTATCCCAAAAAAGATTATTAAAAAATTCCGTGACTCCATTCCGGGAAAAGTTTTTGTTATCGAAGACGGATACAGGTATTTATGGGAAAAAATAAGATTCATGGGGCTTGATGTTATTGGCAAGGAAGAAACAAGTACTATCACAGAATGGACGCCCGATAAAATCCTCGAATTCCTGTCATCACATTTAGATAAATTCAGTTTTAAACCCAAACATACAAAAGTAGATATTGAACCTATTGCAAGACCACCTTCAATATGCCCCGGTTGTGCCTACAGAGCATTTGCATTGACAGTAAAGAAATTAAAGAAGAAGAAAAAAATATTTGCATCATTTGGGGATATAGGTTGTTCGACACTTCTATATTTCTTTAACGCTCTCGATACTGTGCTTTGCATGGGTGCATCAGATTCCATGCGTCAGGGTTTTGTTATGTCTCGTCCCGATATGGCTAACCAGGTAATAAGTATCACAGGTGATTCGACCGAATGTCATTCGGGACTCGATTCTACAAGAAATGCAGTTTTCAGAAATGTACCAGGTGTTAAAGTTATCCTCGATAACCGGATAACTGCTATGACAGGAGGTCAGGTTGCCCCAAGTTCCCCAAATAACCTGGCAAATCAACAACATAATTTTAATTTGCGAAAAGCAGTTGAAGCTGAAGGATGCAGAACTGTTGTTTTGGATGGATTTAATTTAAAACAAGTTGAAGACGAGTTGAAACACTCATTGGAACTGACAAAAGAAGGTATCTTTTCCGCTTTAATTATCGAAGGTGAATGTATTCACGAAATTCCTAAAGAAAGAACAATCCCCAAACTTGAATTCAACTATGATATTTGTGTGAATTGCGGATTATGTAACATATGCCCGGGTATTGAACTCGATGAAAAT
>JAZDIP010000032.1:0-4857 GCA_043804925.1 bacterium | reverse complement strand
GATGATGATTTTTCTGGAATCGTAACGCTGACTTATTCGGATAAGGATGGAATTGTATTAGAGCAGAACTCTCCGAATCCGTTTTCTACAACAACAACAATTAAGTTTTCTTTGCCCGAAAGAACTTTTGTCAGATTGGATATAGTAGATATTTTCGGAAATACTGTTGTAACATTAGCAGAAGAAGATTTGCCGGCAGGACTGCACAGCTTAACATGGAATGGGTATAACAGTAATGGAAAGAAGGCAGGAGCAGGGACTTATATTTACAGGTTGAGGACTTCTTCTGAGATACTTGTTGGGAAATTAATAATTAACAATTAGGAAAATTGAAAAAACGGATATGATATGAAAAATATAATTATTACTTTATTGATAATGACTCTTTTTGTCTTTTCTGCTGTATCGCAGGAAAAGGGGAAAAATGAGTTAACCCAAAAGAGAAGCCGGCTTTTCGAAGCAAGCGACTTCGGTCCCCGGCAAACAAGCTATCCCTATCCCTTTGAGAAAAGCGGAGAGCCACTCGAGAATGTTAAAACACAAGCGGCGATTTCTACGGGTTATTACTTTGTTAACAGCTTTGATGCGGCAGACAAGCCATGGAAACCGGCTTATATTTGGATTGATACTACCGAGGATAGCCAGAACTGGAAAAGAATAATATCAGGTCCATATCAACATCCTAAATCATGGTATGAAACAGCACAAAACAAAAATGACGGCTACAGGTATTTCCGTCATAAAAATTTTCCGGATAATAAGGATTCTGTAGATGATGTTTATGCAGGACCAATCCCAATCGGATTTGAATTTGAATATAACGGATTGACATATGACAGTTTCTATGTTCTGTCAAACGGTGCGATTATGTTGTCGAATGCAAGATATTTTTATGATAACTCCACCCCGCCGAGAAGAAAGGTAGTATCGAATAATTACACATTTCCAAATTGCTACAACACAGAAAGCATGGATTGGTTCATCAGGTCAAAATTCAATAAAACCGATGGAACGTCAGACCCGACAGAAGATGACTGGGGCTGGCAGATGGCAACTTTACTTAGCGTAAATCCCGAATCAAATCCTGCAGATATATTGATGAACAATACATCGAATTTACCTATCATTTCTCCGTTTTGGGGAGACGGATACTTATCGCAATGGAATGCAAAAGATACCGTTCCGAGGGACAGAGGTAAAGTGTTTTTCTATAGAAATCCTGACAGCACAAAAGTAATAATTTATTTTGTTGACTGGCAGTTGAAGGGCAATATTGATTTGACTGAGGGATTGCCATCTTACAATATTCAGCCCGGTACAAGTTATGACCCTGACAAAATGACTCCTTCTGATGATGGTTATATTTCTGTTAGCGGTCAAATTGTTCTTGACAAAACCGATTCAAGCATAACTTTTAATTATGACAGAATAAGAGGACAAAAAATTTATTCACCTTATTTAACACAAGGAAAAGAATTACTCAGGTTCAATACACATAGCTGTGTTACAGGTGAAGCAAGGCATTTGAATTTCGATTCAAAGAAATATGCTGAAGATACAACATATACGGGAACATTGCCATGGGCTGGGACATATAATCAAAATACTTTTGTATGGTCAAAATATATAACAAAAAACCACACAGGTTATCCCGAACCGACACAAGCTGTTAAATTCAAGCAATGGAAAAATACATTGAGGGCTGTTGATATTGGCTTCAGGGTTAGAAAAAAGATAGCAGGAGAAACAGGTTACACAGAACCTATTTTAACAAGCCAGGCACCGGATTTTGAAATATTGGCAGGGCATGAACAGGTGGGACAATTACAACCGGTTGCCATAGTTCAAAATTTAACAAATGATATTCAGGGACCGAACGGAGTGAACTATCAGCCGCAGGATTTGAATTTCCGGGCACGAATGGCAATAATAAATCAGGCAACAAGAAGACCTTTGTACAACAAATATCTTAAAGTTGATAGTATTAGATTGGCTAAAAAAGCAGGCGATGAAGCATTCGAAAAAATAATCCTTTCTAAAATCAGCTATGACGGTAAAGACTACACAGCAGACACAATGCACAGCGATTATTACGATTCAAACAATCATCTGAAAACGAAATATAATGGGATACCTCCCTATGATTTTGTTCAGATTTACTTTCCTCCCTTCGAACCGAATGATTTATATATGTCAAATATAGGTTTGATGAAAGCATATTTAATGCTCGACCCGACAGACCCAAGTACACAAAATAAATTTGGAGATTCATGGTCCTTCGACGATACACTAAATGTCAGGTTCTGGGTAATGAGACATATACCCAATGATGAACCATTTAATGATGATGTTACTGAATTCCACGTTGTTCCTGAAAATAATGCTTCGCCTGGTCCGATACCTTCAGTTTTCAAATGGGTTAGTATTGGTGCTACAGTTGCTTCCGGTGACCAGGTATCCCAGCATCCGCTTCCACCAAGAGATGAATTCTATTGTGATAATGATGAAGTATACCCCGGTTGTAAGATTGGCTCGCCAACAATAAAATTAGAAAGGGGGAGCAATGTTCCAATTCAGGAATGGGGCGGTGATGAAATTCGCTCATATCCTATTGATATGAAATATAAAATGGGTGCAGTTTTAACTTTGGCAGTACAAAGAAGCACAAAACGAAGCTCATGGGACAGGGGCTGGTCTGACGAATCCTTAATAGGTTGTGAACACCGTGTCGTGGCATCGGATTGGTATAATGTTATTCAGGAACCTGATGAATTGAGAGTTGAATTTGCTAAACCAAGCCCTAATTGGAGGGATGGAAGCGGAATTACAAATATATCTGAGGAAAACTGGAGATACCACCCCAGTCAGTATGGACAACCGCCTATAACAAATATGTCTGCTTTTACATTATTTGGCGGTGGTGGCTATATGGTCGGATTTTCAGAAACCAAAAAAGATTCTGCATATTCTCCGCCAATATATACATTGCCAAACAGGGCAGTAAATGGCTTGAGGTATGATTATTACGACGATGGGATTGATTTCGAATATAAGAAAATTTATATTCCCATTCCTGATACTCTTATTAATGCTTCAAATGAAGGAGCAAAATATTTCCGGTTCAGAGTTAAGGTTTATGCTAAAAACAATCAAAGAAATGCAAGTTCTATCCCAGATGATGAAGACCCGTTTTATGTTGATAATGTCAGAATACTTTATCATGACGTAGAATTAATTGATATTGAAATAAATAAAGTCTCCGTGGATTTTCCATATTCAATAGTTCCGGCTTCACAAGCAACATCCATTCCGATTAATATAACAATAAGTAGTAATACAGATATCACATCACCATCCTTTTGGGTAAAGACATCATATCATCAAAAGGAGGCATTTGATGAAATGTTCTTCTTGAAAGATAAATGGATTTGGAGAGGTTCTCCTGATGACCATGATTACGAAGAAAAAATGGAAGAGTTCAGATATTATAATCAGCGAGCAAGAGATTCAGCAAGATGGGTATTAATGAGAACATTACAAATACACTGCCATTTAAAACAACTTCCTTTTTTAAGACCAGGTTCAAATGAAACCATCTCTATGGGTACCTGGAACGCAAGACAAACTCCTCCCGGTGATTATGTTGCAATAGGCAGTGTATATGTTCCGGGTGGAGACCTTGAACCTTTGAATGATACAAATTATTGTGTATTTACAACTCGCTTTGGTCCTTATATGTCATATCATCCGATAATTGATAATGGTGAAGTAAGGAGAGCCACGAATGATGTTCCTGAATTAACAGGTCAAATAGGCCAAGGTTTAGTATTAAGGGGATATAAAATGGGTGGAACGAGTTTTAGTAATTGGATGAACAATTTCCCCTCCTTCGAAATTGGTGAATGGGGTGGAGATGGAGGGTATGGACAAATAGCAATGAAATTCGAATTAATATCTGAAGATACTATATATGGCTATGGTGCTTTTTTTGATAGATGGAATAGCTCCCCTGATTATATATCATATAGATTATATGAAGGGAACCAGTCTCCAGAAAAAGAGATACCCAATTCATTGGTTATATCCAACAGAGGTTATGATGAATTAATAGATTCAACTTTATGGAGTCAGTTTGTTTTCACATTGTTGGAAGAACCTATTTTATTAAAAAAAGGAACTTATTGGATAGCTATTCACCAGATGGGTGAATATGGTTTTGAATTAGGTGCTTCTAAGGTAGGTGCCGGAATGCGTTGTACGAATGTGTACTACCATTCGCCACAAACAGCCGATAAAAACGGCAGTAAAAGTATATTTTTAAATCTTGAAAAAGATTATCGGCAAAATCAAAAAGGTAAAAACAAGGTTAATAAAAATTTATTTGCATTTGAAAATGGATTAGGAAGTGGTACTTGGGAAAAGTTTACAGATACTATCGGCAATCCAAGTTATGCTCATTTGATGCACACAGGTGTTAGTCCTGTTGATGGTAAAACCGAAACATATTCAAGGGGTTCATGGATACCTTTGTTAGTACCCTATTTTGGGGATAGGACATTTGCATCTGAGCCATGGTATCGGGATTGTTGGCCTGTGGAACTATCCTATTTCCGTGGCTACACAAGAAAAGGAGTGAACGAACTGCTCTGGGAAACTGCCTCTGAAATTCAAAATCATGGATTTTTTATTGAACGAAGGATAGAAGGAAATGAGGATTGGTCAACTTTACCGGAGTTTATAAAAGGACACGGAACTTCGAATATTGAACATGAATACAATTATTCAGACAAAGATATAGAACCAAACAAGACTTATCATTACCGCTTGCGTCAGGTGGATTTGGACGGCACTCAGACA
>JAZDIP010000031.1:0-23466 GCA_043804925.1 bacterium | reverse complement strand
GAATGTATTATGCATTGATTACTTCAGGAAAAAATATAGAAAGAAAGAAATTTGTTATTATGAGATGATTAAAAAAAAATGTCATTCCTGCGCATGCAGTGAAAAATCAAAACTGTCATTCCTGCGAATGCAGGAATCTATTATATTTTGAAAGGAAAATATATGAAAAAATTATTTTTACTTGCTGTTCTAATTTTGACAGTAAATAGTGTTAATGCACAATGGGAGCCGGATGTCAGGTTGACCAATGACCCTGCAAAATCGTATATAGGTGGAGCAGCGCAAGTCAATATTGCCTCAACCGGGGACACTGTTCATGTAGTTTGGTATGATGCACGCAATGGAAACTGGGGTATTTTTTATAAACACTCTACAGACGGCGGATTAAATTGGGGAAGCGATACTCCATTAACCTCCCATTTTGGAAAATCTAGATATCCGACAATCGCTTTAAATGGTTCAATCGTTCATGTTGCATGGGGTGATGACAGAGATGATGATGACGAAATTTACTACATTCGTTCTACCGATGGCGGTAATACATGGGAACAGGAAAAAAGATTGACTGATGCAGATGGGGACTCCTACAGCCCTTGTATGGCTGTTTCCGGAAATGATATTCATGTTACTTGGCATGACGAAAGGGACAGTGTTTGGGAAATTTATTATAAACGTTCCACTGACGGAGGAGTTACATGGGAGGAAGACGTAAGATTAACAAATAATCCGGCTTGGGCATTTTTTTCGTCAGTAGCTGCTTCAGGGCAAAATGTTGTTGTGGTCTGGTCTGATTATCGTGAAGAATACGAACAAATATACAGTATCAGGTCAACAGATGCAGGAGCTACGTGGGGAGAAGTTAAAGCTTTAACCGACTCACCCGGATATTCCGATTATCCATCAATTTCAGCTTCCGGTAATTTATTTGTAGTTGCCTGGTACGATATGAGAAGCGGAGTAGAACCGCAGATATGTTATATAAGGTCAACAGATGCCGGAGCGACATGGGAGACAGATACGGTCCTTAACGAGGAACCTGGGTATTGCGTTTATGCTAATGTTTCGGTATCCGGTTCTGGAGTCCATGTAGTATGGGATAATAACTCTAATATTTATTACAAATGTTCAAAGGACGGTGGCTTGACATGGAAACCGGATGTACAATTCACAAATTATTATATTTCCTCAATACCTTCAGTTTCAGCATCCGGTTCAGCGGTTCATGTTATTTGGAATGATAAAAGAGATGGGGAAACAGAAATTTATTACAAGCGTAATCCTATCGGCAACATAATAGGAATAGAAGATAATTACACTACTATTGGTCAACAGATTAGTGTTTACCCTAATCCAGCATCGGAATATATTGAAATTGAAGCGAGGGCAGACAGCAGACGGCAGACAGCAGACGGGAAACTGCAAGAGGATATTTGTATATACAATATGCTTGGTGAATGTGTGTCAAACTCCATCCTAAACTTTTTACACACCCCTAACCCCTCTCAAGAGGCGAATGGAGAGGGAGTTGTAAGGATTGATATTTCGCAACTACCAGTTGGGATGTATTTTATAGTGATAAATTCAGGAAAAAATATTGATAGAAAGAAATTTGTTATTATGAGATGATTAGAAAACTGTCATTCCTGCGGAATGCAGTGAAAAATCAAAACTGTCATTCCTGCGCATGCAGGAATCTTAAAAGGTAACATTAAGAAAACATGAAAACATATTATGTATATATGATGTCAAATTATAATAATAATGTATTGTATATTGGTGTAACCAATGACTTACTAAGAAGGGTTTACGAACACAAAGAGAGTAAAATTGAAGGATTCACAAAAAAATATAAATGTAACAAACTTGTTTGGTGCGAACAATTTAGTGATATTTATGAAGCTATTAAAAAAGAAAAGCAAATGAAAAAATGGAAAAGAGACTATAAAAATAATGTTATTAATGAAATTAATCCTGGCTGGAAGGATTTGTATAATGAATTGGTTTTATAGATTCCTGCATACGCAGGAATGACAATGGTGAGGTTCCTGCATACGCAGGAAAGACAATAGGGAGGTTCCTGCATACGCAGGAATGACAATAGGGAGATTCCTGCATACGCAGGAAAGACAAAAAAAACGCAAAATAACAATATGATATAGAAAATTGAAAGGATATAGCATGAAAAAATTAATGGTATTATTTATCTTCGTTGCATTTAGTTTTAACGCTTTCGCACAAAATCCAAGCTATCAGGAGAAGCTATACTATACCTGCAAAGTCTGGGGTTTTACAAAATATTTTCATTCACAGGTGAATCAATATAAAGTAAACTGGGATAGTGTGCTGGTTAACTACTTACCTGAAATTAAGAATGCCGAAACAACTGAGGAGTTTAATGATAAACTTCTTTTAATTCTTCAATCAGCAGGACAGATGGATATCGCTACAACGACATCGCCCGATACATTGCCTCCCGAATTAAAGAAAAATCTAAGAAAGGATTGGTCCGACGATAATGTAATCAGGAGTGATATAAAAGAAATTCTCGATACTATTTACAACAATTTTAGACCACGAGCGGGTTGTTGGGCTAATACCAGCGGAGCATCAGGATATTATTTCACTTTCCCTTTAGATGACCCAATAATTGATACAAGTTTTTCTGTTACATACCCTGATGAATATAATAGAATCTTATGTATTTGCAAGTATTGGAACATAATTAATTATTTCTATCCATATAACAACATTCTTCCTGAGCCATGGGACAGCACCTTATATGAGTTTATTGAGCAATTTGCAAATGCTCCAACTTATTCGGATTTCTATTACACTTTTAAAAGGATGACTGCAAAGCTTGGTGATGCTCATGTTGAGGGATTGACATGGAGCCAATCATTTCCTCCGGAATATTATAGTCCAAAACTTATTTTAAGATATACGACAGAAGGATACGCAGTAGTCAAATCAGGATATACTTCAATTAAAAAAGGTGATGTTATTATTTCAGTGGATGGCAAAACAACTCAGCAATGGGAAGACAGTCTTTCTCAATTCATTTCTGCCGGTAATCCGAATGTTCTCAGAAGATATATCTGCTCAAAATTACTTCGTGGTGAGACTGCTTCTCCGATTGAAATTGTATATAAAGATAGTCTTGAACAGGAGCAAACTTTATCTACATATAGGTATAATTATCTTTATAATAGCTGGTTTTATTATTATCCGAATGAAGAACTCGATACAATCAAATGGAGAAAATGGGATTGTAATGTTGGTTATGTGAACATGGGAATTTTGGAAAGCTCGGATATTATTCCAATGTATAATGATTTGAAGAATACATCATCAATTATATTCGATATAAGAAATTATCCGAATGGAACTGCATGGAGTATTGGAGAGAAAATGTACTTAAATTCAACTCAAGCTACAAAATTATTAGTGCCGGATACTAGATACCCCGGGACATATAAAATTACCGAACTAACATTGGGTTTTGGTGGTAATACAAACGGATACAGAGGAAAAGTTATAATACTTTGTGACCAGCAAACACAAAGCCAGGCAGAATACAGTTGCATGATTTTAAGGGCAATGCCGGATGCAGTAGTTGTTGGCAGTCAAACAGCAGGTGCTGATGGAGACATATCTGCATTTGATGTCTGTCCGGGATTCCAAACAGGTTTTTCTTCTATTGGTGTATATTATCCTGACGGAACTGAAACACAAAGAGTAGGTATAATTCCCGATAGTATTGTATTTCCTTCACCTGAAGGAATCCGGCAGGGCAAGGACGAAGTATTGGAGAAAGCACTTGAAATTGCAGGTTGTATACTCGATGTTGAAGATAATAAAATTACTAATGATGATATAACCATATATCCAAATCCTGCATCGGAATATATTGAGATTAAACTTTCCGAAAGTTCGGAACTTTCGGAAAGTTATAACATCCAAATATATAATATGCTCGGTGAGTGTGTTTCAAACCTCACTCCGACCCTCTCCAAAGGAGAGGGAGTTTTTGTGGTTGATATTTCCAATTTGCCTGTGGGAATGTATTTTTTGGCTATTTCTTCAGGGGAAAAAAATATTGAAAGAATGAAATTTATTATTTTACGCTAAAATTAATAATGTCATACCAGCGAATGCAGGAATCTAAAAAATAAATGAAAGGAATTTATATGAAAAAACTATTTTTTAAAATGATGTTAGTCGTAATAATTCTTAATTTTGGATTAAAATCACATCTTAAAGCTAGTGAAGACTTAATAATGTCTTTCGATGTGGGTACCATTATTTGGTCACTCGCATTTAGTCCTAATAGCACTAATATAGCAAGCGGTTGTGGCGATAAAACAATAAAAATATTGAGTACAAATACTAGTTCAATTATTAGAACTTTTGAAGTAATGACAGGAGGTATCGGATCAGTAGTATATAGTCCTGATGGTACTAAGCTGGCAAGTGGGGGTGGCGACAATACAATAAAGTTATGGGACATAATTGGGGATTCTCTAATTAATACATTGGAGGGGCATACTTCTATTGTTAGTGCTGTAGCTTTTTGTAAGGACGGTACTAAGTTGGTGAGCGGTAGCGGGGATAAAACCATAAAGTTATGGGATGCTGTTGATGGTTCTCTTATCCGTACATTCGGAGATAGTACAGCTTTTATAAATTCTATTGCTATAAGTCCTGATGGAAAAAAGATAGCAAGCGGAAGTAGTGAAAATGAAATTAAAATGTGGAACATTGATGATGGCTCACTTATTCATACATTTGAAGGACATTCTTCGGGTGTTTATTCAGTTTGTTTTAGTCCGGATGGTACTAAGTTGGCTAGTGGAAGCCGGGATTCGACAATGAAAGTATGGGATGCAAATACAGGAGAGCTAATTCGTACTTTTACCGGACACAAACACTGGGTACGATCAGTAACTTTTAATTCTGATGGAGTTCATTTAGCAAGTTGTAGTTGGGATTCAACAATCAAATATTGGGATATTAATACCGGCTCACTTATTCATACTTTTATTGGACATACTTCTTGGATTAATACTGTTGCTTTGAGTCCGGATGGTACAAAATTAGCTAGTGGGGGATATGATAAAACTATTAAAATATGGCAAATTCCTAATCCAAATACTATAGATAATAAATTCAATAATAAAATTTTTGAAATAATTAAAATTACACCTAATCCTGCATCGGATTATATTGAAGTTAGTGCTTGGGCAGACAGCAGACGGCAGACAGCAGACGGGAAGCTGCATGATGATATTCGTATATACAACATGATGGGACAGTGTGTTTATTACCCTATCCCGACCCTCCCCAAAGAAGAGGGTGTTTTTGTAGTTGATATATCCAATTTGCCGGTGGGAATGTATTTTGTTGCTTTAAATTCAGAAATTAAGAAGTTTTTAATCATTAGATAAATGATGTAATATAAAATTTTGGAGAATCATATGAAAAAGAATTTACATTATTCGTTAATAATAGCTTTAATTATTTTCTTTGGTTTCAAATCATACCTTCAAGCCCAGGATGATTTAATCCGTACAATTGGAATGGGTACTCTTGGCTGCATAGCTTACAGCCCTGACAGAACTAAATTTGCAAGCTCAGGAGATGGCGGATTTATTTATATTTGGGATGTTAATACCGGTGAGGTTACAAATGTATTGAAAGGGCATACCGATTATATTTCTTCAATATCATTTAGTCCTGATGGCACAAAGTTGGCAAGTGGAAGTTCTGATAAAACAATAAAATTGTGGGATGTAGTCACCGACACTCTTATTCGTACTTTAGAAGGAGAAAGCTCGTATGTTCATGATATTGCTTTTAGTCCCGATGGCACAAAATTGGCAAGCGGGCATTATGATAAAGTAGTAAATTTATGGGAAGTGGCTACCGGTAAGTTGTTGAATACTTTCGAAGGGCATTCTTCGAATGTTCGTACGGTGGTATTCGGTCCTGATGGGACTAAATTAGCAAGTGGAAGTTATGATAATACTATAAAACTGTGGGATACAAATAACGGTACTCTTATTCGTACTTTAGAAGGACATACCGATAAGGTTCGTTCAGTTGCTTTTAGCCCTGACGGGACAAAGTTAGCAAGCGGGAGTAATGATTTTACAGTACAACTTTGGGATGCTAATAACGGTTCTTTGTTAAATACTTTTAATGGACATTCTGAATGGATATTATCTGTTGCTTTTAGTCCCGATGGCACTAAATTGGCAAGTGGAGCTAATGATAATACTATTAAGCTTTGGGATGTTGTTAACACTGCTTTGATTAGAACAATGGAAGTTCCTTCTTCTTCAGTATTATCTGCTATTTTGATGGTTGTATTTAGTCCTGATGGTACAAAGTTGGCAAGTGCTAGTTATGACAATACGATAAATTTCTGGGAAGTTAGTTCAGGTACTCTTATTAATACTTTTTTAGGTCATACCGCACAGGTTTATTCAGTCGCTTATAGTTCTGATGGCACAAAGTTAGCAAGCGGAAATTATGATGGGACAATAAAATTGTGGGATACCGATACAGGAACTCTTATACATAACATTGCCGGTCATACTAATTTTGTTTTGTCGGTTGCTATTAGTCCAGATGGTACTAAGATAGCAAGCGGCAGTGCTGATAATAAGATAAAATTGTGGGACGCCGGTACAGGTGAACTAATTAATACTTTCATTGGACATTATGACCGTGTTAATTCAGTCGCTTTCAGTCCGGATGGAACAAAATTAGCAAGTTGTAGCGGCGATAGAACAATTAAATTATGGGATGTTGTTAATGGTACTCTAACTCGTACATTGCTTGAACATTCCGATTGGATTTATTCTATTGTCTTTAGTCCCGATGGTACAAAGTTAGCAAGCGGGAGTAAAGATAAAACAATAAAATTATTTGATGTTAGTACCGGAAATCTTGTTAGTACTTTAGAAGGGCATACTTCAACAGTTTTTGGAATTGCTTTTAGTTCTGATGGCACAAAGTTAGTTAGCGGAAGTTATGATAAAACAATGAAATTATGGGATGTTGCTACAGGTAATCTTATCCGAACATTCGATGGACAAGATTCTCCTATAAGGTCTGTTGCATTTAGTAATTATGGAACCAGAATAGCAAGCGGGAGTGATGATGGGAGTTTAAAATTATGGAATGTTTCTACTGGTACCCTGATTCACACATTCGAAGGACATACTACTTATGTTATGTCAGTCAAACTTAGTCCGGATAGTACAAAGTTAGCAAGCGGTAGTTATGACGGTACAATAAAAATTTGGAGTTTGCCCGAAGATACTTTAGGTGTGGAAGAATACGGGAAAAACTATGAGGGTATGATAAATATTTATCCAAATCCTGCATCGGTGTATATTGAGATTAGTGCTTGGGCAGACAGCAGAAGGCAGACAGCAGAAGGGAAACTACCAGAGAATATTGGTATATACAATATGATGGGGCAATGTGTTTTAAACCTCACCCCGACCCTCTCCAAAGGAGAGGGAGTTTTTGTGGTTGATATTTCCAATTTGCCGGTGGGTATATATTATGTTGCTTTAAATTCAGAAATAAAGAAGTTTTTAATCATTAGATAAATATTTTATAATCAAATTTTTGGAGAATTATATGAAAAAGAATTTACATTATTCGTTAATAATAGCTTTTATTATTTTCTTTGGCTTCAAACAATACCTTCAAGCCCAGGATGATTTAATCCGTACAATTGGCACCGGCTCTCCTATTTATTCTATTTCTTATAGTCCTGATGGAACAAGGTTGGCAAGCGGTAGTTATGATGGAAAAATAAAATTGTGGGATTCCGATACAGGAACTCTTATTTATGAGATTGCAGGTCATACAGGTGGAACTACAGGTTTTATTAAGTCTGTAGCTTTCAGTCCGGATGGTACAAAGATAGCAAGTGCTAGTGTTGATAGAACTATTAAATTGTGGGTTACTGATACAGGTGAAATTATCCACACATTCAATGGGCATAATGACCGCGTTAATTCAGTTGCTTTTAGTCCCGATGGAACAAAAATAGTAAGCTGTAGCGATGATTATACAATCAAAATATGGAATGTCTCAACCGGTACCATCCTTAGTACTTTTGTCGGTCATTACGATTGGATAAATTCAGTTGCTTTTAGTCCGGATGGAACAAAGATAGCTAGTGGAAGCCAAGATAAAACGATTAGATTGTGGGATGCCAATACAAGTGAACTTATAAGTACTTTTCAAGGACATACAGGAACTATTTTTGATGTTAAATTTACTCCCAATGGTAATGAGTTAGCAAGTGCTTGTTCCGATAAAACAATAAAGATTTGGGATATAAATACAGGCACCATTATTTGTACATTGGAAAACCAAACGAATGCTGTAATGTCTATTTCCTTTAGTCTAGACGGAACTAAATTGGCAAGTGGTACTTATGATTTTGCCAAAATAAATAATACTGTTAAATTATGGGATGTAGTGAATTGTAGTTTAATTCGTACTTTCGAAGGACATACAAGTTATATCATGTCTGTCGAATTTAGTCATGATGGTAAAAAGTTTGCAAGCGGTAGTTATGACGGTACTATAAATATTTGGAGATTGACTGAAGATACTTTAGGTGTGGAAGAATACGGGAAAAACGAAGAGGGTATGATAAATATTTATCCAAATCCTGCATCGGAGTATATTGAAGTAAATGTTGGAGCAGACAGCAGGCTGCAGACAGCAGGCGGGAATCAGCATGAGGATATTCGTATATACAATATGCTAGGTGAATGTGTTTTTTACCTCATCCCGACCTTTTTACACCCCCCTAACCCCTCTCAAGAGGGGAATGGAGATGGGATTATAAGGATTGATATTTCCAGTTTGCCGGTGGGAATGTATTATGTTAGGATTGGAAATTGTTTCGAAAAATTTATAAAGAGTTTTTAAAAAAAATGCATTATTAATATAAAGCTAAAAAGTTAAGTTGTTAAATATATATTTAAGGTGTTTTATGAAAAATTTATACTTGTTACTTACGATAATTATAATCAGCTCAATTGTGTCTTTTGCAAGTGAGATTGATAAAAACTCTAACGATAATATTCTTATCGTAATTCCAGACAGCACTGATATCATAGAGAAAATTGTTGTCAATTCAGTAAATTTTGGTACTTATAGAGTTTTATTTAGCTATAATGAACATGGAAGAATGATAATGAACACAATGGAATTTAATGACTATGGTGATGTATGGAGACAAAGTGAAAAACGTGATTATTTATATGATGAAAATGGTAGAATGCTGTCTTATAGCGGTTTTTATCTCCATAGCGGTGTTTGGGATAATGGTTATTCCAACACTTTTACATATGATGAACGAGGCAATGAAATTGAATATTTTTATAAATATTGGGATGATGAGTGGATAAATTCAGAAAGGAGAACAAGAACTTACAATGAAATGGATAGTTTACTTACTGAGACTTATGAGGAATGGAAGGGTAATGATTGGGTTGTGAATAATCGTCTAACACAGGAATTTGATGAAAATGGCAATAGAATTTCCCAGACTTATGAAACTACAAATAGTGGAGCTTTGGATTTTGATTACAGGTATCAATTCACATTTGATGAGCACGGCTGGAGGACATCATATACTCACGATGTCTGGGATGGAGAGTGGATTACTTACATAAAAGGTCTCTATGAATATAATGAAGAAGGTTTATGGATTGCAACTTATACTGAAGGATATAATAATGAAGTTTGGGAACCGCTGCTTAGAGTATTTTTTGAACATAACAGCAATGGCGACCGTACTAAAATCCAGCAAGATAATAGGGTTGATAACGAATGGAAAACAATGTATGTGTGGGATTATACATATAACGAGAATTTTGATACTCTTTCGATAGTTTATCAACAAGATAATTATGGAGAAATGATGAATAATTATAGGAAAATATATAATTATGATGAGAATTATAATCTTCTGAATGGTAAATATGACAAATGGGTAGCAGGACAGTGGATTAAAAATGATTACTCGTTTCGAATAACTGATGCTTATGGAAATTCATCCGGTTTTAGAGGAAGTAATTTTGATATAATTTACAGAGGTTCAACAGTGGTTAATGAAAATAATGTTCATCCTTTTTCAATATTTTGTTCACCAAACCCAACAACAGGACCATTATCAATAGATTATTTTTTGGAGAATAATGAGAATGTTTCATTGTCGCTTTTTAATTCTCAAGGTTTGGAAATTATAAAATTGATTGATGGACATTATCAGTCGAGCGGTAAGAGAAGGATTGAGGAAAACTTGGAGAACCTACCTTCCGGTTCTTACTTTTTGAACATGAGAACAAGCAAGAAAAATGAAATACAAAAAATAATAATTAATAAATAAATTTGGAGGATGCCATGAAAAAATATTTTTTTCTATTATCATTTTTTATTCTCATTGGTTTGAATGCTTCTGCTCAAACTCTTGATTTGAATACAAAAATGTATTACACTTGCAAGGTTTGGGGATATGCAAAATATTTTCATTCCGAAGTTTCAAACTGCAGAGTTAATTGGGATAGTGTTCTTTTTGAAACTTTGGATAATGTCAAATCTTCTGAAACTGCCGGAGAACTTAATGTAGCGTTGTTGAATATGCTTAATGCAGCAGGAGATATGGAGGAGGCAACCATGCCAACACCTGATGAAATCCCTGAAGAGTTAAAGTTTAATTTGAATTTCAATTGGTTTGATGATACTATTTTAAGCACTGAAGTTCGAAGTATGCTTAAGAACATCAGTAACAATTTCAGACCACATGAGAATTGTCAGGTAGAAGAGGTAGCAAAAAACGATTGGCTTCATTTTCCACAGGATAACCCAATTATTAACCGAAATATATTCACATCCTATCCCAATGAAAATGAAAGATTGTTTATTCTATTTAAATTGTGGAATATTATTCATTATTTCAGTCCAAATAATGATATTGTGGAAACTTCATGGGATTCCACATTATACAACATAATTGATTATTATTATTATGCTGCCAATAATGAAAGTTTTTTAAATACATTTAAAAGAACAGTTGCGAAACTTGATGATACACATGCACAATATCATTATTCCGACAAATATAATTTATATGGGAAATTTCTTCCAAGAATTATTCTGAAGTATGCTTCAGAAAACTATACTGTATTCAAATCGGATTATCCCGACCTGAAAAAAGGAGATGTTATTTATTCAATTGATGGTTTATCAATGAAGGAATGGGAAGATAGTCTGCGTCCCTATATTTCAGTTGGTAATCAGGATAAATTCCGCAGCTATGTTGCTTCTTATATGTTAAAAGGTGACAGTGCTTCAGTTCTAAATATTATATTTTCTGATTCAGACAGTCTAATCAAATTATTAAATTCCGGAGTTGAATATTTTGATACAGCTAACAACTTAAAAAGCTTGATAGTGCAAAGAAATTATATTCCCAATGATGGCGAGTGGTTTTACCATCATTCTTGTGATTCCCTTCTTTATGTTAAATACAAAAAATATGATGGTAATATTGGTTATGTAAATATGAGTAGGATGTTTTCAGAATGGGACATAACCGATATGTACAATTCACTTTATGAAACAAAAGCAATAGTTTTAGATATGAGGATGGGCACAAACTCAGATATTTATGCTTTCGCACGATATATGTTTCCAAACAAAAAGGAGTTCGTAAAGTATAAAATTCCTGATGTTACCTATCCCGGAACATTTTACTGGGATAATGATTATATCGGAACTAATAATAATCCCGTACCTTACAAAGGAAACTTTATTATATTATGTAATTACAACACTCTTAGTAGTGGCGAATTTGCATGTATGCAATTAAAGGCGTTTCCCCATGCCTTAATTGTTGGAAGCCCGACATCAGGAGCCGATGGCAATATATCAAGGATATATATTAGTCAGGATTTGACGGCTGTTTTCTCGAATCTGGGAGTATATTATCCCGATGGTTCACCAACACAAAGAATCGGAATAGTTCCTGACAGTATTGTTTGTCCAACTGCAGAGGGAATAAGGTCAGGTCGTGATGAAGTATTGGAAAAAGCATTTGAGATTGCAAGAAATATCGTTTCTGTTGAGGATGAGAAAATCGGTGAAAGAGGAATTAATATTTATCCAAATCCTGCATCGGAGTATATTGAGATTAAACTTCTCGAAAGTTCGGAACTTTCGGAAAGTTATAACATCCAAATATATAATATACTCAGTGAATGTGTTTCATACCTCACCCCGACCCTTTTACACACCCCTTACCCCTCTCAAGAGAGGAATATAAGGATAGATATTTCCAGTTTGCAGGTGGGTGTATATTATATAAAAATTGGTGGTATATTTGAAAAATTTATTAAGGTTTATTAAAATATTCATGTTAAATAAAGTCAAATATTATATTTTTATTATAATGCTTATTGCTTTTTCAATCAGCATAATATCCAAGGACTATTATCATGAGAAAATTGATAAGGACAAAGGATTTTATGATGGAAAAGTTGTATGCGGATTTGAAGACAGCAGAGGATTTATATGGTTAGGAACTACTAGCGGTCTATATAGATATGACGGTAAAGAATCTGTTGCGTTTAAGCATGATTATTCTGATACTAATTCTATTGCCGATAATTATGTGCAACACATCGTTGAAGACAAGGATGGGTCCCTCTGGGTATCGAATGAAGAAGGAATTATCAATAGATTAAATCCTGCTACAGGTAAATTCAAGCGATATGAATTGTTCGATTCCGAAAAAATGAAAACTACAATAGTCGTTATGATACCTTTTATTGATAGTACCGGAAAAGTTTGGTTCAGTGGTTTCACGAGAATAAATTCAAAATGGTTTCTTGCTAAATATAATCGAGGAAAAGACAAGTTTGAATTGTATCATTTTGATAATGAATATGTTGATTCGGTTTATCGGGACAATCCGTTTTTTCCGAGATTTACTCCGGGACGTAATGGAGATATTATCGTAAAAAATCTTCTTTTTAAGAAATCATTTAAATTCGATAGTACTCTTAGTGCTAAGGAAGATGTTAGATTATTAGTCTTTAATCCTGAAAAGAAGACTTTAAAATTATTGAAGAATTATAAAAATTATGATTATGAAAAAATTATTGCTCCCGACGACAAAGGTAATTTGTTGATTGAAGTCCATACTGATGAAATCCCTTTCCATATTATAAAACTTAATCTGAAAAATTATCAATATTCTGAAACAAATTATTATTGCGACAAAAGATGGTATCAGGAAGGATTTATGGTCACTACTTCTTATTTTGATGGTAAAATGTTTTTTACCGTTAATATTCACGATGGAGTTTCTGAGAAACATCTGAAGGATTTTTGCGGCTATTATCAGTTTAATGATTCAAATTATTTACCATTTGATAAAAGCTATCAGATACATTCAGAGTGGACTCAATCCGGTGCTAAATCATTTTACTGGAAGAATAAATTTTTCAGTTCAACCAATAAAATTATCTGGGATTATCTGCCAAGCGATTTAATTAAAATTGTTCCTGCTACGAATAAAGTAAAGACAATACCCATACCACAATATAGCATAGATAGTTCAGTAACAACTATTAGTTCACTCTTAATTGATTCGGATAAAAAATTATGGATTGGAACAAATAAAGGATTATATAATTTCACTTATCCCGACAATTTTCAGTATTATTATTACAAAAAAAAGAACCTTGAAAATCGTAAAAACAGAATAACTGATATTAAGGAATATGATAAAAACACTTTATTGATTTCAACACTATCCGGATTATTTTATTTCGATAAAAGAAAAGGAGAGTTTATTGATTACAGCGAAGCTAATTCTCTTGAACCCTATAATGAAACATTACTGAAATCTTATATTAATAGTCTCTTAGTTGACAAAGATGAAATTTGGTATGGTACTCTTTACGGGCTAAAAAGACATGTAAAAGGTTCAAATAAAATTAAATCTTATTTCCCATCGGATACTAATAAATTTCCCATTAGCGATTATGTGACTTATGAGATTTTTAAAGATAAAATCGGTAATATCTGGGTAGGAACTTTTAATGGATTAAACAAGTATTTACCGGAGTATGACGGATTTAAAATTTATAAAAGTAATCCCAAAGACAAATATTCAATAAGCGGTAACGAAATTAAAGCTTTTTGTGAGGACAAGAATAATAATCTTTGGATTGCAACTGATGGGATTGGATTAAATAAGTACAATCCTGTTCAAGATAATTTTACTGTTATTGGTAAAGACGAAGGACTTCCTTGTAACTATATAAGTAACCTCATTTGTGATAACAATAATAATTTGTGGTTATCTACTGATATTGGTTTGATTAAATATGAAAAATCGTCCGGAAAATTTACCAAATTCAGTAAAAATGATGACCCTGAAAGTGATAAGTTTTATTTTAGTACGGCTATTCTTAATGAATCCAATGAATTGATTTTAGGGAGCAAAAATGGATTGACTTATTTTTCTCCAAAAGATATGAAAGTTAATTCCAATATTCCAAAGATTGTTGTTACTAAATTGTTCATCAATGACAGTTTAATTTCTTATTATTTGAAAGATGGTGATACGATAAAAAAAGATTGGAATTCGGATTATTTGAAAATATATTTTGCGGCACTTGATTATATTGCTCCACAATTAAATCAATATGCATATATAATAGATGGTATAAATGATGATTGGATTTATCTTGGAACTCAAAACTCAATAATACTTGCAGGTATTGAACCAGGAAATTACATTTTAAGAATTACAGCATCGAATAACGATGCTGTCTGGAATGAAAAAGGAATAATGATTCATTTAATTATAGTACCACCGTTTTGGATGACAATTTGGTTTAAAATTTTAGTTGTTTTAATTATCATAGGTCTTTTTTCGTATTTGATTTTATTGAAAAACCGAAGAAAACTCGAGCGTGAAAAAACAAAACAAAGAATTTTATCCTTCCAGTTGAAAGCACTGCACTCACAGATGAATCCACATTTTATATTTAATTCATTGAATTCAATTTTAAATTTGATTCTTATTAAAGAAACCGAAAAAGCAATGTCATATTTGACAATGTTTTCAAGATTGCTAAGAAAAGTTTTAGAAAATTCAATGCGTGAATATGTACCACTTAACAGTGAATTGGAATTGTTAAAGACCTATCTCGAGCTTGAGAAACTTAGATTCGATGAAAAATTTGATTATTGGATTAATATTTCTCCTGAGATTAATACTCACGAAGAAAGAATACCAACGATGGTTTTGCAGCCATATATTGAAAATTGTATTAAACATGGTTTTTCGAAGATATCAACTCAGGGAAAAATATTTTTGGAAATTCAAAAGAAAGGTGCTTTTCTGCATTGCATAATAACTGATAATGGTATAGGAAGAAAGACTGCTGAGGAAATGAAAAAGAATAATGGCATACAACATAAATCAGTTGGTACTAATGTGTCGAAAGAAAGACTCAAACTTTTAAATTCGCATGAAAAAATAACTGACATGGTTGATGACAATGGTAATCCTGTCGGGACGAAAGTGGAATTAACTATTTACACACAAATTAATTTAAGTAAATATGAATGATGAGATTGTAAAAGTAGTAATAATTGACGATGAAAAACAAGGAAGAGAAATAATCAAAAATCTTATAATAAAGAATTTCTCAGGTTTGAATATTGATATTGTAGAAATGGCTGATTCAGTTGAAAAGGGTATTCAAGCAATAATCAATCACAGGCCTGATATTGTTTTTCTCGATATTGAATTACAGGGTGGTACCGGATTTGATATTCTCGATGCTTTTGAAAAAATTGATTTTGAAGTAATATTTGTTACTGCTTTTAATCATTATGCAATCCGGGCAATTAAATTTGCGGCTCTCGATTATTTATTAAAACCAGTTGATATGTATGAATTGAAATCTTCTATCGAAAAAGCAATTCATAAACGTGAAGTGATGAAATCATCAGATTATCAGATAACTGTACTAAAAGAAAATTATAAAAATGCTCAACCTGAAATGATTGCTTTGCCGACCAAAGACGGATACAGTTTCTTTAAAATATCTGAAATAATCCGATGCCAGGCAGAAAGCAACTACACAACATTCTATTTTACCGGAAAAAGGAGTGTAATCATACCTAAAACATTAAAAGAATACGAAGCTTTACTCGAAGAATTTAACTTTTGCAGAATTCACAGTTCTCATCTTATTAACATGGCTCACGTTAAGCAATACCTTAAAGGAAAAGGCGGATTTGTTATCATGTCCGACGGTACCGAAATAGAAGTATCTATTCGAAAGAAAGATATGTTCTTAACAAAATTTTTAAAACTCTAAAACAAATACTCACGAAAAGGGCTGTTTACTCAATAATAGTTCACAGTTACTAATTCATCATTTTAATTTTTACTTGATTCGGATAATTTTGTTTCGAAACTTGTGAAACATTTAAAATAATGATGGAAAAAATAAAGGTATTAATAGCAAAATCTTCAGCATCAGAAATTAATGCAATTGCCGCTGAAATAGAAAGTATCAGTAAGAGTATAAACATATTTAAAGCTGAGACACAACCGGAAGCTCTCGCAATAATTCAAACAGAAAATCCTGAAATTGTGATTTTGGATATTAATATGATTGATTCGGAAGGCAATACTATATTGTCAACTCTCAAAGATTGGAATTTCGATGCAATAATCAAGACATCCGGGAAATACTACAAAATCCACAAAGAAAACGGTAAGGAACTTGGATATATACTTAAACCGATAGAAATAGATTCATTAATTAATAAATGTTTAAAAAATTTTTGAGGTGTAAGATGAAGAGTTTTTCTCTTTTTTTACTAACATTTGTTTTCTTTGCAAATGTAATTATTGCACAGAATAATTGTGCGTCAATATATTTCCCAACAACAAGTAATGCTCATGTTAGATTACCATCAAGCGATATATACTTAAATCGGGGAAATAGTTTTACATGGGAAATGTGGTTTAAACTAGATAATCCTATCCCCCCAACAAATTGGAAAGGTTATGGACAGCAATTATTTAGCATTGATGCAGATGGTACAAACATGACAGATTATTTTATTGGTTTTGGACGAGGAGCAAATATTGAAGCTGATAAGCTAACATTTCATGTTGAAGATGATTTCGTCAATTTACCGGCACAAAGTATAAATGCAGGAGAATGGTATTTTGTTGCAGGAGTATATAATTCTACTACAAAGAATATTTCATTTTATGTTTATGATTCAAATGGGAATTCAATCGGAGGGACACCCCTAACAAAAAATATTCCAAATACAGTTTTGTGGGATGGAGATGTTGTTCCAATCATTGCTGCTCAAGCTGAATTAATGATTTCAACAAGTTATTTTAAAGGGAAAATTGATGAATTCAGGATTTGGAACCGTGCCAGGAAACAATCTGATATTGAGAATGATATGTATAAATGTCTTTTTGGAGATGAACAAGGATTGATTATATATTTTCCGGTATTAAGTACTGAAAACGGAAATTCAAATATTATTAATTATTCTGAAAATTCTAATGATGTCCCAAATGGGACATTAGTAAATTCATCAAGTATAGACGTTCAAAATTATGGTCCTTTGGATTGTTGTAGTACATTCAATTGTGATAGCGTATTAGTATCATTTACAAATACTAATGGATGTTGTTTCGATTTTTCAATTGAAAATCATAGTGAAAGTTCAACCATTTATACAATCCAACTTGGTGCTAAAAATGCAGGTTATAGTTTTACATCAAATTATACATTGCCTACGGGATGGACTGCGACAAATACTTCTACAAGTATGGAAATAAATATTCCGGGTGGATTAGATAATGTTTATCGTTCAGGTAATATTTGTTTCAATAAAACTACAGCACAACAAATTACTTTTGATTTTCAAATGCTGAATCAAAACGGAGATACAGTCTGCACTAAAAGATTTGCTCTGGATTGTACAATGCCACAACCAACTCCTTGCGATAGCATCAAAGTAGATTTAGTTGAGGATGAAGGTCCTTGTTGCTTCAGACTCAAAATGGATAATTTTATTTCTACTTATTATGAACAACCATATTTTATTAAAGCAACTATAAATCCACCGGCCCAGTTGAAGTATGAGTGGCTTGCCTCAGGTTGGAAAAGCGTTCCGCAATTCCCATCGAGTGGGGGATTATTAGCTAATGAGATTACATGGTTTACCGATCCTTTCGATCATTTGTACACGGGGCAGAATCATGAAATTGGGCAAATCTGTGTTATTCCTAATGGAGTTACAGATCCGATTGTTAATTTCCAGATATTAAATCAGGATAGTAGTGATATACTTTGTTATATGTCAGATACACTTGCTTGTGAGAATTGTCCAATAATACTGAATCATAGTGTTGAATGTGCCAGCAAAGACGATAATGGTGTGCAATGGTATTTATTGAATCTTGAAATCCAGAATCCTACGAATCAAAATATGGTTCTTGAGTGGGACCACTCAGATTTTGATGCAAATTCTCCATTTGGATTACTCTTACCGCCAGGTATTTCTAATCATATCAGAACATTTCCAAACACAAATAACGTTACTAATGGCTGTATTGAAACATATCTACAAGACCAGCAAAATGACAGAACATGTAAAGATAAGTTTTGCTTCGATTTGCCGAAATGCACCGGTTGTTGTGATAATTTCTATTTTTATAAAAATGATTGGACTCCTTCAACTCATAAACCTCCAAAATGGAGTGGTTGCTCAACACATAAATATACTTACGTTAATCTTAAAGCCGGGTATCTTCCAACAAAAAGAGTAGGAATGAATATAGTCCAAGCCATGAGATATTTTAGTTACAAGGATGCGAATGGTGTTATCCAAAACGATGTGAAGCCACTAAAAGCAAGAATAGTAGAAGTTTCAACCGATCACTCAAAAAGATATTTAGCTGGTGGTATTACTACTCCTTGGGTCAGTAATTCTGCGAATCCTAATTATGCTTATATTGGAAATAGCGTTAATCCTCCATGGTTACCAATAGAATTTATTAATGGTAGCAGGAACGAAGTTGTTTATGGTGATTTTAATACAAGTTCGGCACTCGATATGTATAATACCCAATACGTTGTCAATTACAATGTTGAATTTAATAAAGTATGTCAAACAATTGACCCCCAAAATTTATTGAGTGACGAAATTAGATATTGGGTTCGATATTATATTACTGATTCTACTTGCTGTACCTGTGATACTTTGTTTGAAAGAAAAATAATAATGGACGTTTCAAACAATATGGATATTCATCCTCCTGCATCAATCACTATGACAGATATTACTCATGGAACACTTAACTTGAGATTGAATCTGGATAATTCAGACAATATACTGATTAATTCACTAATTTTTGAACCGCTTGATGATATTCAAATACTATCAATGAAGGACCCTGTTTCAGGTAATGAAGCTGTTATTGAAGATAACATTGCTTTCTTACAATCAGAGGGTGGTTGGTTACTAGATTCACTAACATTTTTTGATTTGGTTTTTGCCAATCCGAATCAGGACTATATGTTCAAAAATAATGTTACTGTTAATTTAAGTAGTAAAGAGGATTCAATAACTGCTAATTGGCTTGAGGAATTTTCTGTTCTCGCACAGTTATCTGATGACGAATCTAAACATGAATTAAGTGAAACCACACCACAATCAGAACAAAAGATAAGCCATATTTCAGTTGAATTTACCAATCAAAACATCTACATGGAATCTGTTACCAGCATAATGTTAAAACCTCTAACGCAGAATTGCAAAATAATATCAATTGGTCAGATGGAACTGCTAAAAGATGGAAGTGCGTTAATTTCTCCTTTTGAGGTTGAAAACAATTCATATGAATATCGTAATCCATGCAGACCTATAACACCAGGTTGTGGGATGTATTATGATTCTTTATTTTTGGCTAATCTTTCTCCGATCATGAGTAACAAAAGCGTTGGTCCAATTCATATAACAATTTCACATCCGACAAGTTCAACAGAACCAATTGAAATCGAATATTCATCTTTAAATTCTGATGGAATACTGTCAAAAGGTACGCTTTCAGTAACAACTTCAGTAATTGACTATGATGATGGTGAATTTGAGCTGAAAATAGGCTGTTATCCAAATCCATCAAGTGACCATGTTACATTCCAGATTGAATCGTCCAAATATTTTAGTGATGCCAGTCTTATATTAACAGATGTACTTGGTAATAATGTAGCGAATGTCTTTATTGGAAAAACTTTGGGTGGCAGTACTCAGATTTTTCCATTCAGTCTGGCAGGTTTGCCTTCAGGAACTTATTATTATACAGTTAAATCAGGGAATTACTCGAAGACTAAATTGTTGAATATAATTAAATAATTTAATTAACGGCTGTTCTCGAAAGGGGACAGCCAAATATTTTGAAATATTTTTAGAGGAAAAAATGATATATTTTAGTATTAAATGTCGAATGTCCGACAATATTTTTTTAAATTTAATTTTAGGAGGTTTAAATGAAAAAAGCATTGATTTTATTCATTATCTTAGCAATATGTATTTTATTGCCTGATATTTCCTTTTCAAAGAAAAAGGAATATTTATATTATAAAAAAACTAAAGCAACAAGAAATGTTGTAGAAAATAAGGCTGTATATGATTGTGAAACGCCGGGTGACTCTTGGTGTAATGTTCTGATGAAAGGAGATGAACCTGTTCAAAAAGTTAGAAATTTTGATCCTTCATTTATTTATATTTTAGATGAAAATAACAAAGCAATTGGTAAAGGAAAATTTATTTTAGAAAAGAAAAAAAATATGATTTTATTTGAATGGGAGATATTCAATGATTTGAAAGATATCCCTACAGAAATACATTTTGATAATTTCTTGTTTAATAATGAATTATCCAAAAAAATATTAAAGGATGAAAACAAATGGGAAATTAGGGAACAAACATCACCTGTTAAAAGAATAAAAAATAAAGTAGTATATGAAATAAATGCTAAAATTGTAAAATAAATATTTATGGAGATAATAATGTTAAAAAATAAAAAAATCAAAATTTTTGTCTACATACTACTTTTCTTGTTTTTTTTAATAAATGAATCATTTTCAAGAATAGTAGAAACTGAAGGAAGAGAATCCAACAATCAATGTAAATGTCCAGACAAAACAGGTAATTGCATATGTAAAACTACTGTCCCTGATAATCCGGAAGATAAAAAGGATAAGCCTAAAGGTTCAGAACATGTATCACCCAAGTTTTTTATGACAATTCAAAATGGTTTGTTTCTTGAAGAAAATATTTATAATGAAGAAAATAAAATAATTGGAAGTGGAGGATACATATATAATAAAAACAAAAAGAAATTGATTTACGCTTGGACTCAAAATGTTCGCAAAAATTATGATAATAAAAAAGTATTTATTAAAGACCTTATATTTGATGAAGCATCTTTATTAAGGCTATTTGGAGATAAAGATAAAAGAACTATACCTGACCAGTTGGTAGAGGTAAAAAATATTAATGAGAAATATTACTATGAAATATATTTTGTTAAAGATAAAGATATTAAAAAGAAAAAATGAATCAGTAATAATTTGATCCTTAACCGAACGTAGCGAACTAAATTTAAAATTTGAAATGAACAAGAACAGCAGATTAAATGGAGATGAAATCATTCTTTGCACCCTGACTGTACCTGAAAATTCAAAATCAGTAAATGTTCAAGGTTTAGTTTTGAGTATATATTAATAAAAATATTTAAAGGAGTTAATTTTATGACAATGAGTTATGTAAAATTGATAACAATTACGACAATTATTATCTTTGCAAGTTTACAGGTTCTTGCTGGTAAAAAAGATTCTACAAAGAAAGATATAACAAAACAAAAAGAAAGAAATTCTGGCCATGGCTTAGCTGCCGGTGCTGTACAACATTTACCAATCGTCCCTCCCGGAGCTGGCAAGAATGGGGACAAATATCTTACTGCCGTTGACCATTTTATTTTAAGTCCTGGTTGGCAAAAAATTAGTAAAAATAATCCGCAGGAAAACGGCTCTATAGATATTGGTAACATAAAAAAAGGAGTATATTATTTAGCAGTGGATATGGATGCTCTGAAAAATATACCAAATGAGAAAATGAAAGAATTAAATTATGGGAAAATACTAAAAGGAATGGAATTTGACTCAAAAACAACAAAATTACAAATAAGTTTTATAGAAAATAAAAATCAAGTACGCTGTGTTTACGGAAATTGTGTATATGCTTGGGTGTTCCCTAAAATTGATGGAATTAGATACTCTGTTAGTGAAAAGGATGGAACGGTTGTTTGTGTGGAAGATTTTGATGCTATGCCATTAATTAAGATAACTGTAGAAAAGGATACAAGGATGAAGCCGCTCTATTTCCATGCGGTTAATAATTATGGCATAGACAAAACCGGAACAATGAGGACAGTTCCTTTAAAAGAAGAGATAGATAAGTTTTTGAAAGGAGAGGAAGTATTAGAAAAAATAAAAGAAAAACAAGAGAGATGAAAAAAGATATTTTTGATATATTCGATTTGATGTGCATAGAGATTTATCTGAGAAAAGACAACAAGGAACAACTAATAATGACCATTTTCTGCAATTGAATCCTGAAACATATACAGTCAAACAGAATATTCTTTTTGGTAAAAGACTGGTTTTAGACTAACCGATTTTGATTTTAAAAATTCAAATGGAAAATATTCTGCTAAAATTTGAGAAAATGTGTGAAACAAAAGAAATTAAGACACTGGTGATATTACAGAAATAAAATGGAAATTTTTAAAAGTGAGCGTAATACTGTAGAGCTTTAAAGGAAAATCAATTAATATTATTTTGAATAATCTTTATTCACATAGAAAATAGGTAGTTGAGTAAATAGACATTTAACATTTTCAAATTTTCAAAGTATATTAGTTTAATTAATTATTTTTAATTATCAAGAGAGTCAAACAAAAAAATCCTGTAACTATCTCTAATTACAAGATATTATATTATTTCTTCAGTGATCCAGACAGGATTCAAACCTTACAATTCTTAAATTCCAAAAATGTATTTTATCAATTGAAAAAACATAGATTTAAAGCCGTTTCCCAAAGATAAAGATTTTTTTAGATTTGTTGAGAATTGTTTGGAAATTCCAATAAAGTGTCTTAAATTAGTATTAAAATATTTTGACACTATTTGGGAAGTGATATAATGAAAGTAAATTATTATGCAGAGCAACATGAAAAAAAATGCTATTTAGTAATGGCAATTTCTGTGAACGGATTTCGAGTAATGAAAAAAATTA
>JAZDIP010000030.1:0-7250 GCA_043804925.1 bacterium | reverse complement strand
CCGTCTGAGACATTGTGTCCTATCTAATGAACCCTATTGTGTGGGAGTACTGCAATAAGTCTTATGTAAAAATGGTTCTCTATGTGCAGATATTATCTTTTTCAGCGGGAATCGGCTATATGCCGACAAGGTATACAACGTGCGTTGAGCTGTGACCTCGTGATCACGACCGTTAGTTTGTTGATACCTCTTTTCCCGCACTTTGAATCGTAACTTGTGGACCAACCACGAATAGCAGCATGATAAATCTATGATTATTGAGCATTATATTAAGGAGACGATTCTATTCAAAAATATTTAATTCATACTTGACTTTTATCATAGCAGGTGAATGCAATGGTTATTTGCATTTTATGTCAGTTATCAATATTGAAATGTTGTAGTAATTTTTCTAATGTGTATGAATTTTTTAATTTAAATGCACTGTTTTGATTTGCTCTAAGCCCTTTCTCCCAATATGGCTCTGTTTCTTTTTTCGTAATAATCCATTTTACTTTTACAAAATATTGACAGGTTTCCAAGTTATCAGGTGTACGCTTTAAATCTTCACAAACAAGAGGAACATCTAAAATTGATTTTTTATTTCCGCTTTCATCTTCGACAAAGAAATTCTTAGCAGGAGCACTTTTTTCTAACACTGTACCAACACCTTAGTAACCTCTCTTCGGAATCATGGCAAATATTCTATGACCTGGTTCTAGTTGATAAAGTGAGCGACTGTACCATTTACCTCCACCAGCAGAGATGAAACTATATTTTACCGAATCTTCCCAAGAAGATACCTCATCTTCGCCCACATCGATATTTACTATAAAATCTTTGCCATTCCACGATTCGCCCTTATTCTGTTGTTTTGAACGACTGTATTTTTCTTCTACTTCAATTGGGTCAATAAGCCAGCTTCTAGTTAAATATTCGGAGTTATTATCTCTGAAAAATCTAAAAAACACCACGTTTAACGGAACATTATAATTATCTGATAAATAATCAATTATTCTCTCTGTTTCGTTATCTACTTCAGAACATACTATTATCATATCATGTTCTTGATTTATTTTTTCTGGTGGCTGAACACCAAATTTTTCCTCAAAGATTTTTTCAAATGGTTCTTGATTATTTTCATTATATATCTCAATAATATCTTTATATGAAAGTTCTTGTACCCAAGAAGCATAATCAATAATCTGCGCTACAACCTCGCGAGGTGTTTTGTTTTTCTTTAACTCTATTATTGATATTTTCCCATATTCATCTATTGCTAATAAGTCAATTTTCTTTCCATAGGTAGTAATTACTTGTCTTCCTAATAATAAAATATCATCCTTTATAATTGATAAATCGTTAAATAGGATGTCTTCTAATCTTTGTTCTGTTTCAATTGAACTAAAAGGTACTTTCTTTACTTTCGTATCATTTATTCGCCAGAACTCAACTTCAATAGGCATTTATACTCCTTTTTATCATATAACGGGCAAGCCTGAGATACGAGGTGACTCGAAGCGATAATCTTCCTACTTTTGAAATCCTCATGTGAAGTCGAAAATCTCAAAATCATCAAAGAGCTCACCGAGTTATCTCCACCAAACTATTTTGGTTAGCAATTACCTAAAAGTAAACACCCATTAGAATAGTAAAAGTCTGGTTTTTAAAATCCCAGCCTGCTGTCGATATATTTTTTAATCCCTTTTCATATTGTATACCTAAATAAATATCCTGGTCTTTAATACCTCCTCCGATAATGTAACCAAGATCAAATTTATTAACATCTGGCCAACTTTTTTTTTCTGTTTCCTCATCTTCTACAGAAGGAGTATAATCAATTATCCAAACAGTGGTAACTATTTTTGAGTTAACTTTATATGAGGGGGAGATTCCCCCATTAATATAAAAATGAGTATTCCTATTTGTAATTGTGGAAAATTCTATTAAAGTGGGAATTTCAATGTAGTATAGTTTTAAGATAACTTCGATACCGTATTCATCCCAATCAATTTCTATCTGATCTTTAAATTTCATTCCTTTAGGAGCAAATAAGACACCAGATTTAAAAGAAAGCCATGGAGTTGCATTTAGAGAAGCGGATAAGCCAACTGGAATTAATAAACTTCTTAATTTTTCTTTAAGATTCAATCCAGTTGAATTATTAACTGTTTTAGCAAATTCAGATGTCTCTCCTTGAAAATTTGTAAAACTAAAGCCACAATATAAAGAAAAATCAATATTTTTTACGATTCTTGTTTTATTATCGGTAGTTTCTTGCGCAAATAGATTATAACAAGCACTAATTAGAGTCATGCAAACAATGATTTTTTTTATTACTATTGTCAAAATAACTCTCATTTAAACCTCCAATATATTTTTTGACAAATAAATAATATATGAAATACGACAACTAGCGAACCGATTTACAATTAATATTCGTAAATCTTTAGAAAAATTGTTAAAAACTAAGTTTGTTGAATATTTCAATGGTGTACTCAATATTTGAGGTATGCTCTTATTATTTTAACATCAGTTTTGGGCTTTCTGTAACTTATTCTCCATTGTATTGTTTCGGAATTAGCAATTTCTTCAATTACATCCATTCCACTAACTACTTTTCCGAATATAGTATAGTTTTTTGCTAATATTGGTGAATTATTAAAGAAAATCATAATGTGACTGGTGTTAGTATTAGGGCCATGGTTTCCCATTGCAACAGTTCCTTTTATATATCCAGTTTTAAAAAATGAAGATTTTGGATTTAATTCATCTTCAAACTCCTTACCGTAAATGCTTCTACCACCTGTTTCTGTTCCCGCCGAATCACATCCAAAAATATATCCCAATCCTCGATCTATGTTATAGAAAATTCCACCATTATAATATCCCTGTTCAGAAAGACATGCAAAGTTTGTGACTGTTTTTGGCGCATCAGATTCAAATAATTCTATCTCAATCGTACCAATAGTAGTTTCCATAATGATTATATCTTCTATTTTTTGTTCTAATGCTTTCCTTGCAGCGGTACGAACAGCCCAACACTTATCATTAAGCGCTGTAAATAATAGTTCTTTTGATAGACTATCTTCTTTTATTCCGAATTGTTCTACTGCAGCTGTTCGGACCGCCCAATGTTCATCTGTAAAGGCTTTTATTAATAGACTATTAGATGTACTGTCTCCTATCATCCCGATAGCTTTTACTGCAGCGGTACGGATTATAGGATCAGTATTTTCAAGGGATGAAGTGAGTGATTTAATTAAATTTACATTTTTCATATTTGCTACTGACATTGCTACAGATGCACGAAAGTCTGCATCCTTGTTCTTATCTTTCTTAGCTGCCGCTAGTAAAGCTTCACTTACAATTGCTTCTATACCATTTCTTAAGATCTTTACTTCTCCATCATCAACATTCTGATTGATAAAATGCGCAAGAGAAAAAATTGCTCTCCACCTTACTTCAGTATTGTAAGAACACGAAGCAATTAAAAGAGATGGTAGAATTCTTTTATCGGTACTAAGATAGTCTAAGAATTGTAACATTTCAAGAGCACTAACACTCTGAGAAAGACTACTAATATCTAAGCAATATACAAAACCAGTCATTGCATCCCTAACAGTAAAAGAATAAATCTTTTTGATATCTGTTCCAAGAAGGGCATCAACAGAGTTTGCAATCATGTTGACATTCGTATTATGTAATGCGTCAGAAGTATATCCGACAAATCCGCTACTTCCACTACTATAGGAATTATAGGGATGTAAATCTTTCCCGCGTTCACTATAATTTAACTCAATTATAGTTGAAATATTAGCACTGTTTCCCAACCAACTATTAGATGTGTCCGTGTAATTGATTAAAAAGGTATGAATACCTTCATTCTTAAAATATTTATCATTTAATTCATTGAAAAGAATATTTTTTAATTCATCTTTAGTTTTTTTGGTACTAAAAATGCCCCTCCAAGAAAAAATCGAATCAATTGTGATTGCAATACCTATAGTCTTATTTTGTTCATGTAGCCATAAGACTGGAATAGATGCCTTAGCCTCAAGTATAAAAGGATTGTGAGGATGATTTTCTATGAAAAGTTTATACGAATTGATATTATAAGGATTGGTCTCACTTAAGAATTCGATCCGAGAATTTACTATAGGTATATAATAGCTCGATGGATGAGAGGTTGCAAATCCCCGAAAAGATTCGATTGTCCCTAATTGACAGGTTGTAAAAAATGCATAATCAACATCATCAATTCTCTTCTTTGCTTCTTTTGCTAACTCACAATCAGGGTATTGTTCAACGAATGCTTTATACGACTCCTGTGTATTTTCTCTTTCTGTGTTCATCCAAATGGTATTCATTGTGGCGCATCCATTAATAATTATCAAAATAAGAAATAAAATCAGTAGTTTAAAAATAACATGGTTCATTTCAACTCCTTCTGTTAATTGGGCTAAAAAGAGAACTTTAGCATAACCAAATGACCTCATACATGAACATTATTAAACATTTCATAAGTGCTAACGAGCAGGTGTAGCCAATGGTTAGCACTTTAATTTTTTCAAATTTATCATTTTAATAGTATTTTACCCAATTATATAGATTCCATAAACATAGAATTAGATCCAATCATCATCTTCTTTCTCTCGGTAGTATCAATAATTTAATTAAAAATAAAAAACATGTTAAGAATGGTTCTTCACAACTCTCTGATTTTCACGTGCTTAATCTTTCTCAGGGATTCCACTCAAGTAAGTCAAAAGGGGGATATACAGTTTTTAGATTATAAAAGAATGAATTACCAGTGGATTATAGATTTCATTAATAACTAACTTTTGACACTATGAAAAAAGTACGTTATAATAAAATTTCAAAAGCGTTTCAATATAAACTTCCACCAACTTAACAAGGTTCACACATTTGTTCACACATTTTTTCACACATATGTTCACAAGGGCCGGCCATGTCTCGATCTGATTTAGCAGATTTGAAACTAGGCTGAAAAGCTGGTTCGAAGGATTTCTTTTCAATTGGCACAAGCTTTGGATTAGTGTGTATTGTTTTTTTGTTCATTTTTCTTCACCACCTTTCTTTTTGTCTTACTTATTTATTATATCCCCCCAAGACTTTGTCAAAAAAGAATCCTGAAATATAAAACATCGTTATATTTTTGTTTGAGTACTCTCAAAAAACCAACATTTACACAAATGGTATATTTTCTTCGTGACATCAGCAGATGGTTAAAATATTTGATCAAATTGCAGAATTTCCGTCCAAACCACTTAATTTAAAATAATTAGAAACATTATTATGTTGAAGTTAATGACTATATTCAATAAGCGTGTATTTTTTACCCATCATCTAATCCCGAGTCCTTGCATGGTACTGCACGCCCAAAGATCAGGACTATCAAACTTTCTATCATACATCAAAACCCTAGCTTTACATCCCCCTAAACAGTTTAACTTGGCGGAACAGTCTTGACATTCTGGAATATCTTCAACAGTGTTCATGCGAAAGGATTCAAAAATGCTAGAGTGTGACCATATTTTATCTAATTTTTTTTCTTTAACGTTTCCTGCGCAATAATTCATATCTCTAAAAAGAGGACAAGGTATTACATCACCGGTAGTTCTAATATAACATGCGAATGTGCCTACACCACATGTGGAATGAGGGATCACTTTATTAGTATTGAAAGTATCTGAGAATTTTAAAGAGTGCATTTCGTCTTTATCGCGTTTCCATTTATACTCTTCCGCCTTTCTTTGAAAAATTGATGCAATTTGTTCCATTTTAGACGGGGGTAGTACGAGATGTGTATTTTTTCTTCCTTTTCCATATGCCATAACCGGACCAATCACAATCGCATTTGCCCCCTTATGCATAAAAAATGAAATTGCATCTTCGATATCGCTAGTTTTGTCATTTATTCCTTTTAAAATTGTAGAGTTAATCCTTATAGGAATCCCTTCCCTATTCAGAAGATCAATCCCCTTCACCACATTTGAGTAGCATTTTTTACCTCTAGTCATATCATGAATCTCGGCATGATTTGAGTCTAAACTAACAGCTATACTCTGAGGATTAAGATCCTTCAATCTCAACACCGTATCTTCATTTAGTAGCGTGCCATTTGTGAATAGACTGAAATCAATTTTTTTACTTTTGGTGTAGCGAAGTATTTCAAAGATATTCTCATGAAGTAAAGGCTCACCACCCGTGAAAATTATTTTGAGAACTCCAAGATTGGCAAGATCATCGATTAGGTTAAAAATGTCTCCGGTTTTTAATTTCCTTCTTGCCTTAGAGTTAGTTTCAGCATAGCAGTACAGACAGGATAGATTACATAAGTCCGTAACCTCTAAGTATACAATATCCAGAGACCATTCAGTACATTTTCTATGAAATGTGATAGGTTGATGCATTGGTCTATCAACAAACTTGATATATCCTAATTGTTGAAGATATTGAAAAGAGTCCTTGACTTTTTTATTAATCCTGTCTTCGGATTCATTATATATACTAGTTATGAAATTTATAATTTCTTGAGATTTCCTCACACCATCACAAAGAAGCAACAAGTTCACCAAATCTTCATTTGCAAAGCCACTCTTGTGGGAAAGCAGATCATTAATCCAGAACTTGCCTAAGTTATAAGCATTTTCTTTTATGACTAGTGAACCTGATGTCACGGGATAGTTGATTTTCTTTTGCTCTAAATTGACCATCTTATTCCTCAGATGTAATCTTTGCTTAAAAGAATATATTCAAAAGTAAGTTAAAAATTTTATTTTAATTTGTATAAGGTATTTTACTATTTTCATATTTCATTTTGTTATGTTCTGAATATCTTTTTCAAGTTTGAAAGCGATTTTTTTATCAATGTTGACTCATCTTTTAAAAACGAAAGTAGCGACATTTTTCACCTCCGATTTTTATATGTGCTAACGACAAGCATCACCTACAGCGAAAGTGACACCGCCAATCTTATACTTATCAATTTATCTTTCAAAAAGCCGGCAATCCTGCAATAAATCGAACAGCTTTCGCTGTTAGTTACTATGTTATAAAAGTTTTGAAACAATTGAGATTCTGCGATGGACTTGTTATTATTAATGTGTTCTTTTTAATCATAACCAAAGGGGCAATCAATGAGAATAACGCAAACCTGTATCGCCAAAAGCCAAAACATCTTTATCGGTCTGGACGACTCCAAAAAGTCCTGGAAAATCTGTGTCCGCTCCAATAATCTGACTCTC
>JAZDIP010000029.1:0-5621 GCA_043804925.1 bacterium | reverse complement strand
GCAGAGAATCTATTTATATTTTTCATTGTATTTCCTTATAAATTTCTGATATTTATCATTTATTTCCTTGCCAAGGACGTTTAAAATTGAAAAGAGTTGTTTCAATAATGTATTTTGAATTGGTATTAAAAATGGGAATTTTGAACATTACATTTTTCAAAAAACTAATCAACAAATTTTCCAAATAAATGGAACATATTTCATTATCTTAAATTAGTTTTGTAATTTGTTTTATCGTTTTATTAAATATTGATTATAAAATTATGGCATTAGAAGTTAGTTTCGACGATAGGAATTTTGAGAATAAAAAACGGGAATCCAATGAGTTTGATGATATTGCTTTAGAGCTAAGACGCGATATTATTAAAAGCTTATATCTTGCAAAGTCCGGTCATAGCGGAGGACCTCTTGGCTTAGCTGATATTTTCGCAGTTTTGTTTTTTGGCGGATTCATGAAATATGACCCCAAAAAACCAAATTGGGAAAAACGTGACAGGTTTGTTCTAAGTGCCGGACATTTGTGTCCAGTTCTATATTCATGCCTTGCCAGGGCAGGATATTTCCCGGTTTCGGAGTTGAATACATTGAGAAAATACGGGAGCCGTTTGCAGGGGCATCCCGCATTGGACACCGATTTACCAGGAATTGAAACAGCCGCCGGTTCATTGGGTCAGGGTATTTCAATTGCAGTTGGCATGGCTATGAGCGATAAACTTCTTGATAGAAATGACAGAAAAGTTTTCTGTTTAACCGGTGATGGCGAAATGCAGGAAGGTTCGGTCTGGGAAGCCGCAATGTCTGCATCTAACTTCAAACTCGATAATCTCTGCTGGATTCTCGACAACAATGATTGCCAAATTGACGGCAGGGTAAAAGAAGTAATGAGTATTTACCCGATTGCAGAAAAATTCCTTGCTTTTGGATTTGAAGTTATTGAAATTGACGGTCATGATTTCGAGCAGATTATAAATGCTTTCAATACTTTTGATAAAAATCACATTAGCAAAATCAACAAACCGACTGTAATTATAGCCAAAACCTTTATGGGAAAAGGAGTGTCATTTATGAATGATAATTACAATTGGCATGGCAATCCTCCGAACGAGGAACAGGCAGTCAAAGCTTTGGAAGAACTTGTATAATTGGAAGGATTTTTATATGAAAAAGCTTATTAATATATATATAATTTTATTATTCCCAATTATACTGTTTTCCTGTAATGAAAAGAAGGAAGTTAATAAAAGTGTTGATGAAAGTTTCAAATCGGATTCAAGCGGAAATCCTGTTGAGAGCAAAAAACAGGAGCAAAAAGCAGATGTAATAGATGGTTTGAAATTAGCTGAATTTTTACCGGCTTCCGTTCCCGGCTGCGAAAAAACACCTGATAAAATAGGAGAAAATGATGAGGACAACAGGAAAATTACTATAGCTTCAAGCGAATACATTTTCCCAAACAATGGATTTTTAAAATTCAGCATTACGGATTACGGGAATTATAAATTTATTCCCGATTATGAATTAAAATTATTTTCTCAACCACCAGATGTATCAGGTTCGGAAACTGAGCAATTTATAATTGCTTATGGAAAAGGTTATGTGACCTGGGATGACTATAGAAAAGAAGGAACTTTATATGCTTTGGTCGCCGATAGGTTTATTGTTAGGATAGATGGAATAAGACTAACTCAATCCACACTTAAGTTGCAGGATTATGTGAAATATTTTAAAATAAAAGAACTGATTAAATCAGTAAGATAAAATCATGCATTATTATAAAAAAAGTTGAAATTTGTTAAAAATTAATTATATAAAAAATGGAAAAATTTGAATTGCTCGGTAAAAAACCAACAAGACACGGTTTTGGTGAAGGATTAGTCGAACTTGGTGAAAAATATGAAAATGTTGTTGTTCTTGGTTCCGATATTACAGGCTCAGTTATGACCTCTTACTTCAAAGACAAATTTCCTGATAGATTTTTCTCTATTGGTATAGCAGAACAAAATGCAACAACGATTGCTGTTGGAATGGCTCTGTCGGGAAAGATAGCCTTCATGTCAAGTTACAGTGCTTTTGCCGCATTTCGAAATACCGACCAATTAAGAATTTCCGTTTGTTACAACAATGCAAATGTAAAAATAGGCGGCGGACACTCAGGTATAACTGTTGGTCCTGACGGAGCAACACATCAGGCACTTGAGGAATTGTCAATTTTGAGAACCTTGCCTAACATGACTTTAATTGTTCCCTGCGACTTTACCGAAGCTAAAAAAGCAACGATTGCAATAGGGGAGATGTATGGTCCTGCTTACATCCGTTTTGGCCGTTCAGCAGTCCCTAAGTTTACGACGGAAGATACTCCTTTTGAAATAGGTAAAGCTCAGGTTTTCAGGGAAGGTACTGATGTAGCAATAATCGCATGTGGTCTTTTAGTTTGGGAAGCCCTGCTTGCCGCTGAAGAACTTGATAAAAAAGGAATTTCTGCAAGAGTAATAAACAATGCCTCCGTTAAACCCATGGATGTTGAGACAATTACAAATGCCGCAATGGATTGTGGTTGTATTGTTACTGCAGAAGAACATCAGATTCATGGTGGAATGGGAAGTGCTGTTGCCGAAGTTGTCGTAAAAAATTATCCTGTCCCTATGGAATTCGTAGGCGTAAAAGACAGATTTGGAATAAGTGGTGAACCGGAAGAGCTTCAAGTCAAATTCGGTCTGACTTCTAAAGAAATTGTCGAGGCATCACTCAAAGCATTGGAAAGAAAAGTAAAAGGTTTCATCGGCACAAGAAAAGTGATTGAGATATAACCTAAAGTTAATTTTTTCCCTGAATCTCACTCTTTGAAACTCTGTGTAATTAAAACACAGACTAACGATTGGTTCGCATCATCTTTTCAATCGCTTCCGCTGTTCTCGGCAGTTTCTCAGATAAATTTATAAATCCTTCTTTCGTTATCAAAACATCATCTTCAATTCTAATTCCAATATTCCACCAACGTTCATCATAATTACTCCCTGCCGGAATATAAATCCCTGGTTCGACAGTCAACACATTCCCTTCCTCTAAATATTCCCCCGGTCCCGAATCATGCACATTCAATCCAAGAAAATGTGAAGTCCCATGGGGAAAATATACATCAACGTCTTCTTTTTCAGTGATAATTGATTGTTCCAAAAGTTTTTCGCTAATAAGCTCTTTTGCTTTTTCGTGAATCAATGTAAATTTATTTCCTGGCTTGCATTGAGCAAATGCCGAATCCATTGCTTCTAAAACTATATTATAAATAATTTTTTGCTCAATTGAAAAAGTTCCGTTAGCAGGTATGGTTCTTGTTATATCAGCACAATAGCCATGGTATTTTGCTCCGCAATCAAACAAAATTACATCTCCATCTTTTACAGTATCGCGGTTATTTTGATAATGCAGAAAACATGAATTTCTTCCGCTTCCAATTATGGAACCATAAGCAGGTCTTTCAGCCCCATTCTTTTGAAACTGATACTCCATTTCTGCCTGAAGTTGGTATTCAATTACTCCGGGTTTTGCTGAATTAATTAGTGCTTTGTGTCCTTCAATCGAAATATCAACTGCTTTTTGAATTAATTTTATTTCCTCCTTATCCTTCACTCTCCTCATTTCCGAAAGGAGTGGAATATTAGTTTTAATACTCATCTCAGGATAATTTGTTTTAATTTTATTGATTATTTCAATATCACATTCAGTATGGTTTTCATCATTTGAAAAGTGCCTGCTTCGTGATAATTTATCAAAAAATAGTGTGTCCTTATCTTTAACTATTTCTTTCAACATGCTATCTAAAGCTGAGAGATTCATCACTTTTTGGATTTGCAGAATTTTCCCGGCATCTGCAATATTCATTTTATACCCATTCCATTTTATATCGTTTTGAGTCTGTTCTTTGAGAAATAGAATTTCACTAATATTTTCGCCATTAATTTTAATACCTGATGGGACAAGAACAAGGACAGCTCTCTGAGGAGGGATACCACTGAGATAATATAAATTAGGAGAAACCGAACTTCCTGAATAAAAATCACTTGTGTTTGAGAAGTAATCTGCTGATAGCAAAAGTAAAATAGTGTTTTTTTGAAAGTGATTATTCACTATCTCCCTTCTTTGCTTGAAAATATTAGCAGGAATACCATCTTTATATGGATAATTATACTCTTCCCGGGCAAACATTAAAGACGAAGTAATAAAGAATAGTATATTGATTAATTTCATAATTTTCCTTTAAGCATAAACCAAAGTTGCAACTTCAACATTTTTTGCTCCGATAAAAAGTAAAACTTCAGCACAAACATTAAGAGTAGAACCTGTCGTTAAAACATCATCTATTAGCAAGTAACTGCCACCGTCCAGTTTCGTTTCTTTACGGTATGCGGTTATGGCATTTCGTATATTATTCCTTCTTTCCGTTTTTGAAAGAACTGTCTGAGTTTGTGTGTATTTCTTGCGTTTAATGATTTTTGTATTGACCGGAATACCGGTAATATTACTGACACCTTTAGCAATAAATTCCGATTGATTATATCCCCTTTCTCTCCGTCTCGCATGGTGAATAGGTACAGGTACGAGAGCATCGAAATTTGTTTTTCCCTGATATTTTAATAATCTTCCAAGTTCCTTTCCAAGTTCTGTCCCGATTCTCGAGAATCCGAAATATTTCATTGAATAAATCGCATTCATGTAATCATGGTCTTCTTTAATGGAAAATAAAGATACAGCACCGCTAATAAATAAATCATCTTTGTCGAAGCCCTGAATTAATCTGTTGAAGATCACATCCGGTTCAGGAGCTAAAGGAATTGAATCGTAACATTTTTGACAAATAAATTCAAATCTGTTATTTTCCGGATAGGTTAATGTTTTACAAATCTCACAGTGGGGTGGGGCTAAAAAGTCATTAATGGTATTAGCCATCCAATTCAAAGGATTAATCCTGACTTTATTATTCCCGGATTTGAACATCAAGGCAGATTAATTTAAATTTCTGAAAGCCGCCATTTTTGCAAACGCAGATTTTTTAATTATATAATTTTCAATCGTAAACTTCGGGGCTTTGGAATAAAAAAGATATAAAGCTAATATTAATAAACCGGCATTTTCCAGAATTTTTTGCCATCCGATTTTCTCCGCCAATACCTGAGTGTGACATCCGCAATTAATATTTAATCCTTTTAACATAGCAATAGAGATTGCAAAGATGAAAACAATTAATAGTGAACCGATAATGGCAACGGATGATTTAGTACGGATACCTACAATAATAAAGATTGCACAGACTAATTCTATCCATGGTATTGACATTGCCATTAAGTTGACAGCAATATCAGGGACAATTTTGTAATTGCTGATTTCCTTTGCAAATCCTCCTAAATCTGCAATTTTCGATGTTGCGGCAATCAGGAAAATAGCGCCTAATATTATTCTGAACAACAAACTGATATATGAATTATTGAGTAACCTTTTCATTTCAAACTTTATTTTTTAAGACAAACCAATTATTATGACTAAATTAATTTAATATTATTTTTTATTAACCTAAAGACAAATATTTATAAATATATGGAATTTTCTCTATATTTATATTAAAATAT
>JAZDIP010000028.1:0-2680 GCA_043804925.1 bacterium | reverse complement strand
AAAACCATTGATTTTTTCTCATGTAGGTGTTCAAAAATACAACTGGCATCCGATGAATCCCAATGATGAGGAAATCAAAATAATAGCTGATTCCGGAGGTGTAATCGGAGTTATTTTTATGAACCATTGGTTAAGCAGGTATAGTACAAAAAGAGATAACGGAATAGAAAATTTAGCTAAGACAATCGAGCATTTAGTAAAAACAGGAGGTGTTGATTGTGTAGCTATCGGTACTGATTTCGACGGATTTACCGACCCACCGGATGATTTGAAAGATATATCCGAGTTACCCAAATTAATTCAGTACTTATCGAAATTAAATGGAATCTCAGAAAATGATATAGAAAAAATAATGGGTGGAAATGCAATGAGGTTGTTAAAAGAAGGATGGGGAAAATAAACAATAAATTTTTGTAATAATTTTAGGAGTTTTATATGAAAAAAGATTTTCATTATTGTGCAATCCGAGTAATTGCCGAAAAAGCAGGTTTTAGCCCTGAAGAAGCACAAATTATCGCTTTTGCATCTCAATATGTTGACGATGCCGTCGAGTACGAAAAGATTAAAGTTAAAAATTTACCTCCTGATATAAAATATGAGAGGAGGAAAGGTGAAATATTTGATCCAACTTGTACTGCTCATAAAGGTTTTCAATACATTGTAGCAATGGAAAAAGATTCTCAATTGAAAATTTACATTCCTTTCCATTTCATACCGGCTCAAAAATATGATGGTTCAGGTGTATTTGATTATGTTGTATATCCTAATTGTCATTTGGCTTGGCAATTGGTTGATGATTCTTTAAAACTATTGGAGGATTCAAACAAAGATTCAAGAACACGACATCTGATTAAATTAGGTATCGCTCTACATTCTTATGCCGATACTTGGGCACACCAAAATTTTTCAGGTAGACGAAGTTCAAAGGATAACGATATTGAGAAAGTCAGATTAATAAAAAATGGAAAAGAAACAAAATTGGATTTATTGAATAGAATTACAGGTATTATACCTGACATAGGACATTCGGAAGCTTTCAATTATCCTGATGAATCACATCTCAAATGGAATTATATTAAGGATTTCACCGGTGAAAAAATCAAGCGGGATAATACTGAAATATTTCTCCAAGCTTCTGAAGCCATTTATACATTGTTGGTAAACTTTAATGATTTACCTTCTCAATGGAATACTCTAAAAGTTAATCTTGAGAAATGTTATAAGCTACCACACAGAAATTATGAAGATAACAAGAGAAAATATGATACTGTTTTTCCCGAAATTAAAAAGAACCATTTTAAATATCATGAAGATGAATGGCGACAAGAAGCTTTATCTGGTGGTAGTATAGAATTCTCAAACTTTAGTAAAGGTGATTACATAAAACAAGTTTATACTTGTAAAGATGATTTAAAGTGGTTTTATTTTCACTGGGAGGCATTTAATCAAAGGAAATTTATTGTCAATAGTATAAAAAAGGATTTATTATAGAAATATTTTGTTAATATTTATAGGAGGATATTATGGGAGATTTTGAAAAATATTTATTGATTGCAATTGGCATTTTATTTATGATAGCATCATTCGTCATTTATATTCTATTTCCAAATAAAAGAAGCGGCGGCAGCATAATATTAGAATTTACAAAATTTAAATTGAGGATTCCTGCTGGTATTATGGTTTTCTTTCTTACTGGGTTTGCATTAGTTTTAGTTCCACTTTTTTATGAATCAATTAATGCAAGTATAACCTCAACTGATAAAGTCAATAAGATGCAGAATAATGAACTTAAAGAAAATCAGGAAAAATTAGAAGTAAAATACAATGAAATGACACCTGGCAACAATGACAATGTAACATTCTCTCAATCTTCAAAATCTGTAGATGGGATTTGGTTTGGTGAAAAAGGAATCATATATAAAATATTTCAAAATAAAAAGTTTTTTGCATTTCAAGAAATTCACTCAAAGTTTGGATTATTATCTATTGGTGAAGGCAAGGTTAATTATCCCGACGTTGAGTTTACTTTTAATAATGTACTCGGTGAAGGCGGCACTGCTAAATTAAAAATGTATGAAAACGGTTCAGAAATGAGAGGATATTTCTTTAGTAATAAGAGTAAAGAAAAAAAAGAAATAATATTAAAAAGAAATTAGTCTAATTAATTTAAGGTGACATTATGAGAATGAAACTGTTTCTATTAATGATAATAGCAATATTACCAAATACTCTATTAGCACAGACCTTAGGTTTTGATGAAGAATCTTTGAGAGGATTAAATGATGATAAGAAAATTGAATATATTAAGAATTTACATAAGATGATAGAAAAATTACAAAAGGATATTTTGCAATTAAGGTCAGATATTGATAAATATGAAAACGATGAAAAAAAAGAACTTAATAATAAAATTAAATTATTACAAAATGACTTGAAAGAATTGCATAAAAATATAATTTCAAAGCTGGAAAAAGAAAATGATGACTTGAAGGGCAATTTAGATATATGTAAGTTAGGTCAAGATAGTTTAATTATGATTTTTACTGACAGTATTGTCAACATTAAACAGTATTATATATATTGTTTGGATACACTTATTAAACAAAATAAAAATTTTATTGACAGCATATATAAACTTGAATGGCTAACAACTGCGAATAAAGTACAAATTGAGAATATG
>JAZDIP010000027.1:0-48747 GCA_043804925.1 bacterium | reverse complement strand
TTAAAATGGCTGGTATTTCTAAAGATTCATCTGATAGACCGGAAAATTATAATTGGGATAAACCTAAAGTTGATACTATCATATATGATAATTTTCTTGTTTTGAATGATTTGGATAGCAATTTCACTTATTGGATGTATGTAAAGTCAATTGGAGAAAATAATGAAAGTGAATGGTCAGAAGCAGCTAGACTTGGGACATATAAATATGAAACCGAATTATCGTTTCCCGATATAATAACTCCTGAAGAAGATGCTATATTATCTCCCGGCGATATAAATTTGATATGGACTAAGTTTAAATATGCTGATTATTATTTTTTAAAAGTAAGAGATTTGACTGATGTTAACAATATCCAAGTAATTTTTGAGGAGAATTTTATTATTGATACCACAAGAAAACTTACATTGCTTCAACCATCATCGAGATATCAGATAAGATTATGCTCTTGTAAAGATGATACAACATATAGTTTAACGAGAGTTTCATACTTTTATACATGGTTTGAACCTTTAGGTGTAGATGATTATCGGGTAGATGAGAAAAATAAATCATTAGGGATTTATCCTAATCCAACAAATGGGAAAAGTTATTTTGTTTGGAGTTCTGAAATCAATGAAAATTTAACAATAAATGTTTATGATATTCGCGGGAATAAAATTTTGACATTTGAAAAAAATCTAATCGCAGGTGAAATTTCAGTACAGATTAATAGTGATTTCCTAACTGCAGGACTTTATTTTGTTGAAGTGAAGAGTTCCAATGATATAAAAAGAGGGATGTTTATCAAACAATAAATAAACTTTTTTAATTTTATATAGGAGTAACCGGCATTTCAAAACGAACAGAAACAAAAAGGGCAAATGAAGTAATTCACCTGCCCTTAAGACATCCTTAGCTGGTTGTCGTATTCTGAACAGTGAAACGTTAACAAATCGCTGAAAAGAATACAGAGTTTGAGCTAATTCATAACTGAAATATATGGTTTTAGTTTGAATTATGCAAGTATTATTTCTTTGCCCAAATTGAACTATAAATAATTGAAAATTCAATAAGGGCTGACTGAAAAAATGTATTTTAGAAATTTATTAAAGGAGAATTTATTATGAAAAAGAATTATATTTATATATTATTATTCGTTTTTGTTTCATGTCTAAATAATCTATATTCGCAACCGGTACAATATGCCTCTCTCGAAATTGTAAATGGTTCACCTACCGGTTATACTAATGTTATTACATTGCTCTGGATAAATTCAGATACTGTTCAAGTAACTAAATCACAAAGGATAAGCACTGGAGGAGATACAGCAATAACGTATAATCTTGCTTCATTAGATTACACACAATATGAAAATGAAGTAATATTTACACTCGAAGATGATGTATGGATTATTCCATTTGATCAAGGTTCTAATCCATCTTTATGTCAATCTGGTAATCTTTATTTTGGATGTGAGTGCAAAGCTGCACCTGCACCTCCCACCGGTTCTTGCGGAATTTGGACTTATGATGATGGAACAAAGAGTCGTTGTTTTCAAAATACTTGTAGTGGATTTTGCCAACCATATTATAGAGATGCATGTACATCAGGTGGTACAACAGCTATAATATTAAAAGCAAAAGAAGTAATTTATGATTAAAAAAATATGTTACGGTAGTTTTTCTGCCGTAACATTTTATTTATGAAAGCAATTATTAATTGAAATAAGGAGAAATTATGAAATATTTAATGTTTTTACTTTTATTATTTAGTTTTATTAACAATTCTTCTTCAGAGCAAGAAATCACTAAAAGCATTGTAAATGATGTTGTTGAACTTTATAAAAGTCATCAATCGATATCATATTCCGTAGATTTTAAATTTAAAAGTATTATGGATAATGATACATTTAAAATTTCTGGGGATTGCTTATTAATTAAGGTTTCTCCTGAAAATCAATTGAGAAAACAATTTTGGTATAAAGATAATTTGGGAAATGAAGTTTTTAGTTTTTTAAGCAATTCTTTTTACATTCATACTGACAAGAAGCTAATTTATAAGTTTAGTGAAGACAATCATCAAGAATTATTTCTATCAAATATAATGTCTAACTTAATACAAATATATTTTTTTAATCCTGAAAAACTTATTTCATTGATTAATGATACTTCAAATAGAACCAATTTTGAAATAATAAACATAGATAATAAAGAATTTTGGAAAATTAAATTAAAATCACCTGACCAAAATGAGGTTAGTGAAAGACAAAAAAATATTTTAATAGATAAAGAATCCTTGTTAATAAAAGGAATAGAATCAATGTTGAAGGTTAATGATGAATATCAAAGCCAACAAATAATATTGAAAAATATAAGATTTGATGCTTTAGGTATCAATTATATGGAAAATAGATTTGATAGTTTATCACAGATTTTTACTTTCATTGACGGTGATAGTATAACGAGAGCAAACAATCAATCGGCAGAAACGAAAAAGCCAATTGAAAAAGTTCCGTCCTTTAATGGATATGATTATGTCCAAAACAAAGTGGTAAAATTAATTGAATTCAAAAGTAAAATAATCTTACTTGACTTTTGGTATTTATCCTGTCCCCCTTGTATCCAAGCAATACCTATGATAAATGATTTATATAAAAAATATAAGAAACAGGATTTAGTCGTTATAGGAATTAACAGCAAGGATAATCCAAAAGAAAATTCTCATCTTGATAATTTCATAAAGAAAAAAAATATTAGTTATCCCTTGTTATTTGTTGATAAATCAGTTGATAGTTTATACCAAGTAAAGGCATATCCTACTTTATACCTAATTGATAAAAAAGGCAAAGTAATTTATTATTCCGTTGGCTGGAATGAAAGTGAAATCGATTCTTTAGAGTTTCATATAAAAAAATATCTAAAAATTAAATAAAAAAAATTATTAAATAATTTCATTCATGAAAACTATTACTTCCCAAATAATAATTTTATTATTTGTTATTGCTTTTTCAATAATTGAAGTTAATGCCCAATCCGTCACATTTCACCCATACGATTTGCGTGTATCCATGGCTGTTTCGCAGACAGCAGTGAACGATTGGAAGCAAGGTGAGGTCGTGGCTTTCGAGGGCTCTTCTGCTTGGGATTTTCGTAAAAATGTCAGCTTTGACTTTTCCGATAATATGAGTAATGACAGCTTGGTATTCCGGTTCCGGTTTAACTTTGCCGCAGGAATGCTTTACAAAAGCGATAAGAAAAACAAATATGATTACTTCCTCCCAACCGATAATATTTTTGGTAGCGAGGGTGTTCTGGTTTATCCCTTGGGCTGGAAGCTCGACCCTTTTTTCTCGGCTTCTTTTTTCTCACAGATTGTTCCTTCCTTTGTTGTGTTTAAAGGCGAGGAGCAAATGACCGCTAAGTGTTGGGACCCTGTTACTTCTCAACAAACTTGGGGCTTTGAATATCTCCTTTCTGATACGTTAAAAGTTATAACATCACGTATTGGTTTTTCACTAAAGCAAATCCGTGCTTACGACCATACTCAAATGACAGATGACAGAAAGACACTTGACATTAAGGAAAGATACAAGCCGGAATCGGGTATTCAATGGAAATCCGAAGCAAAAATAAAACTAAGTCAAACCTGCGATTACAGGGGAATACTCGATGCTTTTACAACATTTGACGATATGGCGAAATGGACAGTAGTCTTTCAAAATGAATTCAAAATCTCACTGTGGAGTTATTTGGCAATATTAATCAAGTTCGATTTGGCTTACGACGAAAAACAATCCTACCAAACACAATACAACCAAAGTTTACGTTTCGGAATTGTTGTGGATGCGAGTAAGTAATTCAGTTTGAAAGTTTAAAAACCTAATAATGAACATTTCTTTAGAATTTGGCATAATATTTTCTTAATTTTATAAATTGAGTTGAGGATAATTATGAAAATATATAAAATAAAAAATAAACTTAAGCTCCAAAACAATGGAAACCTGGAAATCATCTTCCTTGGTACAGGTACCGCATTTTCCCAATTATTATACAATAACAATATAATAATTATAAAAGGGAATGCACATATTCTCGTTGATTTTGGGTATAACGCCCCGATTTCACTTGAAAAGCATTTAGGTCTTAGCCCACTGGATATTGAAGCATTTCTTCCTACTCACAGCCATGCTGACCACATCGGCGGTGTTGAATATTTGGTTCTCAATAAAAGATACTCAAGTCCAAATTTCCCAAACAATCCAAAACTTAAGCTGATAACAACAAAAGAGTACAAGGATATCCTTTGGAACTACTCCCTCAAAGGCGGTTTGGAATGGAACGAAAAAAAAGGAAATACAAGATTGAAAATTACAGATTATTTCGATATCCTTTTAGCTAAGCCACTTTCTTCAAAGGACAGGACAAAATATAAAATAAAATACAAAGGTATTGACATTGAGCTATTCGGAACTAATCACATTCCCGATACAGCAAAAACGCAAAAGCAGGCATTCATTTCCTATGGCTTGATGATTGATAAAAAGGTTATGTACACCAGCGATACAAAATTCGACAAATCATTATTAGATATTTATGCCGATAAAGCTGAAGTTATTTTCCACGATTGCTCATTTACCAAAAATCCAGTTCATGCTTCTTACGATGAGCTAAAAACTTTACCTGAAAAATGGAAAAAGAAGATTTACCTTATGCATTACAATGACGATTACAGAAAATTTAAAGACGACGGTTTTGCCGGTGTTACCCAATTTGGCATAAAATATATTTTCGATTAAAAAATTATTGCTTTTCTTATTTGTTGCTTTGAATGAGTTTATTAACAAGGTCAGAGCTAAATATTTTCATCATTTCAACATCCATATTGGGATTATGATTTAATAGTTTTAATAATGATTTTTTATCCCAGCAATAAAGACGCGATTCAGTTTCAGATATAGCTGTTGCAGTTGCATTGCCACCTGCAAGAAAACTAATTTCTCCTAAAAAGCTCCCGGGATTTAAGATTGTTATTGGTTTTTTTTCAATTTCTATCCTGAATTTTCCTTCAAAAAGAACCAACAGCGTATTTGTTGGTTCATTTTCTTTTATTAGTATTGAGTTTAATGGGCATGATATCCAATGTCCGGCTTTCATTAGTTTCTTAAAAAGTACTTTTTCCATTTTTTGGAAAACCATGTAAAAAAGTTTTGCTTCGTCGTCTTTCAACGCTAGTGATTTTCGTTCATATATGTATAAGCCAATCATATACATATTAATTAAAACAAAAAGTATTCCCCAAAGAATGCTCGCAAGTAAGTCATCCGGTGCCGCTAACCAAAAATACCAAATTTCAAGAAGGCCTGCAAATACCAAAGCTATTCTTAAATAAATAATTTTTTTAAAACCGGATGCTACTAAGTACAATCCGTTGGAAATATTAATTATTATATCCGCGAATAACATAAAAAACTCGTTGGTTCATTAAAAATAAAAATATAATTTATGAAAAATTTCAATTATTTACTAAAATAATCTTTTTTTTATTTTTTAACTTAAAATTTAGAATTTAAAACTTAAAACTTTTACTTAACTCCCAACTCCCAACTCTTAACTCCCAACTCTTAACTCTTCTACCTACTCAACAAGCCGGTTTTTTAAAGCATAATGCGTAATCTCAGCATTATTCTTCATATTCATTTTTTCCAAAATCCTGATTCGATAAGTAGAAATAGTATTTATACTAAGAGTAAGTTCCTTAGCAATATCGGTTGCGGTTTTGCCTGAAGCAATCATGCACATAACCTGATATTCCCTATCTGATAGCTGTTCGTGTAAAGGTGCTTCCCCAGTATCGAGATTTGATGCGAGCAACTCGGCAAGATAAGGTGAAATATATTTTCTTCCATGTGATACTTTCCTGATTGCCTCGATTAATAATTCAGGTTCGCTTTCCTTATTAATATAACCCGAAGCACCTGCTTTAAGCACTCTCACTGCATATTGCTCTTCCGGATAAATAGTAAAAATTAAAACAGGTAAATCCGGTTTTATCCCCTTCAGTTCCTTAAGAGTATCAAGACCATCTTTACCGGGCATTGAAATGTCCAAAATAACAACATCATAATCATTGACTTTAATTTTATCAAGAAGTTCATTACCAGAATTTGCTTCATCAGTAACAACCAAATCCAATGTTTCGTCAAAGATTTGCTTTAAACCTTTTCGGACAACTGCATGGTCGTCCGCAATAATAATTCTAATCATACTTATTCCTTTATAATTTCTTTAATTGGTATCGTTAATAAAACCGTTGTCCCGGAACCGCTTTCATTGGTTAAACGATTATCGCTTATAAATTCAACATTCCCGCCAAGAGATTTGGCTCTTTCCCGGATTCCGATTAATCCCAATGATTTCGGATTTATCAATTCATCCTTTGACAAACCAACTCCATTATCACTGACCCTCAATTCCAAATAACTTTCATCATTCTCTTCTCCATTTTCCTTTTTCCCTTCTCCTTTTCTCTGCAAACTAACATCAACCCTCGAAGCTTTAGCATGCCTTGCAATATTAGTTAAAGTTTCTTGAAATATCCTGAATATAGCAGTGCTGAATGGGTCTTTGAACTGCATATCAGTCGGTTCTAAAACAACCTTGCATCTTATTGCAGTTCGCTTCTGAAATTCATTCGCCTGCCATTCAATAGCCGCAATCAATCCAAAATGGTCTAATATTGACGGTCTAAGCTGTGTAGAAATTGTCCTGACCTTATTAATTGTTGTGTCAATCAACTCAGCCATTGTTTTTGATTTACTGATAATCGTATTATCGCTTGTGTTTGTTTTCTTCATCAGCCATGCTAAATCCAGCTTCAAAGCAGTCAAAGCATATCCTAGTTCATCATGAATTTCAAAAGCAATATTTTTCCGCTCTTCTTCACGGGCAGATTGTAAGTGGATTGCAAGGTTTCGCATTTGTTCCCTCGAATCCTTTAACTCATATTCATATTGTTTTCTTATACTCACATCTCTGGTTATGGCAATCATACCTGTAAGATTGCCTAACTCATCCTGTAAATGTGCAATCGAGAGTTCTATATATATTTCCCTGCCGCTTTTCGATTTTGTCTTGATTTCTCTTTGTAGTAGATTAAAGTCTTCTGTAGATTTCCTTTTAGACATCATTTTATTGTTATTCGATTCAATTCCCAATATCTCCAAAGCTTTTTCTTTGGTCATTCCTTCAGGAAAGAAATCGGTAAAATTTTTACCCAGAATTTCGTTTCTTTCAAATTCAAATATATCGGCAAATGCCAGGTTTACTTCAATTATTGTACCTCCTATGTCTATTAGAACTATTCCATCGGGAGCAGTACTTACAAGAGTCCGGAACTTTTCCTCACTGCCTTTCAATGCTTCTTCTGCAACAACTCTTTCAGTAATATCATCATAAATAGCGACAATTTCACCGCTTGGTAACTTATACAAACGATTGTCCCGCCAACTTTGAACCCGGTTATTATTTTTAATCGTTAATAAATGCTGTGCAGATTTACCTGTTTTGTAAACATTTCTAATAATATCCATAGCTTCCGGAATATTTGCCCTTTCGAATATATAGCTACATTTTTTATTGATTAGTTGTCCACGTTCCATGTTTTCAATCTTTTCGGCTCCGTGATTCATGTCTTTAAATATAAAATCCTTTCCGTTGTTAATTGCTTCATAAACCGCAACTCCGCTTGACATGTTCGCAAATAGCTCCCTATATCTTGATTCACTTTCGATTAATGCCTGTTCGGCTTTCTTTCTTTGTGTGATATCCCTGTCAATTGCCGAAACCCCTATCTTTCTTCCGGTTGCATCTACAAAAGGACAAAGAGTTACAGATACAAATATCTGTTTCTGGTCTTTCCTGTTCCGCTTATATTCAAACCTTTCTATCTCTTGTGAGCGAATAACTTTTTCTATTTTTCCCAAAAAGAAATCTCTATCCTCGGGAGGTATTGTTTTATTTGCTTTTGTGCCAATTATTTCACCGGGGTAATACCCATAAATATTTTCTGCTCCCAAATTCCAACTCAGTACGGTAGTATCAAATGTCATACCGTAAATGGCATCGTCGGTTGACTCCATGATTGACGCCAAAAGGTTGGAAGTATGCTCGATTCTCATTCTTTCGGTTACGTCACGACCAATAGCAATTGCACCATAAATAGTACCGTCTTTTGCCTTCAAAGGAATCCCAATGCCTTCCCAATAACTTCCGGTATCATCATCAATCATTGTCGGCTGGTACTTTATTCCTTTTTCGATTATACCTGTTACCATAGCCCATTTGCTGTATGTTTCAATAACAGATTCACCAATTATGGAAAATGCTTCCTTGCATGTTTTTCCTAATGCTTGAGCATCTCTGTTCAAGACTGCTTTGTTAGCCCAAAGTATTTTCAAGTTTGTATCAACCTGCATTATCATATCAGGAACACCATCAAGAACTGCCTGAAGTTCTGCACGGCTCTTGAACATCCGCCGTTCCATGTCTTTTCGCCTAAAAACTTCGTCTCTTAATTCAAACCATCTTCTGACAGAGAAGACAATTAATGATATAGATATGATAATAAGAATAATAAGCCATTCAGCAACACCGTGGGAATCTTTTGCCAGACTTTGACTAAAATACTTTAGAAAATATCCCGATGAAGAGATAATAAGTATCAATACTGTTGCAATTGCACCAATTACAACTATATCTATCATTACCCTGTTATTCTTCAGATTATCTGAAATTAAATTTTTCATTTCAATTACCTTAATCCGTCTTCATACGGTAAACTGTTAACTGACTGCAAATATTCAATTAACTACAAATTGAAATTTAAGCAAATTTTTTTAATTCTACGAATATAAATTATATTTAGCGTAAATATTATCACCTAAAATGCTTTTCGGTAAATTGCAATCCACAAATACAACTGTCAGTTGACAACTTCCGCCTGTTGACTATAACAATATATTTTTGTATTTTAGTGTTTTATATAATGTCAGATACAAGAACTGACCGTGTTATTGAAAGTTTTAACAACTGGCAAAACGCTGTTTTTACAAAATATAGAAATTGTTAAATGAACGGCTCTGAATATTTTGAACATGAATTATCAATTGTTATGCCCTGCTTAAACGAATCAGGGACAATAGAGGATTGTATTGTAAAAGCTCAAAAATTTATTGAGCGAAATAGTCTTGATGCTGAAGTTGTTGTCGCCGACAACGGAAGTTCCGATGGTTCGATTGATATAATTCTAAACAAAGGTGCAAGACTTGTTCAAGTTGAGGAAAAAGGTTATGGAGCCGCTTTAATGGGAGGTATTCAATCTGCCAAAGGAAGATACATCATTATGGGTGATTCCGACGGGAGTCACGACTTGGAAAACCTAATGCCATTTCTCGAAAAGCTTCGTCAAGGATATGAACTCGTCGTAGGTAACCGATTTAAAGGTGGTATCGAAAAAAAAGCAATGTCATTTGCCAACCGTTATATAGGCAATCCCATTCTATCCGGCTTAGGCAGAATTTTCTTTAAAAGTGAAGTTAAGGATTTCCACTGCGGATTACGCGGATTTACAAAAACAGCATTCAATGATATGAATCTCCGGACTTCAGGTATGGAATTCGCAAGCGAGATGATTGTCAAAGCTACATTGAGGAATCAGAAGATTACGGAAGTACCTGTTGTGATGTTACCATCCGGAAGACCAGGACCTGCTCATCTAAAACCATTTCGGGATGGTTGGAGGCATCTCAGGTTTTTACTTCTTTTCAGTCCACGATGGCTTTTTTTATATCCGAGTATTTTCATGATTGTAGCGGGAGTATCCATAAATCTTTGGCTGCTTCCCGGATCTAAGCTCAACCTGGATGTTCACACAATGCTTTATGCTGCAGCACTGATTATTATCGGTGTTCAGGGTGTGTCTTTTGCTGTCCTGACAAAAGTTTTTGCAGTTCAGGAAGAGCTGTTACCCGAACATCCCCGCTTGAACAGATTATTAAAATACGCAACACTTGAAAAAGGCATTTTTATTGGGGTTGTTGTTTTTCTCTGTGGATTTGCAGGCGTTCTTTTCTCATTGGTCTTGCTCGAAAGAGGATGGTTCAAAGACTTATCCATAAGCAATACAATGAGAATTGTAATTGTATCGGCAACTCTATTAATTGTCAGTTTTCAAATATTTTTTTCCAGTTTTTTTTACAGTATTCTCAAATTAAAATTTCATAAAACAGTTAATAAATAATATTGTGTCATGGCAAAAAGCATAACAACACAGAAAAAAAAGAAGTCAAATACTTTGTCAGAAATAATAAACGGCAAATTAAAACCCGAATGGATATTCCTGTTTCTTGGTATCATTTTTGGTTTATATTTTGTTTTTGTAAATCCTCCCTGGCAGTCAAATGATGAGGACAGGCACTTCGTCCACTCCTATTTTATTGCCAAAGGATATCTGCTTCCTGACCAGGGGGATAATAAAATAGGCGGAGTTATTCCAACAAATGTTGTTGAAATACCTAAAAAATTTCAGGGTATCCGTTTTTCCGAAACTATGAAAATCAGCAAAGACAAATTAAAAGAGCTCGAAGATATTCCTTTGAATCCAAACAACCGGCAATTCATTCATGACCATCTTTATAATTATAATGCCATCGGATATATACCTAGTGTTTTTGGAATTTTCACCGGACAAATAATCAATGATAATCCTGTCTGGTTAAACTGGTGGGGGCGTATTGGAGGTTTGGCTTTCTATCTGATAATAATTTTTTATGCAATAAGGTTTACACCTGTATTTAAAAATGTCCTTATGCTCTATGCATTAACTCCTATGCCGCTCTATCAGGGAGCTTCAGTTACATATGACGTTTTGAGTATTTCCCTGACATTTTTATTTTTTGCTCTCGTTTTGAAATTCGCATTCGATGAAAAATCATTTGTTACATGGCGTGAATTACTATTTATTGTGCTGGTATTACTCATTCACAGATATTCGAAAGAGGGATATCCACTAATACCATTCCTGCTCTTTGTTATACCTGTTAACAAATTCAAAATTAAACTGGGAAGTATATACATCTATCTTCTAATGTTTGTATTCTGTATAATACTATATTACCTGCCCGGATGGACATGGAGTAAAATCCTTGCCGCTCAGGGCTATCATTTGGATAACAGCGTTGCGTTGCTCAAAGATTTGTATAAAAACCAATCAATGAACATTGATTTTCAGCTTAATAATCCCGGAAATATAATTTCAAATATATTCGGGAATATTAATAACTTTCGTCAGGAATGGACAGGGGGGACCATAGGCAGGTTTGGCTACTCATATACATTACTGCCCGATTGGTTCTTCTTCTTTCACGGTTTGATACTGATAACAGTCGCGTTTCTGGATAGTAAAAAAGAAATTGTTGTTAAGTTCTGGCAAAAATCAATTTTCTTTGTAGTTGGTTTTGGCTCGATATTCGGAATTATTATTATGAGTTATTTTATATCACCTGTTGGTGCGAATATGATATTTGGTTTGCAGGGTAGATACTTTGTTCATGCAATTCCAATTATCCTGTTTCTTATTTACAACAATAAATTTGAATTTCCAAATTGGAAGAAGTGGAGTGGAATTATTTTAGCGGCATACATTATTTTCTCTTTGACATATACACTGATGTATCTCGACAATATATTTTACAAAGTTCCATGATTTAGGCTGTTAGGATATTAAACTATTAGGATGTTAAGCTAATATGTAAAAGACAGAATGACCGAAAGACGGAATAGCAGAAGAACAGAAGGACGGAATAGCAGAAGAACAGAAGGACGGAATAGCAGAAGAACAGAAGGACGGAATAGCAGAAGAACTAAAGAACTAAAAAACTAAAAAACTAAAGAACTAAAGAACTAAAAAAAAATGGATTACAAATTTCTATTAATATTTTTGACTATAATGCTGACAGCAATTGCACAGGTGTCATTGAAGAAAGGTGCGTTTTTCACGCTTCAGCAAAAAGAATTTTATATATTTGTATCGGTAGGTGCAGTACTCTACATCTGTACATTTTTCCTGCAAGTATATCTTCTCCGCTATTTTGATGTAAGCAAACTAACGCCTGTTTTAACTATCGCCTCGATGCTTCTCATCGTCGTTTTAGGCATCTTCCTTTTCGGTGAATCACTTTCAATCAAACAGGGGGCCGGAATATTTCTTGGCGCTGTTTCGATATATTTAATTTTGAGCTAAAAAAACATTTTGAATTTCAACATATTTGTATTATCTTTGTATATACATTGTATAAACTAAGGAATTGTAAAATGGAAGCTGTAATAAAAAAATGGGGAAATTCACTTGGGCTTCGGCTACCAAAAGTTTTAGCGGAACAATTCAATATTGATGACGGTTCTCATCTCGAACTTCGTCCTGAAAAAGACTATATAAAATTACTGCCTTTGCATAAACCGAAGTTTACATTAATAGAATTAATGTCAAAAGTCAGCAAAAAAAATATTCATAGCGAAATTGACTCAAGTTCAACTCAAGGCAACGAGGTATGGTAATGACGAAAAAATATGTGCCTCAAAGGGGTGATTTGGTCTGGTTAAATTTTAATCCTCAATCTGGACACGAGCAATCAGGAAGAATACCTGCTCTTGTTCTTTCGCCTATAGAATATAACGAAAAAGTCGGTTTGGCTTTGCTGTGTCCTATAACATCACAAGTTAAAGGTTATCCGTTTGAAGTTTTGATCCCTGAAGGATTTCCTATTAGTGGAGCTATTTTATCCGACCAAATAAAAAATCTCGACTGGAAAGTTAGAGAAGCTGCATTTATAGCAAAATTACCTGTTAAACAAGTAAACGAGGTTTTATCAAAAATTGCTGTTTTGCTGAGTTAATTTCGGTTCCGTCTTTGATACAGATTATAGATAGCGAAATTAATAAATTGATTTATTGATTTTGTTGCAATCTATTCTGCCAGTAAACGGGATTTCTTCTTTGATGTAGCACTGCTATTACTAAAATATCAGGATTATTATTAATAAAATATATCGAATATGGAAACCGCAAGCATAAAGCTCTGCGTATATTTTTATGGATTTGATTGTATTTTTGTGGGGCATTCTGAATCTTTTCGAAAACCGAATCAAGTTCATTGATAAAACGAGTTCCAAGATTTTTTGCATTTTGATTCATACCAATTATATGATTCCTTTATGTCTATTTCAGCTTCTTCACTAATGATTAACATAAATGTCCTGATTACGTTAGTATTCGTTGTTTAACTTCCGACCACTCAGTTCCCTTATCAAGTGTATCATTATTAAGATTAATTCTTCTTTCGAGTTCTTGAATATGCCATTCAGGAATCTGTACATTTTCAGGTATTTTGGCAATAGAATCCCAAATATCGGAAACAAAATTGATTCTCTCTTCAATTGTCATTTCTGCTATCTCTGAAATTAATAATTCTTTCATAACAAAATCTCCTTTAAATAAGATAATATTTTTATAAAAAACTAATTAACAGTAAAAATATTGCAAAAAACTTAATCATCACTTAATCAACACCATCTTCCCACTTAAAATCCTATCTCCAATTTGAATCGTATAAAAATAAAATCCTGATGGATAATTTTTTCCATCAAAAACAAACTGCTGTTCTCCGCTGTCCTGAAATTCATTGACTGCATTACAAATCTTATTCCCGAAAGAATTGTAAATATTAATGCTGACAAGAGCAGGTTCATCGAGATAGTAATGAATTGTAGTTGATTCGGAGAAGGGATTGGGGGAATTCCGGATATCCAATTTTTTATCATAATTCATATCTTGAACTTCTGTAACTGAAGTCCAGTAAATCTCTAATAGGTTGGCAGAAAACCAATAGCTTTTATTGAGGTAATCATCAAAATATATAGAATTATCTCCGGATACCCATTGAGAATCATTCCATTTATAGGAATTTACCAAAATTAATCTATTATCAGAATCATAACTGTAGGATAATTGACTGTATTTTTCCCATTCAAAGTCTTGTGTAAAATAATCGTAAAATTCTGTTTGTTTATCACCATTCTTATTATATTCGAATTTTCTTTGCCAACTTGGCAGGAACATCATATTATTTTCTGACCATTCATCACCTCGAATACTATTTAAAACAAAATTACTATCGTAAAAGAAAAGTTTCCTCGATGAATTGTACCAATTTGAAGTTTCAGACCTCCAGTACATAAAACTCATTGCTGTTAAAAGACCGGTTGAATCATATAAATAATTGCTATATGTAATATTGTTCCAACTTTCTTCTTGCCAGAATTGATGTATTTCAGATTGAATATTATTAAAGATGTTGTGCTCATATATATCCTTATATTCGTTAATCCATTTTTCGTTCTCAAATACCTGAGTAATTTCATTTACTGGATTTCCTTTATTGTCAAATTTATAAATAACACGACTTTTATCCTCCCATTTATCCAAAATCCATTCTTTGTAAGTTCTAATTTTCTGATTTAATAATGTATCATATGTATACAGATATTCATGAACATTAATCCAAACTTCGTTTTCAAATTTCCTTTTAACTACTGATTGTAATGAACCAATAGAATCATACGAATTAAATATTTGTATACTATCCAACCATTTCTCAAATTTGAAATTTTGGCGAAATTCTTTTATGAGCATATGGATGCTATCATATTCATAAGAATATTTATATGTTCCATAATAATCTGACTTGATGATAATTCTATCAATAAGAAAAAGATTTGTAAGCAATCTACTATTTTCTTCTTTTTGAATTCCATTCGTAAATTGCATCCACTCCTCTGCACACAGAACATTAAAAAAGCAAAAGAAGAGAATTGCTGTGATGAATATTGGTATGTGCTTTTTCATAATTAAATCCTAATTAAACTTTTTAATTAGATAAATTACAATTATTGATATAAATTAACAAATATTCTTTTCTGTCTTTTTAGGAATTCCAATTTATTTTCACCCAAAATGAAACATTTTCCCGTTTTCTGTGTTTATACATATATAACAGGAACAATTAGAGAAAAACTATGAAAAATTTGATAAAATTAATTTCGATTTCGGTACTTTCGATTGTATCAATATCAATAATTGTCTTTTTACTTACATCCTGCAATGAAATTGAACAGGGAGAGCCAACCTGTGAATATCCTTTTCTTACAGAAAAAGCAGGAAGAATAATTAATCATACTGATTGTAAAAATATAGGTGGTGAAATTCAGGAAATCGTCTCAGCTTCCGATGAATGTATCACTTTTAATTATTACATGAGTTATCAGATTGTCCGGCTTTCGCATATCAATGCCGGTTTCAATTGTTGTCCCGAAAAAATTAACGCATCATATTCGTTTTCAAAGGACACTATTAAAATATTTGAAAAACAGGCAAAAGCCGGATGCCGTTGCGATTGCTTATACGATATCAACTATGAACTAAGAAATATCTATCCCGGTATTTATCATATCGAAATATACGGACCATTAACCGATGGAATAAATCAACCACAATTCTCATGTGTTGTGAATATTCCTGATGATTTTGATTCTACTTTTTGCATTTACAGAGGTTTTTACCCATGGCAGGAATAAAATAAATTTTTGTAGCAACTTCTTTTGAGATTAGAAAATTATTTTTCGGGCATACGATTTTGTTAATCTACCTATTATTTTCAGCAGAAAAGACTTCCCCAAACAAATCAAAATTTGTGAATTACAGACTTCACAACTCCTAATATCTCAAAATCCATTTGAGCATCAATTTGAACCGGCTTATAATCAATATTCTCAGATGAAAAATATTCATTCCCATTTCTTTTAATAAACCTTTTAACAAAGATGTAATTATCGAACTTAACTACCACCAAATCACCATCACTAACTTTTTTATCGCGATTTACAACTAATGTATCACCTTCAAAAATGTTCGCATCAATCATTGATTTTCCTGTAACGTCACAGATAAAGGATGAATCTTCCATACCAAAAATCTTTAAAATATCCAATAATTGCATCGAGGCAGAAATCTTCTCATCATCTTTCCGGGATTTAAAAGCATTCCTCAATAATTCAGCAAATTCATATCGTGAATCAGGACTAATGCTTCTGACGCTGACTACTGTTGCACCGGTTTTGAAATCCTCTATGAAGGATGTCTGGGATATTGCCGAACTGACTGCATCGTCGTAAACATCCAAACGGTCTCTGTTCAATAGTTCTTCGTAAAGAAAAGAAAGTTTTTCGGATTGGTCAACGCAATCAATTTGTTCACGTATTAATGTGGTTTTGACCAAATGAAATAATTCATTAATTGTTGCTTGTGAATAGTTATTATTTTTGCGTAAAGAACTCATAGAACTTAGTTAAATTATCTCCTGTCTCTTTTTCATTTCGATGATTTTTAAAATGTCTCCGGCTGCAACCTGATATTGCTTTACCTTTCTTTCGAGTTCATTCAAACTAAGTTTTGACAGGTCAATTTCTCTAATGTTTTGTATGTCTGAATTTTTATTGTTCTTAGTGTTAATCTTATCTTTCAGTATCCTGCCTTTATTGTTCTCGGTAAACATAGAACCTTCACCAGTTAGTATATAAACCGGATTAAATCCCCGTTCATATAATTTCAGCAATAACCTGTTGGGAATACCGGCTTTTCCCATTTCGTAATTGGTAATACTATCCTTTTTCTCACCTAAAGCGTTAGCAAATTGCCTTGTAGAAACTTTATCGCCCTCGAGAAACAATTGACGAATTTCTCTTAGCCGTTCACCAATTTTTTTTTGTAGTTCGCCCATAAAACTAAAAAAATTATTTGCACATATTGTATATATTACCTATATTTGTTGTAAATATTACAATATATATTTGTAATTATTTCAAAAATAAGAAAATGTTTTGAAATAAACAACATATATTTCAAATATTTATAAAATAATAAATAAAAGTTAATTAAATGTAAATATGAAAAATAGTAAAAAACTAAAGATTGAGAAAGAATTGATTGATGATATCAACAAAATATTTCATAATAGTCTTAATAATGGTATTAATGGAGATATAACAAACAACGAACAATTGAAGCTCAGCTTAGGCAAAGTATTAGAGTTGTTTTCCTTCAAAAATCCCATGGATACTGACTTTATTGATGATTTGAAATTTATAATTGATGATTACTTCGAGTCATTCGGAATCAATCAAAATATTTAATAACTTGATTTGTAAAGTTTAAAATTGAATAATATATACAGGTGTTATATGGAAAACGTCTATGATTTGTTAAGTGAAAGCGACCTGACAACAGATCTACAAATTTTGAGTGATGTTTGCGGATTGGAAACAGTAAAAATAATACTAAAGAATCTTGCAGGTTTGAACTTTTATGTGCCGGGGATTTCTCATCTCGATACTTTAGTAATGAAATATTTACGTAAGTATCCTGAAAAGACATTCAAACAAATTGCTTTTGAATTGGGAGTTTCGGAACCATATTTGAAAAGTTTGAAGAAAAAAGAAAAATAATTCGGGATAATGGAATTTATGATAATTTTTTTTATTTTTCTTAAAAGAAAAAGAAACTTAACTTTGTTATAATTGATTATACAAAAATATGTTTTCTTTTTAACATGATACTTGCTTGAAATTGTAAAAAAATGATAGAGTTGAATAAAATATATAATGAGAATTGTATTGAAACAATGAGGCGTATGCCGGATAATTTTATTGACATGGTTTTAACTTCTCCTCCTTATGATAATCTGAGAGATTACAAAGGTTATTTTTTTGAATTTGAAGAAATTGCAACCGAATTATTCAGAATTTTAAAGAAAGGTGGAGTGGTAATCTGGATTGTTGGCGATTCAAGTGAAAATGGTAGCGAGACAGGCACTTCTTTCAGGCAGGCATTGTATTTTAAGGAGATTGGCTTTAATTTAAATGATACAATGATATATTACAAGAACAATCCTATGCCAACATCCGGCCCAAGATACCATCAACATTTTGAATATATGTTTTGCTTTAGTAAGAATCAACCGAAAACATTCAATCCAATTATGGAAGAATGCAAATATAATGGTCTTGCAAATATGAAAAACAGAGGTACTAAAGGGCAGCTAAACTATAAGAAGGTTGAAAGAACATCACAAAAAAAAATTGGGAATGTTTTCTTTTATTCTGTAGGTGGGGGCATATCAACAAAAGACAAAATCGCTTATAATCATCCTGCCATATTCCCTGAACAACTGGCAGCAGACCAAATAAATACATGGAGCAATGAAGACGATATTGTCTATGACCCTTTTCTCGGTAGCGGAACAACTGCAAAAATATCTCAAATCCTCAACAGAAAATGGATTGGTTCAGAAATATCATCAGAATATGTTGATATAGCTGAAAAAAGAATGGATTTAATTAAAAACAATATTTTCGAGTTGGTATGAAAACAAGTATCGAGGGTTCCAATACAGCAATAAATGGAATCAGGAATGAAGATGATATAATCAGAAAGTTTAATAATTGGAAAATTGACAAAGATGCCCAGAAATGGCTTGTTATCATGGAATATGTACTATCAGAAATTGAATTTGTTGATGCAATTAAAGTATCAGGATATAAAACCGATGTACAGGTTCAGGTTACAATCAAATTAAAAAAAGTTATTGATATAGAAAACATTCAAGTTAAATTAGTAAGCAATAAAAGACGATTCAATCAAATTGACAAAAGATGGGTTGATAAATATGTTGATATGTGGAATATTCCTAAGAGGATTTCCACTCTGCTAAAGTATTATACCGGTGAGGCTAAACCGGAAAATTCAAAAAAGAAAAGATTACTGGTAAATGAATTTTCCGAGTCAGAACAAATTATCCTATTAAAATGGATAAGGTCAAACCAATCAATAATTGTATCAGACATTTTAAAAGGGCGAGGTAAATTTGCAGCTGAATGGATGTTAGTCGCACAGAAAATCGAACAAAACGCGAGATGGATTTTAAAACCCATGAATTATTGCTTAAATTATTTTGGGAATGATGATGTAATGATTACACAAAGAGGAAATATTAGAATTGGCAGAATTACTATACAAAGAAAAGGTGGAGATGCAGGCAGGTTAACAGCAAATATGTTACAATTTAAAATTAATCCTGCTGAATTATTTGACTAATTATTTTAATTCATTAAGAAAATTTTTCTTAAAACAATCCCTCATCACCTATTGTTTTTTCTATTTTAAAATGCTTATAGGCAATTTCTGTGGCTACTCTGCCACGTGGTGTCCGTTGTAAAAAACCTTGTTGTATCAGGAAGGGTTCATAAACTTCCTCGATTGTACCTGCCTCTTCGGATATTGAAGCTGATATTGTGTTAATTCCGACTGGACCTCCCGAAAATTTTTGCATTATCGTAAGAAGGATTCTTTTGTCCATATCGTCAAGACCGAATTCGTCAACTTCTAAAGCAGTAAGAGTCATTTCGGCGATCTGTTTGTTGATTTTACCATCTCCCTTGACTTCTGCAAAATCCCTTGTCCTTCTCAAAAGCCGGTTTGCAATTCTCGGTGTTCCCCTCGAACGGGATGCAAGTTCCAAAGAACCTCGTTCATCAATCGGTACCTGCAAAATTGAAGCAGACCTTTTGATAACTTTCTGCAAATCATTTGTATCGTAATAGTCAAGCCGGTTTACAACGCCAAATCTTGACCTAAGCGGAGCAGTAAGCAATCCTGCTCTTGTAGTTGCACCAATAAGTGTGAATTTTGGTAATGTAAGTTGTATTGTTCGAGCCGAAGGACCTGAGTCTATCATAATGTCGAGACGGAACTCTTCCATTGCCGAATAAAGATATTCTTCTACAACTGCCGAAAGACGATGTATCTCATCAATAAAAAGCACATCCTTTTCTTCGAGATTAGTTAATATACCGGCTAAATCTCCCGGTTTTTCCAAAACGGGACCTGATGTTATTTTTATATTTGTCCCAAGTTCCTTAGCAATGATATAACTCAAAGTAGTTTTTCCAAGTCCGGGAGGACCGGTCAAAAGAACATGGTCTAATGCTTCTTTTCTTTTATTGGCAGCACTAATAAATACCTTAAGATTCTCGACAATTTTCTTTTGTCCGGTAAATTCATCAAATACCTTGGGCCTTAAAGTATATTCAATTTCATCTTCTGAGATATGCTCCGGAGAAGTAATGGTTGCCGTCCTTTTTTTTTCTTCGTAACTCATTAAATAATTAACAATTAACAATTAACAATTAACAATTATAAATGTTTTTGGCTTATAAATCAACCAGCTTTTATCCAAATTGTGATTTTATCACTCGAAAAATAACATAATTTAGTCAAATGAGCAATTAATTATATCTGTTAATTTCGTATCAAAAACTAATAATTATTAAAATAGTTAAATTATTCTTTGGAATTTTGAAATATTTTAATCAATTTAGGAAATGAAATAAAATAATTTAAGGAAAACTTATGCTAACTTTACCTGAACAATTGATGTTGATTGCCTTAAAGGATGAGAAAGGCACAGTGCTTTTTACTGCAATGGGTATATTGCCGTTTTCTATTATCGGTGCTATTATGATTGAACTATACTTCGCCAATAGAATCGATTATGAAGATAATAAAATAATTGTTACCGACCCAACACCGACCGGCAATTCTTTTTTTGACGAAGTTTTGAAAATTATTGTTGATTCCGGAAAAAAGAAAGATGCTAAATACTGGTTGTTAAAAATTGACGGAAAAATCAAAAACATCAAAGAAAATACTTTACAGCATCTTGTTAAAAGCAATGTGTTAAAAGAAGAAAAATATAAGGTTTTATCTCTGATAACAAAAACAAAATTTCCTACGATAAATCCCGAACCCGAAAAAGAACTTAGAGCTAAAATAAAAAAATTTATTTTGAAGTATGAAAATCCCGATGAAAAAAACATTGCTTTGCTATGTCTCGTTCAGGTTACTCGCCTATTGGAAGACTTATTTGAGAAAGACGAAATCCGTAAAGCTAAAGAGAGAATAAACGAACTCGTCGAGAGAACTCACATGGGTGATGCCATTCGCGAAGAAACATCGAGACTAATAAAAGGAATAGTGGAAGGTATTGCAGATGCTTCAGGTACCGGAGGCACGATTTAATAATTACTAATTACGAATTACGAATTACGAATTTAAAGCATTTTATTATCGGGGAAAACTGAATGAAGAATATCCCGTCAGGGATTATATTTTGGTAACAATAAGTATAGATTAGAGGTTCTTTTCCCGCAGGGAATATATTATTAACAGTATGCCAGGGAACAGCAGCCGGCAGATAGGAAATAGGGAGAAGGGAAAAGGGAGAAGGGAAAATGCAGAATGTAGAATTCAGAAGGACGGCAGACGGAAAGACTATAGAACAATAGAACTAAAGAAATAAAATACAAAAAAGAAGTGAAGAAACAAGATAAGGGACTTCACTTCTTTTGTTTTGTGGTAGGGTGAAATCAAATTTAAAAATCCCAATTTAAAATTTAAAATCAATTTAAAACTTAAAATTTAGAATTTGGAATTCAAAATTTAAAAAGCCGTCAACTGTTATCTTTAAAAAATTTATCCATTAGTTAAATAAAGATTACTCTTCCAAGTCAAAATAGACAACTTCTCTTTTTCTTATAAAGTAAAATCCAAAGTGCTTTCTTGTACTCAAGTATTCGGGAAAACCGAAATCGAATTTGTTGTCACGCAGGATTGATTTGGGTATTGGAGTGTCTGCATCTTCAAATATTAAGATAAAATCCGCATTATAACTATATTTTTTGTCGAATTGGCTATTAAGTTCGTCTTCGGTTAAAAAGTAGGGCACTGTGTCGTTGTCTTCTCCGAACCTTGCTATTTGTGTCCACCAGACATACCAGAGATTTTGTGAAGCAACAAAACCATTATCATAAATCATTTTTATAATAGGGTCATATAAGGAATCAATCAGCGTGAATTTACCACCCATAAAATAAAATTGAGGTTTCATTTCGGTTGAATCAAAATTAATAACTCCTTTTGGATTTGGTATTTTTGGGGGTACGACGATAGTGTCAGCTTTGATTAAAAATAAATTTTTATTGATTAAATATACTTTTGGTTTGATTTCAATTCGTATTATTTTTTCTCCTTTTTTGTATGTCAAATATGATTCCAAGATAACGCGTGTAATCTCGCCACCATCGTCAAATCCATAATTCATGAAATAATCAACTATTCTTGTTGTGTCTTCCATCCCCCAATTTTGATATATCCAATGAAAAAGAGCCGGATAAGTTCTTAAGCTTTCGTTAATCTCCATTTTGGACATATAATCTTTTATATCGGAAGGCAGCATTTTGTCAATTTCAGCAAAGCAATCTTTAATGTCTTTTGGGATATAATATCCGGTTTTGTTTGTATTGTCAATCGTAGGTGTTATCACACCTATATCCATCAGTGAATCGGTTTGAGCAAGCAATGAGCTTGTTGATAAAAAAATCGCATAAATAAATATTATTTTCAAATTCAATTTATTACTAATCATTTCTCCATCCAAATAATTTTAAATCCATTCGTTAATAAATAAAGTTTTTTTAATCAACTATAAATAAATATATGAAAAAAAAATATAAATCAAAAAACAAACAAATTAATTAACGAGAAAAATCCTTATTTGTTGCAACATGTTTTCAATCCAGTAAACTGGTTTCCATGGGGCAGGGAAGCATTTGAATTAGCTGAAAGAGAAAACAAACCAATATTCCTATCAATAGGATATTCAACATGTCACTGGTGTCATGTGATGGCACATGAATCTTTTGAAGATAGTGAAATTGCTGAAATGATGAATGATGCTTTTGTAAATATAAAAGTTGACCGTGAGGAAAGGCCTGATATAGATTCCGTTTACATGCAAGTATGCCAAATGCTGACAGGTGGCGGCGGCTGGCCCCTAACTGTTATAATGACTCCAGATAAGAAACCATTTTTTGCCGGGACATATTTTCCGAAAGATAGTGTTGCCAACAGAATTGGAATGAGAGAATTAATTCCGAAAATCAAGGAGCTATGGGAAACCCGGAAAAATGACCTTCTGATTTCTGCTGATGATATGTTAGAAAGAATTAAACACAGTAAACATGCAACATCATCCGAATTAAGTGCAGATTTTTTAGATAGTGCTTATCAAATGCTCGAAGAAAATTATGATGAGAATTATGGTGGTTTTGGGAGCAGTCCAAAATTCCCGGTATCACATAATTTAATTTTTTTGATGAAGTATTCTCAAAGTGCAAAGAATGTGAACTCATTGAAAATGTCAGAGAATACTTTGTCTAAAATGGGAATGGGCGGCATATATGACCAAATTGGTTTTGGATTTCACAGGTACTCAACAGACAGGGTTTGGCTTGTTCCCCATTTTGAAAAAATGCTTTATGACCAGGCATTGCTGGCTATTGCTTATACTGAAGCATGGCAGAATACAAATAATGATGAATTCAGGCAAAAAGTTTACGAGATACTCAGCTATGTTGAAAGAGAATTGACATCAGTTGATGGTGGTTTTTATTGTGCCGAGGATGCTGACAGCGATGGAGAGGAAGGGAAGTTTTATTTATGGAATACACAAGAACTCGGTGAAATATTGAAAGAGGATTTTGAAATAGCAGAAAAAGTTTTTTCAATAAAAGAGGATGGAAATTTTCATGATGAAAGAACTGGCAAATATACAGGACAGAATATTTTACATTTAACAAATTCACTTGAAGAAATGGCTTCGGAACTCGGCATTAGCAAAGAAGAATTAAAGGTAAAAATTGAGAAAATCAGGAGAATTTTATTTGAAGAAAGAGAAAAACGAATTCATCCTTTCAAAGATGAAAAGATTTTAACTGATTGGAACGGCTTGATGATGTCCGCTTATGCTTATGCAGGAAAGGTCTTTAAGGAACAAAATTTTGTTGATATTGCAATTAAGAATCATGATTTTCTAAGGAAATACATGAAGGATGAAAAAGGTATGCTCCTTCATTCATATCAAAATACAATAACGGGAAATCTTGACGATTATGCTTTTTATACTTGGGGATTGCTTGAACTATATAATGCTACTTTTAAAATCAAATATCTGGTGGAAGCTGTTGAAATTCAGGAAATATTATTCAATCATTTTTGGGATAATTCTTCAGGTGGATATTTCTTTACTCCCGACTTTGCAGAGGATTTAATCGTAAGAAAAAAAGAAATCTATGACGGTGCCATACCATCTGGAAACTCAGCACAACTTTCAAATTTGGTTAGGATTTCTAAACTAACAGGTAATATAAGATATACTGAATATATCAAGAAACAAATTGACGAATTTTCCTATCAGGTCAAATCATATCCAGTGGCATATACTCAGTTTTTGTGCGTTTTTTCTTCTTATATTAATTCATCAGTTGAGATAGTATTTGTTTCAAAAAGCAATGCAGACATTAAGCCGTTTATAGGTATTTTAAACAAATATATGTTGCAGAATGCTTTTATAATTTTGAAAACAGAGGATAACAAGGAAGCTCTTTCCGTTCTGGCATCGTATACAAAAGACATGAAAATGTTGGATGGCAAGCCGACAGTATATCTTTGTAAGAATTTCTCCTGTGAATATCCGATAAATGATTTAAGTGAGTTCGAAGAAAAACTGAAAAATATTAACAATTGAAAATTTCAGGAAACATTTTTTTGTAATTTGACAAATTGAAAATTTAATTTTATAAATTTGTATATGGCAAAACTTTTTTTACATCGGACTTTATTAATAATATATTCAATCACTTTAATTAGTATAATGGGAGTTGCGAGTTTAACACCTGCATTCCCCGGCATAGCAAGAGCTTTGCATATCACTCCAAAAGAAGTCGGACTGTTGATAACGGCATTTACACTTCCCGGAATTTTTTTAACTCCTGTCCTTGGTATTCTTGCAGACAGATATGGAAGAAAAAGGATTTTAGTGCCATCGTTATTTCTATTTGCTATTGCAGGGACAGCATGTTTTTTTATACACAACTTTGAATGGATGGTAGTTCTTCGTTTCATTCAAGGTTCCGGTGCTGCGGCTTTAGGTTCAATCAATGTAACATTAATAGGCGATATTTTCAAGGGAAATGACCGTCCAACAGCAATGGGTTACAATGCTTCGGTTTTAAGTGTGGGAACGGCAAGCTATCCTATTATCGGCGGTGCATTGGCAACTATAGGGTGGTACTATCCGTTTTTACTTCCTTCTCTTGCAGTTTTGGTCGGAATGCTGGTTGTATATGCACTTCATAATCCGGAACCAAAGAATGAACAAACATTGAAAGATTATTTTAAAACCACTTTGGCTACTTTGCATAATAAAAACATTTATGGTCTGTTTTTACTTAGTCTTTTGACCTTTGTGATTTTATATGGTCCTTACCTTACTTATCTTCCATTTCTAATAGAAGAAACTTTTAGCCAGCCGCCATATATAATTGGGATAATCATGTCATTCGCTTCGTTTGCATCATTAAGCATATCCTCGCAAATAGGAAGACTCACCCGAAGATTCTCTGAGAAGAAGCTGATAGTAACATCATGTTTTCTGTATTTTTTCTCGATGGTCAGCATTCCTTTTGTAACTGAAGTCTGGCAACTAATTTTCCCGGCTATATTATTTGGATTCGCACAAGGCACAAATCTACCAAGTTTACAATCATTGCTTGCCGGCTTAGCACCGATGAATCAAAGAGCCGCAATTATGTCAGTTAACGGGATGATTTTTCGTCTTGGTCAAACCTTAGGTCCGCTTATTATTGTTCCGGTATATGCTATATGGGGATTAGCAGGTGCTTACGATTTGGGTGGAATTGTTGCAGTTATGATGCTTTTTATTGCAATATTTTTATTGAAAACTGTAGAAAGAAAGACAGAATGACGGAAAGACGGGAGGACGGAAAAACCGAAGGACGGAAAGACCGAAGGACGGAAGGACAGAAGAAATTAAACGCAAAGGGAAGAAAGTTTTCGCAGAGTTTCGCAAAGGCAAATGTCTGAACCACTGATTAAGCTGATTGAAATGATTTTACTGATTTTCAGCTTGACATGAATAGTTATTTCCTCGTGAGGTGAAATTCAGGGATTTTGTAATTCGTTATCATTCAAGGAATTATCGGGCTGAAAAAAGTTAGTTTCACCAAATTCACCGCAATTTTTAGTTTTTCGATTTGTCGTGCTTGTCGGTGCTTCCTGTGATGCTTGCGACAAAATTGAATTATGCTAAGCTCTTTTTTTTCAATTGTTTGATTCGATGGATTTTGAAAATGTCGCATTTTGCGTAGATTTTTTTATTTTCGTGAACCGTGAACCGAAAACCGCGAACCGAAATTTATTTGCAAAGAACGAGAGGACAAAATTAGGGGTTGGGGCTTCAAATCACAAGAAAAGCATTTTAAAACGATTTCGAAATTATTTTTACTACGTTTCGCAGACGGGAGAAGAATTTAAACGCAAAGGGAACGAAGTTTTCGCAAAGTTTCGCAAAGTTTTTTAATTTTTTTAGACGGGAGAATATCAAGTTATTTTGGTTTTCGAACTAATTTTGAGGAACCACTTGATTCTCGTGCTGTGGAATTAAATGTGCCTAATAATGTATCCTTCGAAATAACTTCCCATAAAAAAAATCCAGTAGAAATCCTACCGCTATCACCTTCTTCAACAAATTTTGCTCTTATATTTTTACCTCGTATATTACCATCAATCGTTAATATGCTATGATATTTAGCAATACTATCATTTTCTTTCCTTTTGTCACCACTACCTGAAATGTTAAAAGCATTTTGAATAAAATTTACCTGAAATGTTAAATTTAAATTTGAATCAACCCATTGTTGATTAGCAGATTTCTTAACAGTATCATACATTAACCATGTTCCTGATATATCAACACCAGTGTAAAATTCATCATATACAACACAAGTAACAAAAATTGTACAAATAGTAGTAACAATTGTTAATATTAATATTGTTAAATTTTGAATAGTTTTACATTTCATTTACTCTCCAAAAATCATTCGTTCAACTTCCTGTTTTGCCTGCTCTAAATTTTCGATTGCTTCTTTTTGCAATTGCTTTGCTTCGTCCATCCTACTTTTCACTTCTTCTGCTATTTTATTTTGGATTTCTAAAGGTGGAAGTGGAATTTTAGCTGATAAGATTTGTTCTCTACTTATGTTTAATTGAACACCTCTTGCCGCAATTCTATTAAAATATCCTTTTATTAATTGTGAACTTAAAATGATCTTTAAATAATTTAAATTTATTACTTTTTCATTTATATCAAATAGTTTCCCAACTCTTTGATTTAATAACAATTTTCTATTATTTGAATTTTTTATAATCGTAGGAACTCCAAGTATTTTGGGATCAGATGCCATATCAGTCATTGCAATTATAATATCTCCATCATTTAATAAAAATTCTTTATAGATTTCAGAATATTCATTAGGTAAATATCTCGGATTATAATCAGGATCAAAACTATTATTAGGTCTAATATTACTCATTCTTACATTTAATGTTTCTGAGAATTCAACATAATCATTACTCCGAAATGCAAAACCATTTAATAAATTACAAACTGAACTTAGTTCCATTAATTTAAACTTACCTTTAGTCAAACTTTTTTCTAATTCTACAAAATATATCTTATAATAATACGGATCAATCCTGCTTTCAATCTCACTACTATCCACAGCAAAGCACATTTTATTTTCAACTTCGGGCATTTTAATTCCGAGTTCGCCGAGAACGTAATCATCTATTGAATCCAAAAGTTCTTGGGCTTTCGCTTCCTTTTCCTTTTTTTCGGAATATGCCTTGTCCATTATTTCTACGATTTCAGGTTTATAAACAATAGGGATAGATTTTAAAGCTAAATAATCTAAAGCTGGACGTGTTCCACCTGTTGACCTTCTCGAAGCCAATATTTCACCAATATCAGAATTTAAAAAAGCTGCAATTGTTCTACTTACTTCAAAATCTTTTTTATCATTTTTTATTTTAATTCTTGTGATATGTTGATTAATATTTCCACTAAAACCATAAGGAACAACACATGAAATTGCCATTCTTCCAACTCCAGTAATTTTAACAAGTAAATCACCTTCATTAAATTGGCTTCTTTTTAACATATTTTCATGAACTGATTTTTTAATATATTTCAAATCACTTAAAATCAAACCTTCTTGAGATAGATTTTGAACTCTAATAAAGGGGATTCCATCTACACTATCAGTATAATATTCATCGCTTAGTTTTATATCAGGTGTAGCTCCACCTGCAATATCTTCAATATAATCTGAAAGTTTTTTTGTCGAAATATTTTTTATAATTGCTTCAATTTTCGTATATCTGTGTTCATAAAAAAAACAATCAAACCTACCCTCAATGTCGCCCCGATTAATAATAAATATTTTATTAGACCAATCGGGGCTTACTGAAAATTTACCGGATTTTCCTGAAATCTTTTGTATTCTTCCAAAATAGCAATGAAATCATTTTGATTGTCTTTTCTGCCTGTAGCGTTATATCCGATATGGTCAGCAATTGCCATAAAGATTTTGTAATTGCTAAGAGTTTCCTTTTTACCCTTCTTTCTCAAAAAGAGCAGTGAGCTTTTTACACCCGCACCGAAATGCGAAAAAGCGATTTGAGGTAGTGAAACTACAGCGAGAATTTCGGCATTCTCCATTATGTAGTCCCGTACATATTGCAGAGATGAATTTGTAAGAATGCCATCGGGAAGCACAATAGCCATTCTTCCACTTTCCCTCAAAAAGTCGAAACATCTTTCGATAAAAAGGATTTCAGTCTTTTGGTTTTTCCTTTTCCCACCGAGAGTATAATTTTTTAAATATGCTTTTTCTTTTTCGTTTACAGAAGCACCGAAAGGAGGATTAGTTACGATAATATCAAATTTTCCTTTTGAGAATTTTTGATGAATAGTATTTATATTATCTAAATTTTGTAGTGAATCAGTACTAATAATATTTGAATGACCATCGTCATGAATAATCATGTTCATTTTACAAACACGAGCAATTTTTTCGCTAATTTCAATTCCATATAAATTATTTGAAGCAAATTTTTTCCAAAGACTATCTGACTTATGTTTATCATCTGGATATTCTTCTTTTGCAAAAGATTGAATATGATTCATCGCCCATAACAGAAAACCTCCTGTACCGCAAGCAGGGTCTAAAATAACTTCATCAGTTTGAGGATTAATAAATTTAATTGCAAAATCTATTATTTCTCTGGGGGTAATGTATTCACCATTGTCTCCTTTAAAATAACTACCTAAGAATCTTTCATATGCGAATCCTTTTACATCCAGTTCGGTATCATTAAAGTTTATATTTTGTATATGTCCTACTACTGAGTAAACAATTTCAGGTTCGAGCCGGATATCGTCACGAAAAACTTCTGCATCTTTTTGTTTTGCTTTAAGGTAGATTTCATTTATACGTGTGAAAACTTCCAATGCTTTTTCGTGAGTACCAATTTGAAATTTATATGGCTCTAATCTTTTGGTTATTGAAGGTTCCTTTTCATCTTGTAGTTTACAAAACAATAATTTCGATACTTCATCAAAAGCATCTGTTTGTCCTAATTTCCCTCCTTGCCAAATTGTTTGATGAACTTTAGATAATGTTCTGATTAATGCATCTTTATCAATAATTTTTAGTTCTTTTTCAGAATCTCCTTTGATATAACTATATTTAGGCACTTTACCGTATTTTTGAGGTATATCAGTAATGATATTTTGTTCTCTTTCACGTGGTCTTTCCCTGTCCCTTTCAAATGCTCTTTTAGTCAAACCGGCAACAGCTATTAAATATTTTGATTCCAGTCCGCTTGCATTTCCAAATGCCTGTTCGATTGCCTGTTTAAATTCTGCATCAGAAATTCCGTCTTTTTTACATTCAACAACGATATATGTTTTCTGTAATTCATCATCTTCGAAAATTACTATATCGGCTCTATCTTCCGGTGTTCTTCTCGGAACGGTAACCTCAAAATCAATTCTTTCTTTCGGGTATTGATAATCCAAGACCAAATCGGTAAAATACGAACCTCTTACTTTTTCCTCTGGATTTTTATATCCCGTAGTATAATCTCTCGAGCATTTATAAGAAATTCTGCTCTCGTCTTCATTAACTTGAATAATTCCTGCTTGAATTCCCCGTTGGATGTTCTTTTCAAACAAAGATTTGTCATTTGGTTCTTCAGTTTTCATTTTATATCCAAAAAATATTATTGTTTTGTTGTTTTAGAATATATTAAATTACGAAAAATATTAAATGTTACAATAATTTATTCCCTGACGGGAAAACACAAACGAAGGGGTTCAAATTGTTACCATAGTTTAATCCCTTCGGGATAGGGACAGTTTATAATTGCTATGTTACCAACATGTAACCCCTCCGGGATTGTGAAATCGGGGATAATCCCATTCCACGGGTTGACACCCGTGGCTACAAATATTCTACCCCTACGGGGTAAGTACAATTTAAAATTTTCAATTTAAAATTTAAAATCAAATTTAAAGGTTAAATTTTCAAACTTTTAAACTTTAAACTTTATACTATTATACTTTCAAACATTAAACTTCCTTTTTCCCTTTTCCTTTTTCCCTTCTCCCTTTCTTCATTAGTAATTGGTAATTAGAAATTATTTCTTCTTCTTCCCTTTCTTGCCCTCGCTCAAAAGTTTGTACCAGGTGTAATGGCTGGCTCTGCACTTTCTTTTTCTTGCCTGCTCAATCAAAAAGTCCGATGTATTTTCGAGCAGTTCATTGTAATAGTCATCATGCAAAAAAGCTCTTGCCGCAGTTGGTGCGGTATTGATGAATTCAACTGCATAAGGTAAACCGTCTCTGATGGCAAACTCAACGACATTGAAATCGAATCCGAGTGCGGAGCATATTTTCAAGCTCATTTCTTCCAATTGTTCTTTCAGCTTTGCCTCTACCGGAACAGGTTTTGCACTGAACCTCAAATGCCTTGGCTTCGATGGGTCATAATTCATTGTAATTACATATTTCGTTCCAATGACATAGCAACGGTAGAATTCTTCGTATTCTATACTTTCCTGAAGCAACATGACATTATTACCGGTCAGGTCGTATGCTGAAAAGAACTCAGACGGATTATAAACCTTGAAAAAAATATGACTGCTGTTATCAATATTAGGTTTTATGTAGGCAGGAAAACCCACATATTCAAAGATTTCATCCCAGTTCAAAGGATACATGAGATTTTTCATAGTATCCGAAGTTGTACCTGTGGGATGTTCTTTCGTCGGTAAAATCACTGTTTTCGGTACATTGATTTTTAACTTTGAAGCAATTACATTATTAAAAAAGTTGTCATGTGCTTTGTTCCAAAACGGATTGTTTATAACCCGAACTCCCTCAACGACTGCCATTTTTAAAACAGAATTATAAAAAGGAACTTCGTGTGAAACTCTGTCGAGTATTACGTTATAACCAATCATATCATCCATTTTTATGCCGCCTATGCTGAGAAAGTCGGCTTTAATTCCGGGTGCTCTTCTCGTGTTGATTGAATCAACAAGGTCTTGAGGGAAACTACTTTCCATTCCGTAGAGTATCCCAATTTTTTTCATGACTGCCTCCCATTGATTTGTAAACAAATTTTTGTTGTTTTATTTTGGAATCTTCTTCTACCTTATATAATTTGTAAAAGTATTGGTACCATAAATAAATTAAAATATATGAATAATATTTAATATATCAATGATAAATTTTAAAAATATTTTTTTTCAGGTAAATTCGCTGGAAATTTTCTCCGGTTTTAACTTCGGTATTGCAAAAGGGGAAAAAGCTGCAATTAAGGGTAGGTCAGGCAAAGGCAAGACAACTCTATTCAATATGATAATGGGTTTCGTTCAATCCGATTCAGGCGAAATATATTTTGACGGTTTGCTTTTATCCCAAAAAAATATATCTCAAATCCGAAAAAGGATTTCATGGCTTCCACAAAATCCGGGTATTATCGGCAGAGGAAAAATCAAAGAACAATTATTATTACCTTTTAATTTTTCGGTAAATAAGAGTTTGACACCAGACGACAAGCTAATTGAAAGGGAATTGGAACAACTAAATTTAAGCAAAAGCATTTTGGAAAGTTCATTCGATGAAATTTCAGGTGGAGAAAAACAACGGCTTGCTTTGATGCTCTGCAAATTGCTAAAAAGGGATTTAATGCTTTTGGACGAGCCGACTTCTGCATTAGACAAAAATAATTTAAATGCCGTAGTCGAATATCTTTGTTCACAAAATGATGTAACAATACTTTCAGCATCTCACGACGAGGAATGGTTGAAGCACTGCCATAAGGTGATTGAGATTTAAGTTTTGTGGGAGAAGGGAGAAGGGAGAAGGAAGAAGAAAGGATGACAGCAAACAACAGACGGCAGACAGGAGTGTTAAATTCTAAATTCTAAATTTTAAGTTGAAGATAGGACACAGCAGACGGCAGACAGGAGTGTTAAATTCTAAATTCTAAATTTTAAGTTGCAGACAGCAAACAACAGACAGCAGACAGGAGTGTTAAATTCTAAATTCTAAGTTGAAGACAGGACACAGCCGACGGCAGACAGGAAAAGGGAGAAGGACAGAAGGACAGAAAGACAGAAAGACAGAAGGACAGAAGGACAGAAGGACAGAAGGGCAGAAAGACAGAAGGACAGAAAGACAAAAAGACAGAAAGACAGAAAGACAGAAGGACAGAAAGACAAAAAGACAGAAGGACTGAAGGTCAAAAGCAATCGCTGAGCAATTGAATATTACAGCGACAAGTTTCACAACTCCGTGGGAGTTGAACAAAATCGTTTTAATAGTTTATAATGAATTTATTATATTGTTTTTTTAAAATCAACTAATAAACATTTATTGGTGATGAAGATGAAAAGTTTAAAATTTTTTTTTCTTATTTTAATGGTAGTTTCATATAATCCTGCTTGTGGTCAGGAAGATAAGAAGCAACAAAACGAAGGAGAAAGTGTCATGATTATTGACCTGCCAAAACCGGTCATCACCGGCAAAATATCTCTTGAGGAGTCACTGAACAAACGCCGTTCCGTACGTGAATTCTCCAATAAACCTTTAACCGTTAAAGAGGTATCCCAAATTCTTTGGGCTGCTTATGGCATAACAAAACCGATAGCTGATGCACCTGCTTTTGTGCGTAGTGGACTAAGGACTGCTCCCTCTGCAGGAGCATTATATCCTTTGGAACTTTATATTTTAGCGGGTAATGTTGAGGATATATCTCCTGGAATTTATCAATACGACTCCGAAAATCACAGTTTAAAATTGGTTAAAGTAGGAGACAAGAGAAAAGAACTTAGCTCTGCGGCACTCAGCCAAAAAGCAATAGAGATGGCTCCGGTAACGATTATTTACTCGGCAATCTTCGAGAGAACAACAGGCAAATACGGTCAAAGGGGAAGGGACAGGTATGTGTGTATTGATTTGGGGCACTCTGCACAAAACCTTTGTTTGCAGGCGACGGCATTAAGTCTGGGTGTTTGCACAATAGGTGCATTCAATGATGAAGATGTCAAAAAAGTTGTCGGAATGACGAAAGATGAAGAAGCAATGTATTTACTTCCTGTAGGAAGATGATATAATTAATTGACAATTAACAATTGACAATTAATAATGATTCTAATGAAAATTGTTATATTTATTATCTAACAAATACCGAGTCAATTAGATATTTATTATCATTTTGTTTGAAAAACAAATAATTCATTCCTTTAAGAATGCATTTATTTTTTTAATGTTTTTGTTCATTTCTTTGTTATTGCAATTTAGGATGTTGTTACCTTTATAGTTTAAAATAGTAACAATTGAAGAAGGTTCTCCACCTAAATTATTTCTTGCTGTACCATCATCGAGAAATGTATAATATTTCCAATCTGTCTCTCTTATAAAAACTTTCAATTCAATTTCCCTGTCACATCTGACTAATGCAATAAATTTGACATTACCGACTTTTTTACTTTTCTCTATTTGATTTATAATCTCAAAAGGTTCAATAAGGCATTTAGGACAATTTCCAATCTGAAAATAAATTACAATTAAATATTCATCCTTTTTCAAACTTGATTTCTCTTTCAGCTTGTTAAATAAATTTGAATGTGAGTTCAGCGTTGAAAAAGAAGTTGTTAAAATAAGTAAAAAAATTAGCTTTCTCATTTCCATTCCCTTTTTTCCATTCTCCAACCGTCTTTATTTTTCCTAAATATTATTAGGATATTATTATCATTATCGATTGTAATGAAATGAATTTTTGAGTCAACATCTTCGTAAATATTTGTTTGTGATATTAATATACCTTGAAAATCATATTCCTGTAAGATATAATAATAACCATTTTTTATTGTTGTATCCATAACAAGAAGTTGAACGATTATGTTTCTATTTCCCTCAAAAATTCTAAGAATTCTAATTGGAAATAGTGCATTCATTATTCTATATCTTTCATTCCAATCTCTATTCAAATCCGAGTTGATGATATCATCTGATATCTTTTTATAATAATTAAATCCTGGATTGTTACTAAATGGCAGATTTTTAATTTTAAACCTGGGAATATTTTTTTCTTTATAAATAGTTAAATCATAAGGAAAAGAAATAAAAACCTCACTGTTAAACTGAGCTAATGAAGGATAATGTTCTAAATTATATCCTGCATTTTTAAAATTATAATTGTCTGGTAAATAAGATGAAATTTCTATGAAATCACCATTAGTATTATACATAGAGATTGATGGTAGAGAATCAGTTTTCTTTTCATAGCGTTGTCTTGTGCTTTTTACAGAAGTGGCAAATATTATATTATCTTTTTGATTTATAATAAATCCATCTGGTCCAGAATGTGCACTCAATCTATTTTCTAATACAATAATTTTTTCAATTGTTAAATCATAATCACATATAATTATTGATGTGTTATTTTCCGGCATTTTTAATGAATCATCTTCAGATATTGCAACAACATGAATAAGGGCTAATAAGTAGATTTTCCCATTGATAAATTTTGCGATATTAAACTCGTTTTTTAAGAAAGTTTTTATTTCCTTTTCGGATATTCCATATTGTTTACTATCTTCATTTGTCAAATACCTTAGTGTTTTATTTCCAAGATAGTATCTTTTATAAGGAATTTTTCCTGAAAGAGCTACTGAATCAGAAAAATTCAAACCTGCCATGAGCCATCCTTTTATACTCCCGGTTTTGTAATCATATAAATTAGCGGTTCTGTTTACAGGGTCTGTGATTATTAATAAATTCGATTTTGAATCTATATCTGCTGATGAAATATTATTTAAAATAAGATTTTCGTTTTCTTCAATTATAATTTCATCTATAAAATTGAGACTACGGGATAATATACTTGTATCAATTAAATATATCTCAGATTTGAAGTCTGATAAAATGTTGTTTTTAAAATTGCATTTAACAGCAGTTAAAAATAAAAGTAAAATTAAAAAAATAATATTTTTCATAAGTACTTTCTTAACCCGTAAAATTCACAAAATAGTTTTTTAATTCTTTTTTTAAATCAAATTTCAAATTCTTAATCATCAATCATTATTCATTAATATAACTTCAACGGAATTAAAATAACATTATTTTACAAACACAGAATCCAATAAATATTTATCATCATACTGTTTAAAATAAAGATAATTTTTTCCTTTTTGAGAAAAGCTAATATTAATGGTTGTGCTAATAGAAATTAAGTTTTGGTAACAATATGCATCTTTGGGATATTTAGCATAGAGTTCAAAATAATAATATTTGGGAATATTATCTATTAATTTGTAATGTGAGTACTCAGCACAGCTATTTAAACCGGTGTGCTCAACTGTTATTTCGATACTTCGATAAATTGAAGTTGTATCTTGTATATTCACTTTACTTACCGGTGAAAATCGAATATCATATTCTCCATTCTCAATCTCTTCATTGCATGCAAATAATATAAACAATAATATCAATGGAACAAACAAAGTAATATTTTTAAAATTCTTTAACATATTAACACTTTCATAGTAATACAGCATATCAAAAATTCTTCAAATTAAATTATTCACTTTTCATTTTTCACTATTCATTAGAACCATTTTCCCAAATTCCTTTTATTGTTATTCGCTGTCGTCAATTATAAATCCTATTTTCTTATTTGACTTCTGCTCTTGAATCAATAAACTTTTTACAAAATCTTTCAAAGATTCAAAGCCGGTTTCAAGATTCTCTAATCGCTTAAAAATTTCTTTGTGAACAACTGCAAATTTTCGTAATTGTACGAAAGTCCGCATAATAGCAATATTAACATCAATTGCCTTATCCACTTTTCAAAACTGATGACAACATGGCAACGCCTTGTTCAGTAAATGCAAATGGAAGGTATTTGGAATGTTCTCCTCTCTTTAAGGTCACAATTTGTGATGTTAAAGATTTCTTTTCCTCTATAGTTAATTCAAACATAAAATCATCGGGAAATCGCTTAATATTACGCCGTACAGCTTGCTTTAAAACTCTCGTTTCGGTCTGGTAAAGCATTGCCAAATCGAAATCGAGCATTACTTTTTCCCCACGAATAAAATGTATTCTATCAATTAAATTGTTGGTTTTTAACTCTATCTCCTTTTTAACCGTCATAATATGTAATTTATCATAATGAATTAACTAAATATAAAAATAACATAATTTATTCATAAAAGGAAATATATTAGAAATAAAGATATAATTCACTAACTGATTACTTTCATTATCCTTTATGCATTGTCATTTATCTATTAACACCGTCTTTCCCGATTCCTGCATCTCTCCGATTTGAAAAGTGTAAACATATACACCTGAAATGACTTTATTACCGAATGTATCAGTTCCGTCCCATTTAACTGAATAGTTGTTTGATGGTAAATGTTTGTTCAACAATTGCTTAATCAAATTCCCTTCCAAATCGTAAATATTCAAATTTACAAGTTTATTTGTCAAGTCCGGTGGTACTGTGAAATTAATAAATGTGTAATTATTAAATGGATTTGGGTTATTGTTAAGATACAATTTCGAAATACTTTTTTCATCTTTAACATCGGTCGGCAGTGTATAAAGCGATACTTGGTTAAACCTTTCTCTTCCGTTTTTATCCGCTAAATATAAATTCGTAAAAGCCGGTCGGTGTGAATTTTCTGATGAATGATAAGTCTCCCAATCCTGGTCTGTCAATCTCTGATAATTTTCTGTTATTGTTTCATAGTAACTCATCACAGGACCGATGTAAGCTCTTTTTACTCCATCAGGTGAATCAACAGAGAGTACCGCAAGATTAACTTTGGCTGTCCCTGCGTGTAACACCCATCCAACTTCGCTTTGTTGATAAGTCGGTGCTGTATGAATGTCTGCGACTACGTAATTGCAGGGTACATCAATTGTTGTATCAGACATATCCATATCAATATTGTAATTATAGAATAATTTTGGATACCAGCCATCCAAATAGGGTATGCAATTATATATTGGCATTTGTAAAGTTGATTTTAAAAACAAAACTTCTTCATTATCTAAAGGTTGATTTGCCAATTCTTTTAATGAAATTGAATATAATTTATCGGTTGCTTCAATCATATTTTCGCATAAATTTTCAAACTCGTATCCAATATAATATTTTTCATCTAAATTTTTCATTTGATTGAAAAAGGAATTAATTGTCTTATATAATAAGGGCACCGGTTCAACATAACCATAAGGGAAACTGCAAACTGAGTAATATGAATATGGTTGTTTAGCATAAAGAATAAAATCATGTCTGAGTTGTGACCAGCTTGCAAGCTGTGTGTTCATTGACTTTTGCCACCATGCGGCAGTTTGAATAAACAATGGCAATAATTCTCTGTCTGATGGAGGATTTAAAGAACGAATTGAATTCAGCCAATATGTGTAATAAGAACTGTTCCAAAAAGTTGTATCATAAGTTGATATTAAGTACCTTAAACCGGCTAAATTTGTAGCATATTTATATGTTTGTATGTCTGATTCTAAAAGCTGCAATGCAGCATCGTTACCAAGCACATACATAATGTCGAGAGTGTTTGGCAAAGGTCTGTCAATTTTCTCATTTTGATAAATTATTTTGTCATAAACCAAATTGGCTGCGATGTAACCGTCAATAATTCCTCTTTGACCAAAGAGCATGAGTGAAGTTGGAGTTTTTGCTTGCTCCGGTGAAAAAGGAGATGATGATAAAATTTGTGAATTATACAACTGATTTGCGGAATTTAGTTTTAATAACTCAGTCTGATAAATTTTCCAGTTGTTCTCTTGCGATACCCAAACTGCATCTTTATTGCCAAGGTTTTTTAATACTTCTAAAATCTCAAATATTGTTATATTATCTTGTCTCCCAATTAACGAATTTAATAATTCATCAATATCCTTTATATAATTCAAACTGCCGGATTTTTCAAAAACCTCAGCTAATAAAGCCGAAAGAATGCACTGTCTTTTTAAATCATCATCCGTTTGTTGAGGAAATACTCCTTGATGTTCCGGTGATGTAATGTATATTTCCATTCTGCCAAGCCACATCATGGTAAAAAAATAAAATTCTAAGTAACTCCCAGTATAATAATGTCCTCTTGGTTTGAATTGGCTGAAATCAACAGGTCGCGATGTTCTCGAAAAAATCATATAATCTTTTACAAGTTGTTGGTTCAAAATTAATTGTTTTGTTTCCAAAATTCTTGCTTCATTTTTTACGTATTGTGGTCTATGAAGTACACTATCTTCATTATAACCCCTAAAAAATTGATAATCAAGTAAGTTCCTTGCCATGTTTAAATAGAAATCAAGTTCCATAATGGCATATTGGTAAAGACTATCAATACTTTTAACTGATAAATGGGAGGTGTACATCCGGGCTTTGTCTAAGGCATTCTCCAAATTCCGCTCAATTCTATTATTTTCAATATCTTTTAAAATATTATCAAATGAATGATGAACAGCAAATAATATAGCATCTGCAGATATATAAACAGGCATATCTTTATGGAAAATATCCATGAAAGCATTGTGAAAAGAATTATATGTCAACCGCTCCGAAACCATGAAGCCATGCTTCGATATAAGCTCTTTCTCGTAATTGGTCAGCTTATACTTAATAACAATCGAATCACCGTATTCTGCTTCATATAAATTTGTCGGAGCTTCTTTCAGGAAAAATCCCGCAGGAAATTCTTTGATTAGTTCATCGAATGTCATGTCTTTGTGGGTTTTCAAATACTCTTTGTATTGCTCTACGTCAAATTGGGCAATAGCTATGCTTTGAATGAAAATTAAAAAAGTAACAATCAGGACTTTCATAAAAACCTCTACATTTTTGTACCAGTTATTATATACAATGACACATTAAAAGCCAAAACGTCTCAAAAAAAGTGAAAATAAATTATGAATTGCAACTAAATCCTTTTTTTCAGTTCTTCCGGTATCTTGCCTATGGGGATTTCCCCACTGCCTATTAATTTATTATAAGCGTAAACTCCTTTGTTTTATCGGTGCAATCAACCCAGTCAAAACCATTTGAGCTAAAACATACCCTTACTTTGATTTTGAATGTCGTTGTATCCTTTTCAGTTGGAATACCCATCAATTCACCACTTGTTTCCAATGTTATGCCTTTAGGTAAATTACCATCGGTGATCTCGAAACTACGGAAGGGGGCAGAACAGGAAGTTTCCAATTCAATTTTATAATAGTATTCAGTACCGGCTGTCCCGTCGGGTAAAGCGTCAGTTACAATTGAATTAAATTTGCAATCTTCACTACACGATACTGCCAAAAAAGTCAGAAAGGCAAGTGTCATCAATTTAATTTTTCTCATTTTTTTTTTGCTCATGAATATAATTAATGCTTATATTTATAAAAAATTCTTTGTCATTTAGTAATAATTTTTCTTTTTAACAATATAGACGGAAATGTTATGAAAACAATTTATACTCTTTTATTAATAGCATTAGTATTATTCTCATGCTCTAAGGAAGATTTTGAGAGAAAAGGAGACGACAGTTCATCCTTCGACAAGCTCAGGATGACAAAACTCAAAACACGTGTTGTGTTACTTGGGACAGGCACTCCGAATGCAGATCCTGAGCGTTCCGGTCCTGCTGTAGCGATTATAGTCGGCAATCAGACTTATCTTGTGGATTGCGGTCCCGGTATCGTAAGAAGGGCATCAAAAGCATTTAAAAGCGGCATTAAACAACTTGCAGTTAAAAATCTGGATAAATTATTTATCACACATTTGCACAGTGACCACACGTCAGGATTACCCGATTTGATGCTATCCCCCTGGGTGCTCGGCAGGGAAAAACCGCTTAAGGTTTGGGGACCTAAAGGTACAGCAAAAATGACATCAAATCTGCTCGAAGCATATTCCGAAGACATCAATAACAGATTAACAGGTCTTGAACCCGCAAACAAAACAGGGTATAAGGTAAACGTAACGGAATACAAAGAAGGTCTTGTTTATCAGGATTCAAATGTCAATGTCTATGCTTACAAAGTGAAACATGCAGGTTGGGAAGAAGCGTATGCTTTTCAGTTTGTAACATCAGACAGGGTAATAACGATTTCAGGAGATTGCATGCCTTGCGAAGGCATAATTGCGGCGAGCATGGGTTGCGATTTACTCGTACACGAAGCATATTCTTACATCGGCTACCTGACTAGAAAACCCGAATGGCAAAAGTATCACAAAAATTCACACACTTCGACAAACGAACTTGCCGATTTGTGCAATACCGTCAAACCAAAAATGGTCGTTATGTATCACATTCTATCATGGGGGGCAAAACCGGAAGTAATGGTAAACGAAGTAAAACAGAATTACAAAGGCAAAGTAATCTGCGGCGAGGATTTGGGAGTGTATTAGGGAAAATGTCTGAATCGTTGAACAATCAATGGTTCAGACAATGGTTTTAATTTTTATAACAATAAATAAATCTTTTGAAAATTAGGATACAACATGAAAACATCAATTATTATTTTATTCCTTCTATCATGCAGTTTTCTCCAATCTCAAAATTTTTGGATGAATACCGGATTAAAAGAGGAAGGAGAAATTTATAATATCGTAACAAATAGTAAGGAAGACATTTTTTTTAAGGTTAACCCAAAACGTGGTTTAAACATATATATTAATGCTATAAAAAAATGGGAATATATAGAAAATGAATATGATAGAATTCGCTATGATGGTATTGCAGTTGATAAGTATGATAATATTTATACCTCACTATTGAATAATGATGTTAATAGAGAATGGTACATAGCAAAAAGTACAGATTATGGTGAAACATGGGAGAAATTCAATAAAGGAATTGTACCGGTATGGGATGAAAGTGATACTATTGCATTTATTTTAGGTTCAAATAATTTTGGAGATGTATTTATTAATCAATCTTCAGATGAGAATATTTATAAATTAACTGATAACGAAAATACTCCTTGGCAAAAAATCAATACTGATACATTAAAAATTGATATTAGTGATTATACTTTTGATACAAAAGGTAATTTATATATAGTTGGTGACCGTTGGAAACCGAGTGCATGGGATACAAATTGGGTATATAAATTTAACATACATACTAATGAATGGACAAAGCTCAATGAGCCTATTCTTAAATGTTTTGTTCCACAAATATCTGCTGATGATAAAGGATATTTATATGCTTACAGTGTTGATAAAGAAACTCACTGGCCTGATCAATGGTATGATGCATATTGGATAAAAACAAGTACTGATGGAGGCGATTCCTGGGAAAAATTAAAAAAAATACCGACTCAATACGTCAGTTATCAAGGTGGAAGAACAACTGATATTATAATCACAAAGGAAAATGACTTTTATATGCCCTATGCGCTTGGAATATTAAAATGTAATACAAGTGATTTCAATTTTAAGGAATTTAACGATGGTTTACCTGACAGTTGTGAAATCACTTGTATGCATTTAAGCAGAAAAGGATTTCTATATTTAGGAACAAGAAATGGTGAAATATATGTTAGCAGAGAACCTGTAACTGATGTTGAAGAAGATAACAAAATTCTTGATAAGAAACTCTTTTGTTACCCTAACCCAACATCCAACTCCATCAACCTCCGCTACCGCATTGAATCTGCAGGTATGGTAAATATTTTCCTAACAGATGTTTTGGGTAACAAAACGCCATTGAAAAGCGAATACAAATTCGCGGGAGATTTCGTAGAGATGTTCAATTTGACTGTCTATCCCCAAGGAATATATAATGTTGTTTTGCAGAAGGAAAACCAGGTACATAGTGAAAAGGTAGTGATAATAAGGTAATTGTCTGAACCGCTTTTATGTTTAAAAGCAAGAATGCTTGGATTAAAAATTGTTAAGGCGGTTTAAAAAATGTCATTAACAGGAATGAAATGACGATACAATCTTTCCAATTTTACCCACTTTAAATAATGAAGAACTAAAAATATTTACTCTCTCTAAAGTTTTTTTTATCGAAAATATTTAAGCAGTTAATTAATAATTACCGGTTATAATTTATTTTTATACAACATCACTTCCGCTACTCTCATCTTGGCGCTTCTTGCCCTTGGATTGCGTGCAATCTCGTTGTCATCGGGTAATATTGGTTTCGGAGTTAAAATTTTTAATAGTGGCATGTTTTTTGTTAAATCCAAATCAGATTTGATTTGTGCTTTTTTTATAGATTGTTCTTTAAAAAATGATTTAACAATTCTGTCTTCGAGTGAGTGATAGGAAATAACAACGAACCTTGCTCCATCAGACAAAATTGGAAGGCAGTTGTGAAGAGTATTATATAATATTTCAAGCTCATTATTTACGGCAATGCGGAAAGCTTGAAAAACTCTGGATAATGATTTTGTACGTTGTTTGTCAGGAACCGATTCTTCGACAACTGCCCTGAGGGCAAATGTAGTTTTAAAAGGAAGAGCACGGCGTTGCAGCATTATACGCCGTGCTATCCTGTAAGCGAAAGGTTCTTCTCCGTAATTACGGAGTATTGCGATTATTTCTTCCTCTTTTGCTGCATGCAGGATTTCTTCCGCTGTCTTGCCGTTAGGACCAAATCTCATATCAAGCGATGAGTCCTTTCGGTAGCTAAATCCGCGGCGGCTCTCGTCGAGTTGCCGCGAAGATAATCCCAAGTCCAGCAGAATTCCGTCTGTCTCCCCTACAACACCCGTTATACTGCATGCTTTGCTAAAACATTCGTTAATTAATTTGAGCCGGCTGTTTTCTGCTTTTTGCAATTCCCCCCAGAATTTCTCACGGCAGAAAGCAATTGCCTGCTCATCCTTATCGAAACTATACAAACTGCCTTGCGGGCTTAACCTACGCAATATCTCCCCGGAGTGACCTCCGCCACCCAATGTTCCATCAATATATTTCCCGTCCGGTTTCGTTACCAAAAAATCACAGGACTGCTGAAGCAGCACAGGCAAATGGTACTCATATCCAGATCTTTGCACACTTCCATCAGTTCCTGATTTTTTCTTTCGGCTCATTTAAGCCCGGACAAAAATTTAAATAAAATTATTTCAATGTTATAACTGTTGAACATTGCCTGTCATCAACTTTTCGGCTACTTCTTCGTAGGATTCGGGATGTCCGTTCATGTAATTATCATATTCAAGAGGGTCCCAAAATTCAATGTGGTTCATTACACCTGCGATTGTAACCTTTTTGTCAATACCGGCAAAATTCATAAGCTCTTTAGGTAGTGCAACTCTTAGCTGTGCATCCATTTTTACGTCCTGACTGTGTTGGAAAAGCATCCTTATAAAGAACCTGTTCTTCTCACGGTATTCATTCAGTTCCTCAAGACTTTCCACCTTTTTATTCCATTCATCCATCGGATAAGCATAGATACATTTTTCAAAGCCGCGTGAGAACACAAAAGTATCGTTGGCTTCGGGTGAAATATTCTTCCGCATTTTTGCGGGAATATTCACCCGACCTTTGTTATCCAACGAATAGGTTTCTATTCCTTTAAACCGGCTCATAACCTAAAAAACCAAATACAACAAATTTATTCATCACAAATATAAGCAAATAAATTGAATCTCCCACTTTCTCCCACAAATTTTTCTAATTTTTTTTAAAATAGTTTGTAAGTAGTTTATTATCAATATGATAATAATATTCTTTTTTTTTAATTTTATGAAAATATGAACCCAATGAACTCTTAAATTCAACTTTTTGGAAAAAAAAGTGCTTTTTATTATTATTATTTTGTAATTTAAATTATTAAAGACAATAGAGAAGAATAATTTTTTTAAATTTTATTATTATTATTATTTCTAATTTTAGGGTGAATAGATGAAGTATATTTTTTTAATATTCGTAGTACATGTAAATTTTCTTTTCTCTCAAACATACGACAATGACAATAAACAGAGAGCAACCGATAAAGCTTTAGAAGCTATAAAATTAATGGATGAAGGCAAAATAGATGAATCAATTATACTATTAAAAGAATCAATACTATTGGATTCTTCGAATTATATGTATCCTTATGAGTTAGGATATGCATATTACATAAAAAAAGATTATCCAAATGCTATTTTAAGTTTTGAGAAAACTATTAAATATGACATGATAAATGATCAATGTTATCAAATGTTAGGTAACGCAATTGACTTGAATGGGGATTCAATTAAAGCCGTTGAGATTTATAAAAAAGGATTGGAGAGATTCCCAAAATCAGGGAAATTGTATCTTGAATTAGGGAATATACATCAAGGTAATTGGATGAAAGCAATTGAATTTTATGAAAAGGGAATTGAAGTCGAACCATCTTTTTCCTCAAATTATTATTGGGCTGCTTTATTTTATTGTGCAACTGAAGATGAGGTATGGGGTGTACTGTACGGAGAGATTTTTATGAATCTTGAGAGGGGCAGTAAGCGAACTGAAAAGATAAGTAAATTATTGTTCGATACATATAAGCAATGCATTGTGATATCTTCAGATACTTCTTATAATGTTAGTTTTGCTCAAAATACAATTATTAATACTGATAAAATATCTGAACTGAAAAACAATCTTCCTTATGGATTGATGGTATATGAACCTACAATGTGTCTGTCTATTATTGGAGTTCAAGATATATCTTTATCTTCACTAAATAGTATTAGAAAAAAATTTGTCTCTAACTACAAATTGTTAAAACATAATGTCAATTATCCCAATATTATTTTTTCTTGGCATGAAATGCTCATTGAAAAAGGTTTTTTTGATTATTATAATTATTGGCTATTCATGAAAGGTGCAACTGATGAATTTAATATTTATTATAAAGAACACAGTGATAAATTTCAAGAATTTATAAATTGGTTCAAAGAGAATCCATTGGTAATTGATGATGAGAAGTATTTTCACAGAAAAATATATAATTAGGATTTTTTCTCCCACAAATTTTTTTGAAATTCTTGAAAAATACACATAAATAAATAATTTATATAGATTTATGACTTCTCTTCAGATATTGAGTTTTATTAATGAGCTAATGATTTTTTGATTATTGACAAAAAAATGGAAAAATATTTGGGCATTTATATAATTTTTTTGTAATTTTAATTGTTCAAGATAAAAGTTTGAATTTTTATTCCTGAAAAGAATTTAAAGATAATAATATAAATTTTCTGAATTTTTTGATAGCAGGACATGCTCAATTACGAGTTAACAATATATTAAATACGGATGAAATATTTGGTGAGAGCGAAGTCCTGTAAAATTTTTTCAAAATCGAGAATATTATAAAATAATTTTTTTTTTACAGGAGGCATTATGAAAAAGTCAGTGTTACTCACGTTAAGTTTCTTAGTTATTATTTTTTTTGTCTTTAGCCCTATAAATTCATATTCCCAATTTGGTGGATTTGGTAAAAAGCTTAAAGGTGCTTTAGAAAGTACTGAGGATAAAGGTTGCGACGCTAGTAAAAACCTTGAACAAAGAATGAAGGTTTTAAGAGAAAATGCGGCGGATTTAGACAGAAATGGTCCGCTGATTCCATCATCTGTTGAAAATGCAAAAAGTGCTGTTAAAGCAGTCAAAAACAAATGTCCGCATATTAGCACAGAAAAAGAGGAAAAAGAAATTGCCGAAATCGGGGAAAAGTATGAGAAGTTCGTTGCTGACAAAGATGCAAAAGATAATGAAGGAAAATTTCTTGGAAAAGTATTTGACCTTTTCAGGGGATTTCAAGGACATTTTTCGAGTTCTCCGGGACTTTACGGAAACTTGAACATCGCTCAAGGTTTCAACAAGGATTGTAAGGATTTGGATTACATCAACAACCAGAAAAAAGTTGACGAATTTGCTACAAAGTTTCCTGATATTAAAGTCAAAGGAAGTAAGTATTATTTTCAATATAACTACATTGCAAATGAATTTCACAACAACTTTAAAAATGCTATTGACAATTATTTTGTCAAGGAAATTGACAATGCAATCGAAATGTCCTACGCATCGAAAGCTGAAGGAAAAGAGAAAATGTCCCGTGCCAAAGACCAGGCAGAATGTGGAGTTTTAATATCAGAAGGAATTCTTTTGGCTTTTCCCGACCATCCCAAAGTAAAAGAGCTTTACGGAGTAGCTAAAGATGCTTATGATAAACTTATGACTGAATTTGAGGGAACAATCTTTACAAGTCCTGTTCACAAGCAATATGCAGGAAAAATAATGTTTTCCAACATGCCGATAGTCATTAAGCAGGAAGCAAACAGTCCATTCAAAAATGAATTCAAAGGTGGAGAAGATATTTATGGGATGGTTTATCTCGACGGTACTCTTTTTGACAAAACACGTGCTACTATGTGGTTTGACGTAAAAATTATTGTTGATGGAAACGAAAAGGTAAAACACAAATTAAAATTATCAAAAGACCTGCAACTGAATTCTTATTACCTGCTCGAAATTGCACCCAATCCCAAGTTTTGCGAAACCGAAGAAAGCGTGGTTTTTACAAAAGCTTTTACTGAAATGTCTCCAAGAAAACATACTATCGAAGTTACATGTGAAGAAAGCGGTGTTTTTGCCAAAGGAGAATTCACACTCGACGGTTCAACGGGAATGGAGCTATACACACAAAAACTGAAAGATGTGGAGCAAAGCTCGGTAAACCGTGTGCGTATGATTGAACCCATGATGACAGACAAAAAGTTAGAGAAGGAAATTCTCGAAGCAATTAAGAGAGCAAACTGGAAAGAAAAGGTCTTGAGAATAGTGATAGGGCATCCTGACTGGCAGTACGAAAGAAATGATTATGATATTATTCTAAATCGTTTTATGCATGCTGCAGTTGCGACAAAAAATCTTGATGGGACATGCAGCATTAACAATATTTATTTTTACCAGAAGAAAATCGGAAACTCATGGGAAAAAATGGAAATTGAATTTATTGATTCACAACTGATTAATTGCGATAATGTGAATAAGTAAGTCGTCAGTCAACAGTCGTCAGTTGTCAGTCAACAGTCGTCAGTCAACAGTCAACTGTTGTCAGTCGATAGTCAACAGTCGTCAGTCGATAGTTGACAGTCGTCGGTGTACAGTTGTCAGTTGACAGCTGAGATTTTGTATAATTTCTTATAATCAAAATGCAGTGAAATTAATTTGATAATGGCAATTAAAATAATCATTAGAGTAAATGACAGATAAAATAACAATATTAGGCGTTGACCCCGGTTCGGTGTTTTGCGGATACGGGGTAATTACAAAAGAAGCAAACAAGTTGACAGTCGTAGAGTTTGGAGTAGTTAAAGCCAAACTGAAATTTGACGATTTGAATTTGAGGTTAAAAGAAATCTACGAGAGATTGACGGAAGTTATCATGAGAACCAATCCGGACGAGTCCGCATTCGAAACCATGTTCTACGCAAAAAATGCCCAATCATTGATGAAACTTTCTCATGCCCGTGCAGTAGCAGTTCTCGCTTCCGTAAATAAGAATATCCCAATTTTCGAATATTCGCCCAAGGAAGTAAAAAAGTCTGTTACAGGCAGGGGTGCCGCCGGAAAGGAACAGGTTCAGTTTATGATAAAAACACTTCTGGGCATCAAAGAAGCAACAGGATTATTTGACGTAACGGATGCATTGGCTGTTGCCGTTTGCCATGCCCTTAAACGTACTACAAGCAAAAGCAAGGCAAAATCCTGGGCTGATTTTGTAAAGAACAATCCCGAAAGACTAGTCAAACGATAAAGAATAAAATATTTTTTCACTTATTTTCGTAAAAAGTGAGAACGTAAGAACGCGAAACGTGAAACGTAAGGCAGTTACACAGAGAGACACTGAGCAGGCACAGAGAGCCACAGAGATATTGTCAAGCCGTAAAACTCATAAACCAGCTTGTCTATTTTTTTGTCGGAACTGTGATTTTGGTGATTAAATTGATTAATTTGATTTCCGTATTAATCATGTCAATCACATAAATCAAATAAATCCCCGTTCAGACAATATTTTCGCACATACAACTCATAGACCGGCT
>JAZDIP010000026.1:0-5772 GCA_043804925.1 bacterium | reverse complement strand
TCCTGATTGTTTTTTGTCAATATCAAAATATATTAAATCATCAGCTGGATTAGGATAAAAATTCTGTTGTTCTGTATTCTGTTCTTCCTCAACACCTACTGCATTCCCCGTCGGATTTCGTTTGAAGTAAATTTCACTATTAGTATCATTCCGATTATCCGGCCAAACTATATATACTGCTGTTCCCGAAGCTGAAACAAATGGGTGTACAATTGCATCATTAGATTCTTCAACTTCCGTTAACTTGAAATCCGGTTCCCAACTCAGACCGCAATTTGTTGTACGTTTGTAAAATATTTCTCTATTTTTATGATCATACCAGACTATATGTATATTTGAACTTGACACAGAAACATTGGCAAATGCAAAATATCCTGAAGAATCAGTCAGCAATTGGTCTTCATCCCAACTTTCACCATTGTCAGTTGATATTTTATAAAAAATTTGTGGATTACCTCCATTGCGTTCATCTTGCCAGGTTACAACTGCTAAAGAATTTGAGACAGAAATAGATGGATAAGTCGAATTACCATTAGCATCTGTCAAATGAATAACTTCACTCCATGTTATACCTCCATCACTTGACCTAATACTAAAAATGTCTTCATAAGTTGACTCATAATCAGCCCACACTATATTTACAATACCTTTTGATACAGAAATCGAAGGTAAGAATGAGTATCGTGTATTAGTAAGGCAAGTATCCGTTCCCCAAGTAACTCCAAAATCAGAGGAGTGTTTATAGTAGATTTCCCATTGTTTATCTCGTTTATCACACCACACAATATGTACATTTGATGAATCGAGTGCAATGGATGTCTGGATTTTCGTGGAGGACAAGATTGCTTTAGCCAACATAATTTCTGGTTCCCATGTAACCCCATAATCGGTTGAGCGCCTAAAATAAATTTCTATATTTTTATCATCGCGGTTTGACTCCCAAATAACATTCACTACTCCACCTGAGACTGCTATTGAAGGACAATCTGATCTACCAGTATCTGTAGTTAAAGCAAGGCCAGTTTCCCAAGTCACACCAGAATCAGTTGAGCGTTTATAAAAAATATCACAATTTCCGTTTCTTTCATCCCACCAAACAATATGTATATATTCTCCTTCTGAAGCAATGTTTCTTTGGTTCGAATAAGATGTGTAAGACTTTGCAGTATCATTGGTCAAACGCATATCAGGCTCCCATTCAGCTTTTGCTTTGGTTGAAATACATAATAGTACACAAAGTAAAAATATTTTTCTCATAACATTCCTTTCATTTATTTTTTAGATTCCTGCATTCGCAGGAATGACAGTTTTGATTTTTCACTGCATTCGCAGGAATGACAGTTTTTAATCATCTCATAATAATAAATTTCTTTCTTTCAATATTTTTTCCTGAATAAATCAATGCATAATACATTCCTTCAGATAGAATACTTACATCAATTCTATTCGATAATTCAGTTTCAAGAACTTTTTCACCTAAGACAGAGAATATTTGAATTTTTCCTGTTTGAGTACTACCAATATCAAGATATATGATATTATCAGCAGGATTAGGATAGAAATTGATAGAAACAGAACTATTATTGATTTCTTCAACAGGTGTACCTTCACCTTTGAAAACAGCAATTCCTAATACAGTACTAATCCATTTATTTCCATTTGCGTCAATCGTAATTGAACGGCATCTGTCGTCAGGCAGCCAGGAATTTTCTATATTATATATTGCCCAGCTAATTCCATCGAATTTTGCTATACCCCCACCGTAAGTTGCGATCCATTTATTTCCATTTTTGTCAAAAGCAATTGAACGCACCCAATTGCTTAGCAACCCGGAGTTATCCATATTATATATAGTCCAGACAGAGTCGTCGAATACAGCTATACCTCCTGTCCATGTCGTTATCCATTTTCTTCCATAGCTGTCTAATATTATTGAATACACTCTATTACTTGGTAAACCAGAATTAATCGTATTATAGATAGTCCATTCGGAGCCATCGAATTTAATTAAACCTTCATTCCATGTCCCAATCCAAATATTCCCATCTCCGTCTGTGGTAATTGAATTGATAGAATTGGTTGGCATCCCGGAATTGCTTGTATCATATACAGTCCAATCAGAGCCGTCAAATTTGGCTAAACCTCCGTTGGTAGTCCCAATCCACTTATTGCCATTACTATCTATAGCTATTGATTCTATTCCATTGTCAGGTATCCCCGAATTGCTTATATCGTATACTGTCCAATCAGAGTCATCAAATTTGGCTAAACCGTTATACCTTGTACCAATCCATTTAGTTCCATTCTCATCAATTACAATTGAATTGACAGAATTACCGGGCATCCCGGAATTGCTTGTATCGTATACAGTCCATTCGGAGCCATCAAATTTAACTAAACCGCCGGTATAAGTTGCAATCCATTTGTTTCCGCTTTCGTCCATAACAATTTCGATGACTGAGTTGCTCGTCAATCCGGAGTTACCTGGATTATATAAAGTCCAGTCAGGATCTTGAGCATGTGAAATACTGCTACTTATAAAGTAAATAAGAGCAATTAAGATAAAATTTTTTGTAAATATTTTCATATATATCCCTTTCAAAATATAATAGATTCCTGCATTCGCAGGAATGACAGTTTTGATTTTTCACTGCATTCGCAGGAATGACAATTTTTATAATCATCTCACAATAACAAATTTCTTTCTTTCAATATACTTTCCTGAAGTAATCATAAAATAATACATACCTGAAGGTAGCATACTTACATCAATTCTATTCGATAATTCAGTTTCAAGAACTTTTTCACCTAATACAGAGAATACCTGAATTTTTCTCAACTGCTTAAGTTCACTATCAAGATAGATAAAATCATCAGCAGGATTAGGATAAATATTAAAATTTCTTGATGGCAAAAAATCTTCTTCCACTTCAACTATATTTCCCGTAGGATTCCGCTTGTAATAAATTTCTCCGTTAGGATTATCACGCATATCTGTCCAAATTACATGGATTATGGAGTCAGAAATAACTATATTTGGACGTAAAGACATTGTTGCTATATTATCAGAAAGTAAAAGGTCGTCACTCCACGTTTTACCATTATCTGTTGAAAATTTGTAGTATATTTCTTCATTCCCGCTTCTGCTATCCTGCCAAACAAGGTACAAATTCGAACAATTAACAGCTAATGATGCCCATTGAGAATAGTAGTTCGCATTAGTTAAACGCATTTCCTCCTCCCATGAATCACCCTTATCTGTTGAATGCATATAATACAATTCCACACCGCCTGCTCTACTATCTGACCAGATTAAATATAGGTCAGAGCCATTTGACATAATTGTTGGAAACCAAGAAGTTGTAAAACTGGCAGTTATATTCATTTCTTTTGTCCATGACTCCCCGGCATCGGAAGAACTGATATAAAATATATCTCCAAGAGAATAACTTCTTGTATCATTCCAAACAACATATATGTTTGATTCGAAAACACTCGTTGATACATTGTAAGAATCTGCAGGGTCATTTGTTAATGCTTTGTCATCACTCCATGTTACTCCTCCATCAGAAGATTTTTTATAAAAAATATTTCCTATCGCTCCACCTCGTTTATCAGCCCAAACTACATGAATGTTTGATTCATTTACTTCAATACTCGGAGCCCAGGAAGTTGAAGTATCAAATGTTAATCTCACATCCTCTCCCCATGTATTTCCATAATCTGTTGATTTCTTAAAGTAAATTTCACGATTACTATCCCTTGTATCATCAAAGATAAGATAAAGATTATTACCCGATAAAGCAATTCCCGGATTTTTCGATTGTGCTGTGTCGTTTGTCAATCTTATATCATTTCCCCAAGTTAAACCCTGGTCAGTTGAACGTTTGTAATATATTTCCATATTACCGTCACGGGTGTCATACCAGACAACATGCACAAAATTGCCCTCTGCATCAATACTCTTGTCTCGGCTCATTGATGTCATAGAAGTATCAGCATCATTTGTCAGGCGAACATCCGGCTCCCATTGTGCATTAACACTATTTACTGTCAAAATTAGAACAGCAAGTAAAAAGAACTTTTTCATCTATATTCCTTTCTAAATATTATAGATTCCTGCATTCGCAGGAAAGACAGTTTTGATTTTTCACTGCATACGCAGGAATGACAGTTTAAATTTTACCGTAAAATAACAAATCTGTTTCTATCAATACTATTCCCTGAATTTGTTATCACAAAATACATCCCAACAGGTAGTTGCGAAATATCAATCCTCATGACTCCCTCCCTGCTTGCGGATAGGGTTGGGGTGAGGTATGATACACATTTACCATGCATGTTGTATATATTTATTTTATAACTTTCCGAAAGTTCCGAACTTTCGGAAAGTTTAATCTCAAGTAAATCCGATGCAGGATTTGGATAAATACCAAAAAAATTTTTATTATATTCTTCACTGACATTAACTATATTTCCAGTTGGATTTCGCTTGTAATATATCTCCCCGTTTAACCCATCGCGTAGGTCTGTCCATATTAAGTGAATAGATAAATTTGAAACACAGATTGATGGATAGTCCGAGCTTGTACTCAAGTTATTTGACAGTAAAGTATCATTTCCCCAACTTATACCTCCATCAGAAGAATATTTATAGTAAATATCACTATATCCTTTTCTGTTATCATTAAAAAGAATATGTATTTTTGAACCTGATGATGCAATTGAAGTTTGGTAAGAATGATGCGGGTTGACAGTGATTTCTTTTCCCCAGTTCAAACCACTATTCGTTGAATATAAATAATTAACATATTTATTTGCCGAAAGATATACTACGGACACTATTGTGTCAGACACAGTTATACAGGGACTGGTTGAATTGATTGTTTCTTCTGTTAATAGTTTTTCAGGTTCAAAAGTCAAACCTCCGTCGGTTGAGCGTTTATAGTAAATATGATTAATTTTTGTTTCACTAAAGTCAAACCAAACAACATGTACGTAATCATTGCAAGATTCAATAGAAGGACGGAAATCACCTACATTATTTTCGGAGAGTCTTACATCATTTTCCCAGGATATACCGGCATCAATCGAACGTTTATAGTATATTTCCATATTTCCATCTCGAACATCGTACCAAACAACATGAACCATATTCCCTGATACTGAAAGTGAGGGAAACCATGAATGAGCTGAATCATTAGCAGTAAGTCCGATATCTTCACTCCAGCTTGTTCCACCATCACTAGAACGTTTATAATAGATTTCATTATTTAAGTCGCGATTATCGAACCATACGATATGGACATAAGAACCTAATACTGCTATGGATGGAAATTGAGAACCTGCAAAGTCGTTAGTCAATCTAAAGTCATCATCCCACGATAAACCACAATCAGTAGAACGTTTATAATATATTTCCCCATTTCCATCACGAGAATCATACCACACGATATGTATAGTATCGCCACTTGATGCTATGCTTTTTGCGTTATTCCAAGATGTCCCTGATGCAGCTTCATCATAAGTTAATCGTACATCCGGCTCCCAATGAGCTTGTACTTTTGTTAACGCTAACATTAGTAGTAAAAGTAATAATATTTTTTTCATAAAAAATCCTTTCAAAATATTATAGATTCCTGCATTCGCAGGAATGACAGTTTTGATTTTTCACTGCATGCGCAGGAATGACATTTTTTTTTAATCATCTCATAATAACAAATTTCTTTCTTTCTATATTTTTTCCTGAAGTAATCAATGCATAATACATTC
>JAZDIP010000025.1:0-10088 GCA_043804925.1 bacterium | reverse complement strand
TCCTGATTGTTTTTTGTCAATATCAAAATATATTAAATCATCAGCTGGATTAGGATAAAAATTCTGTTGTTCTGTATTCTGTTCTTCCTCAACACCTACTGCATTCCCCGTCGGATTTCGTTTGAAGTAAATTTCACTATTTGCCTCATCTCGATTATCCTGCCAAACTACATATACTGCTGAACCGGAAACAGATACAAATGCATCCACGGATACTTGACTATCCGTTAACTTTTCATCCGGTCCCCAAGTCTGCCCGCAATCAGTAGAACATTTATAATATATATCTTTACTGTTGTTATCATGCCATACTACATGAATATTTGAACCGGATACAAACACATTGGCATGTCTAAGATATCCCGAAGCCTCAGTTAGTAATTGGTCTTGATTCCAACTTTCACCGCCATCCGTTGACCTTATATAGAAAATCTTTGTGTCGGTGCCATTACGGGCATCATTCCATGCAGCAACTACTAAAGAACCGGAAGAAGAAATAGATGGATAATACGAATTACCAATAGTGTTTGTTAAAGGGATAACATCACTCCATGTTATACCGCCATCACTTGACCTGGTAGTAAAAATATTTGTATAAGTAACTGGTGATTCAGCCCAAACGATATTTAAAGTACCCTCCGATGCTGAAATCGAAGGATTTATTGAGAACTCAGTATTGGTTAGACGAATATCAGGTCCCCATTTTGCTCCATAATCAGTAGAGTGTTTATAGTAAATTTCCCCCCATGTGCCGTCTCTTTGATCGTTCCATACAACATATACATTGGCTCCATCTATGGCTATAGATGACCTGGGGGGGTAATCTGGCGGGTAAAACCATGGTTCATAATTCGTCAACCTGAACTCCGGTTCCCATGTAACACCATTATCTGTTGAACGTCTATAATATAATTCTATATTTTTATCATCCCTGTAATCCTCCCAGACAACATGCACCATTGCACCGGATACATCTATCGAAGGACGGTCTGATTTTCCAAAATCTTTAGTTAAAGCAACATCAGGTTCCCATGTTAGACCTCCGTCAATTGAACGCTTATAATATATTTCCATATTACCATCACGCGTGTCATACCAAACAACATGGACATAATTACCCTCTGCTGCAATGTTTTTTTGGTTGCCAGCCGATGTATAAGACTTTGCAGTATCGTTTGTCAACCGTACATCCGGCTCCCATTGGGCTTGAGCTATGTTGCTAATACCAAATAGCAGACAAAATAAAAATAATTTCTTCATATATATTCCTTTCAAAATATTTTAGATTCCTGCATTCGCAGGAATGACAGTTTTGATTTTTCACTGCATTCGCAGGAATGACATTTTTATTAATCATCTCATAATAACAAATTTCTTTCTTACAATATTATTCCCTGAAGTAATCATAAAATAATACATACCTGAATGTAGCATACTTACATCAATTCTATCTACTATTTCAGTTTCAAGAACTTTTTTACCTAAAACAGAGAATACTTGTATTTTTCCAAACTGTTTTCCGTCAACATCAAGTAGTATAAAATCATCAGCCGGATTTGGATAGATTTCAAAAAAATCTTTTTTATATTCTTCATCAACACCTACGGGGTTTCCTGTTGGATTACGTTTATAATATATCTCACCTCCGGGACCATCTCTAAAATCGCACCATAAGACATGAACTACAGAACCCGATATCGCAATATATGGTCGAAGTGACATAGTTACCATATTATCGGTTAATAATAATTCATCACTCCAAGTTTTCCCATTGTCTGTTGATTTTCTATAAAATATCTCATCATTGCCACTTCGGCTGTCCTGCCAAACCACATGTACATTTGAGTTATCAACATCCAATGCTGCCCATCCGGAGTTTTCCTTATCATTTCTTAAGCAAACATCATCAATCCAAAAATCACCGTTATTTGTTGAATGCTGGTAAAATATTTGTAATTTACCAATTATATTTTGCGACCACACAAGATGAAGGTCATTTGTCTTAGGATTAGACTTAATATACGGATACCAGGACAATGCAGCTAAATATGAAATGTTTATATCTTCTGTCCAACTGTTACCTCCATCGGTTGACCTGATATAAAATATCTGTCCCGAACTGCTTCTTGTATCATTCCAAACCACATTGACATTTGAGTTATAAACACTTAAAGAGACGTTATAAGAACCCCCTATTTCATTGCATAAAGCAATATCATTGCTCCATGAATCTCCACCATCAGTTGATTTCTTGTAATAAATATCTCCTTGATAACCACTCCTTTCATCTGCCCAAACGACGTGAACTCCTGAATTTGAAACTTCAATACTCGGACACCATGAAGCTGAATTATCAAATGTTAATCTCACATCCTCTCCCCATGTATTTCCATAATCTGTTGATTTCTTAAAGTAAATTTCACGGTTTCCTTCTCTTTCATCGTCAAATATGATATAAACATTATTGTCTGATAAAGCAATCCCGGGATTCTTTGTATCTGCTGTATCATTTGTTATTCTAACATCATCTCCCCATGTTAATCCCTGGTCTGTCGAACGTTTGTAATATATTTCCAAATTTCCATCGCGTTTATCCTGCCATACAACATGGACAAAATTACCCTGCGCTGCAATACTTTGGTCCCTGTTCAATGATGTTTGAGATGTAGCAGAATCATATGTAAGCCGGACATCCGGCTCCCACTCGGCTTTAACAATATTCACAGTTAATATCAGAACAAATAGTAAAATTATTTTCCTCATAGCACTCCTAAATATCTTTTAAATTTATCATTTCAACTAAATGACATTATTTTGTTACCTAAAAATTACAAAATTTTTTATTATTTTATTATGATTTGAATTTATTATCACAAAATACATCCCAACAGGTAGTTGCGAAATATCAATCCTTATGGCTCCCTCCCTGCTTGCGGATAGGGTTGGGGTGAGGTTAGAAACACATTCACCAAGAATGTTTAATATACGGATTTCCTCTTGCTGTTTCCCGTCTGCTGTCTGCCGTCTGCTGTCTGCTCCCACCTTAATTTCAATATATTCCGATGCAGGATTTGGATAACATGAGAAATAAACTGAACTATTATTGATTTCTTCTTTCACAGGAGAACCTGCTTCTTTGAAAACAGCAATACCACCTCCCCTGGTTCCAATCCATTTGTTTCCGTTTTCGTCTATGGTTATAAAACGGCACCTATCATCCGGCAATCCTGAATTGGTTTTGTTATATACAGTCCAGTTAGAGCCATCGAATTTGGCTAATCCACCACCATCAGTTCCTATCCATTTATTCCCGCTTTCTTCTATGGCAATTGAATAGACAAAATTGTCCGGCAGTCCCGAATTGCTTGCTTTATAAACAGTCCAGTCGATGCCATCAAATTTGACTAAACCTCCGGAATAAGTTCCAATCCATTTGTTATCCGATCCATCTATAGCAATAGATAAGACTGATTTGTACGGTAATCCGGAGTTATTTGAATTATATACTGCCCAGTCAGTGTTATCAAATTTTGCTAAGCTTGCGAGCAAAGTTCCGATCCATTTGTAATCGTATCTATCTATAGCAATTGAAAATATCCAATTATCAGGAAGTCCTGAGTTGATTGAATCATAGACAGTCCAGACAGAATCATGTAATTTGGCTAATCCACCCCAACCTGTCCCAATCCATTTGTTGCCGCTCCCATCAATTGTGATAGAATTGATTCTTTTATGAGGTAGTCCCGAATTGCTTGTATCATATACTGTCCAATTCGAGCCATCAAATTTGGCTAAACCTCCGAGGTCAGTCCCAATCCACTTATTGCCGTCATTATCTATAGCTATTGATACTATTCCATTGTCAGGTATCCCGGAATTGTTTGTATCATATACAGTCCAACTGGAGCCATCAAATTTTGCTAAACCATTATACCTGGTACCAATCCATTTTGTCCCATTCTCGTCTATAACTATTGAATTGACAGAATTCCCGGGCATCCCCGAATTGCTAGTATCGTATACAGTCCATTCGGAGCCATCAAATTTAACTAAACCGCCGGTATAAGTTGCAATCCATTTGTTTCCGCTTTCGTCTATAACAATTTCGATGACTGAGTTGCTCGTCAATCCGGAGTTACCTGGATTATATAAAGTCCAGTCAGGATCTTGAGCATGTGAAATACTGCTACTTAAAAAGTAAATAAGAGCAATTAAGATAAAATTTTTTGTAAATATTTTCATATATATTCCTTTCATTTTTTTTTTTAGATTCCTGCATTCGCAGGAATGACAATTTTTTAAAATTATCTTATAATCATAAAATTTGTACTTTCAATTTTTTTTCCTTTATTGATCACTAAGTAATACATACCTTCAGGAAGTTTGCTTACATCTACTTTTTCTTTAAATTCTGAAATGAGAACTTTGTTACCTAATACATTGTAAATTTCTATATTTCCGGTTTGATTTTCAGTATTTTGAATATAAATATCATCAGTTGCAGGATTTGGATATATATTAAATAAATTATTCAATGATTTATTATCCTCAACACTGACTACATTTCCTGTCGGATTTCTCTTGTAATAAATATCCCCGTTTGGACCATCTCGTTTGTCAGTCCATACTATATGAATCATTGAATCAGTAAGAGCAATTGATGGTAATTCTGACATTGTAACATTATTATTTGATAATAACATTTCCTCGCTCCAGGTTGTCCCTCCATCTTTGGAGAACATGTAAAATATTTCATCATTAGCATTTCTGTTATCCTGCCAGACAAGGTAAAGATTTTTACCATGAGCGGCTACTTTTTGATACCATGAATTATCATTAGCAAATGTTAATCTTCTGTCCGGTTGCCATGTCAAACCGTAATCAGAAGAACTTGAAAAATATATTTCACTTCCACCATCTCTTGCATCTACCCAGAAAAGATACAATATTCCGCTTGACAAAGCTAATTGTGGTTGTCCTGAAGTTGCAGAATTATTCGTTAATCTTTTATCTGCAATCCAGCTTGCACCAAAGTCTGTTGTAGACTTAAAGTAAATTTCACCATTTCCATCCCTCATATCATTCCAAGCGACATATAAATTTGAATTGTCAGAAGCAATACTTGCATTATTTGAAAAGGAATAGACATCTGTGAATTCTACAGAATCTCCCCAATTCAATCCTCCATCAGTTGAACGTTTATAAAATATCGCATAATCTATCCCTTCTGCTTCAGTATAAATAATAAACATTTCTAATCCCTTTACACTTAAAATTGGATAAGTAGTCATAAAAGGACTTTCAGTTAATCTCAAGTCAGAACTCCAGTTTGAGCCACCATCAATCGATTTTTTATAATAAATTTCATAATTACCGTCACGGTCATCAGACCAAACAAGATAAATAGTTGATGCATAAATTGTAAGTGATGGTATTCTTGACGACCCTAATGCATTAGTCAAACGCATATCGGGTTCCCAATTATTTCCTGAATCAGTCGAGCGTTTATAATAAATCTCCTCATTACCATCTCTGCTGTCGTACCAAACTACATGAAGAGTATCACCTTGACTAGCCAGGCAATATCCTCTGCTGGCTGTTGTTCTTGACATTGCAGCATCATTTGTCAACCGAACATCCGGTTCCCATTGGGCTTGTGCTTTTATCAAAGTTAATATTAGCACTAAAAGTATTAAAATTTTTTTCATATATCCCTTTCAAAATATTATAGATTCCTGCATTCGCAGGAATGACAGTTTTAATTTTACCGTAAAATAACAAATTTCTTTATGTCTATATTTCCCCCTGAATTTATTACCAAAGAATACATCCCAACAGGTAAATGCGAAATATCAATCCTTATAACTCCCTCTCCTTTGGAGAGGGTTGGGGTGAGGTTAGAAACACATTCACCAAGCATGTTGTATATATTTATTTTATGACTTTCCGAAAGTTCCGAACTTTCGGAAAGTTTAATCTCAAGTAAATCCGATGCAGGATTTGGATAAATACTAACTGGCACAACACCGGTTTCATCGTCAACTCCGAGTATATTTCCGCTTGGGTTTCTTCTGTAATACAGTAAATTATTCATTCCATCACGACGGTCAACCCAAACAGTATGAACAGATGTACCTGAAGCTGAAACTGATGGAATTGAAGCTGAATGTTCATAAGTTAAGGGCATTTCTTCATCCCATGTTACTCCGTAATCAGAAGAGTGCCTATAGTAAACCTCACGAGAATCGTCGTTACCCCAAACAATATGTACGTTTGAACCTGAAGAAGAAAGATTTGCATAAGAAGCATTGTATGTACCATCGGAAATCTGTTTATCTTCTTCCCAATTAACACCAGCATCTGTTGACCGTTTATAAAAAATTTGAGATATCACATCACGAAAATCGTACCAAGCAGTATGTACGTATAAACCTGAAGATGAGACTGAAGAATATTCCGAATAACCTTTAGAATTAGTTAAACGTATATCTTGACCCCATGTTAATCCTCCATCTGTTGACCTTTTATAATAAATTTCTTCATCTTCATCACGGTATTCTGACCACATAACATGAACCAAAGAACCTGAAGCCGCAACACTCGGAAAATAGGATTCTGCAGGATTGCTTGTTAATCGTGTATCATCACTCCAGCTTATTCCATTATCCGAAGAATGTTTATAGTATATTTCCCAAACTCCATCCCGATTTTCATACCAAACAACATGGACATCCGAACCGGACACTGCAATTGAAGGTTGATACGACTCAGCTATATCATTCGTTAGCCGCACTTCAGGTTCCCAACTTGTACCTCCATCAGTAGAATGTTTGTAATAAATTTCAAAATTGCCATCATTCTCATCCTCCCAGACTATATGAACATTCAAATTTTCAACTGCAATTGATGGATAGTCTGATGTAAAGAAATTTTCAGTTATTCGTGTATCTGCTTTCCATGTCTGACCTCCGTCAGTGGAACGCTTATAATAAATTTCCCAGTTGCCGTTGCGAGAATCATACCATACAATATGAACCAAATCACCACTTGAGGCAATACTTTTTGCATTAGGATCAGTTGTACTTGATTTTGCAGGATAGTTTGTTAACCTAACACTCGACTCCCATTGAGCGTTTAATACGTTCATAAAAAGTATGCTCGAACAAATTAAAAAGAAAGTAAATAAGTATTTCATAAAACCTCCAATATTTATCATTTATTATTCCATTCGCTTAATTGAATGAAGTTTTATTTCTTTTCACTTATTATAAAAATAAGCACTTTCAATCAAAATTAAAATAAATAGTAGGTAAATACAAAGATTATTTATTATCTGTAAACAATTATTTATTATATGGGTTATTTTGTGAGTAAGTGTTTTGTGATTTCAATAATTTCTAATGTTTATTCATAAATAATTTCCTCAAATAAAATAATCTGATTATATTTTTTTTACTATAATAGTTTAAAATTATTCTTCAATACTTTTGTTATCTGAACACAGCAAAGCATCCAGTCCTCCTGAGCTTGTCGAAGGATAGGTATGTCAAAGCATTTAATAGCAAGCAATGAGAAGCAATCTCTCATCTCCTTTTTGCTTCCTATCATCTACCGTCTGTTAACTCCTTATTTTGAACGTAAAGGAACAATCCCAGCCATTTCTCCGATAACATTTACCAATTCCGAACCTTGAGGAACAATTATCTTGGTATTGTTTTGCAAAGAATTCTCTAAGGTCTCAAGTTTTTTTAATAATTGCGCATTGCCAACAAAATATTTATCTGCCGCCTCATTTACTAACTTAATCGAAGCCGCATCACCTTCTGCGTGCAAAATCTTCGCCTGTCGGTATCCTTCGGCTTCCTTTATTTTTGCACGTTTTTCTCCGTCCGCAACAGTTTCTCTTGCCGAAGCAAAGTCAATTGCGGCAACCTTTTCATTCTCGGCTTTAACAACTTTGTTCATAGTTTCCTGTACATCAGACGGCGGGTCAATTTCTTTTAATTCAGTACGGACAATTTCAATTCCCCATGTTTGAGTTTCTTCAAGAAGCGTTTTATGCAGTTCTGCATTGATTTTTCCTCTTTCGCTGTTAGCAGACTTCAAAGTAAGAGTTCCGATAATATTTCTCAAAGTTGTTCTGGCTAAATTAACAATCTGATACATATAATTGTTAACATTGTATATCGAGTTTTTTACACTTTGTTCGTCAGCCTTAACCTTGAAATATACCTGAGCATCTACTCTTGCATTTAAGTTGTCATTAGTTATAATTTCCTGCGGCTCAGCATCAACCATTGTTTCTGTAATATTCACACGGTACATTTTTTCTATTACAGGTATTATCCAATGAAATCCAGGATCAGCAAATCTGTTATATCTTCCTAATCGTTCTGTCAATCCACGATGAGTAGGTCTTACAATTCTAATTCCCGCAAAAAATATAAATACTATTGCGATACCGAGATAAACATACATTACATTTTCCATTACAATCTCCTTTTAAAAATTAATTAATTAAAATATACAATTCTTTTTCCTAAAGTTCTTTATTATTCAACTTGCCTAAGAAGTTAACTTCTGACAGCGTTTCTTTTAATTGTAAATGTAAGTTATTTATTTGAATTCACAAAAAAATAATATTCTTCAGATATTTATTCGTGTCCGATGTTAATGACAGTTAGAATCATTTTAAACCACTCGTATGCATTTATTTTATTTGGCTTATGAGCCGGGATGATAATTGACTGCTCTTTATCCAACTAATACGATTTACCTACAATTACAATTTCAGCTCTGCCATCAATAATCCGGGCGAACATTTCAAAAGAAGAAATTTTTTCAGCTAACCCTCCCCCCTGTGTCAAGTTACAAAACACTGACATTGCAGGTTGTCTTATATGTTATAGTTTTAATAACGACAGAATTTCTTTCATATTCTATTATTTCAACTAAAATAAGTGGCTTGGATTTAATCATTTCTGTATTTTTTCATTTTCTCTTCTTCTGAATAAAAAAATGCTTTTATTTAGCCAAGTAAAATTAAATGGCTTTTAAAAAATTTTGCAGTCCTTCTTTAGACTTCCTTAATTTTCGCTGTAGTCTCTCTAACATTTCCTCAACTTTGCCTTCTTCATATCTCAAATCGTATTCGGAAAGGTCAGGAAATTTTTTTTTCAGCTTTATTTTTTTCTCCTGCCATTTTTCATTACTCATAGTAAATGCAGGTACCGGTTTTTGCTGATTAGTGGTCATTTAAACGAATCCTAAAATGTGAATATGTAATTATAAAACAAATTAATGCAATTCAAGTTAATAAGTGTTACACAATAAGTAGAATAGTGTATATAATTTACAGTATTTAACTTATTGAAAAAAATAATGATAAAACTTCTTGCCTATGTAAAGCAATGTGTAAATCAAAACTTCATCATGTAATTTTTTTAAATTGGAATAAAATTAAAATCTGATTTATCATTTACGACAAATCAGATTTTGTAATTAAGTAGCAAACCTTATAAAAAGCTTAAACTACTATTATAGTTCTAATAAGATCTTCTGTTTGTTTGCGTTCTTTCTTGAGCTATATTTACTGTGATTTTCCTGCCTTGCATATCCGTATCATTTAATCCTTCAATGGCTTTTCTGCCGGCGTTGTCAGACATTTCAATAAAACCAAAACCGCGAGAGTTTCCGGTTTCCCTGTCTGTGATAATTTTTAAAGACTGGATTTCTCCATATTCTTTAAATTCTGAAGTTAATTCGTCTTCAGTCATGTTGTTGGGAATGTTCCCCACATATAATTTCATAAAATCCTTATAATAATAATTAAATTGATATACACTGTTGTATATCATAATACAAAGATACTCTTTATTTAATGAAATCTGTTATATTAATTTCAGAAACCGAAGTTAACCATATCACATTGCTCCTGTGAAAAACTGTCAAAGAAATCTACTTCGCCAAGTTTCAAATTTGAATAACAAATTCCGAGCTTTTTTTAAATTCGGAATCAACTATCATTTTACATCGAATGCAAACTATATTTTTAATGAAAAGTTTCATATTTATATATACTATTTTAA
>JAZDIP010000024.1:0-25749 GCA_043804925.1 bacterium | reverse complement strand
GCAGTAAGAAATAAAATGTTGCTAAGGTTATCTGCTGTTATTAGAAGAGGGACTCCGTATGAAAAGAATTTTGCTTTTGCAAAATAAAATGAATTATGTGGAAAAGTATTTTTTTTTATCATAGAAATCTCTGTGTAATTGTCTTTCGTTTCATGTTTCACGAAAAATCATAAAATTCACATTAATCCCAAAAAGCATAGTTCAAACTTCCGATAACAGATAGCTGATAACCGAAAACAAATAGAAAATTGCGGTGAATTTGGTGAAACTAATTTTTTTCAACCCAATAATTCCTTGAATGATAACGAATTACAAAATCCCTGAATTTCACCTCTGAATTCACCTTCGTTTCGTTTTTTTTCCCTGTTCTGTCTTTGTTACTACCGACAGCAAAACTCCTAAACCACGTAGTGGTGCCACCTTTGTAGAAAAGACAAACAACAACGGTAAGAGTCACGTAGTGGTGCCACCTTTGTAGAAAGGACAACCTACAACGCTCAAAGCCACGTAGTGGCGACACAAAATGCAATTACGAATATAAAAAAATTGATGCCACAGCTACGCTATTCAAACCAATATCGGTACACGTTTTCTACAAAGCTGCCACAGCTACGCTGTTAAAAATTAGCGAAATCCAATAATCAGTTTAATCAGTGGTTCAGACATTGGGTCCGTGTAACTGCCTTCCATTCTACATTTTACATTCTACATTCTACATTTTCACGTTTTCACGTTTTCGCTTCTTCACAAAAAACTAACGACTGCCGACTATAGACTGTCGACTATCTCTAAAAGCACCGCATCCTTTTCAACTGCCTGTCCTTCTCTGACTTTTATAAATTTTACAATGCCGTCAATTGGTGATTGCAAAGCATTTTCCATTTTCATGGCTTCTACGATTACTATCTTATCGCCACGGTTAACCTGCTGGCCTTCTTCCACCATAATCTTAATAACCAAACCAGGCATAGGTGCTTTAATAACACCTGCACCATTTGTTTTTCCGCTTCCCGATTGTTTCAAATATTGGCTAAGCAATTTTTTTGTTTCGGTGGTTATGTCAATATCAAATGTCATACCGTCTAAAATGATATGGCTCTTAGCAAATTCATTGTATTCAAATTCAATCTGGCACATTTTATTGTTAACGGAAAAAGAAAAAATATTAGTCCCCATTTGCCTCATCATTTCCACCTGATATGGTTTCTTATTAATAAAAACATTTGGATTGCTGTCAGAATATTCAGCTTTAAATTCCTTCCCGTCAATATTTATAATCACTTTTTCCATTATCCTTAATCCATTTTTAATTATTAATTATTTACCAACTCTGCCGGAAAGTTTCCATTTACTTGATTTTTCTTTTGAAGTGACAGGAATCTTGGTAGAACGAAGCATTCTGTGAGTAAAAGCCGCAATTGCCGCAATTATTTCCTCATTTTGCAATTTCATTTCATCTAATTTTTTAAAATCGAAATCATTTTCGATAAATCCGGTATTATAATTTCCGCTAACAAATTCAGGGCTGTCCATTACCGCAAGCTCAAATGGAATTGACGTTTTTACTCCCTTGACCCTGTAATTATTCAAAGCACGTTTCATCCTGTTTATTGCCTCTGTTCTATTCTTACCGGTTGTAACCAGCTTTGCGAGCATCGGGTCGAAATGAATACTTATTTCCGTACCGTTTTCAACTCCGCTATCAACGCGGACACCCCGACCACCGGGTTCTCTCAAATAATTGATTATACCTGTATCCGGCATAAAATTATTGAATGAATCTTCTGCATAGATACGGCACTCAATCGAATGTCCCTGCCATTTGATGTCCTCCTGTGAGAATGACAGCTTTTCTCCTGATGCAATCCTGATTTGTTCTTTTGCCAGGTCAATATTTGTTACCATTTCTGTTACGGGATGCTCAACCTGCAAACGTGTATTCATCTCGAGAAAATAAAAATTTCTGTGTATATCAAAGAGGAATTCTACAGTTCCCGCATTAACATATCCGCATGCTTTAGCCGCATTTACTGCTACTTCTCCCATTTTAAACCTAAGCTCCTCATCCAGAACAGTCGAGGGTGCTTCCTCTATTACTTTTTGATGTCGTCTTTGCACAGAACAATCCCTTTCTCCGAGATGAGCATAGTTGCCGTGTTCGTCACCGATAACCTGTATTTCGATATGCTTAGGATTTTCAATATATTTTTCGATGTAGATGGAATCATCACCAAATGCCTTAAGCGATTCCCTCTGAGCGGCATCGAAAGAACTTTGGAATTCGTCTTTTGATTGTACTTTTCTCATTCCCTTGCCTCCACCTCCTGCCGCCGCTTTCAGCAAAATAGGATAACCTATTTCATCAGCTATCTGATATGCAAGTTTCATGTCTGAGATTTTCTCTTTGGTTCCCGGTACAATCGGAACTCCGGCTTTAGACATAAGTTCCCGTGCCTTGGTTTTGTTTCCCATGACTTCGATTGCATACGGTTTCGGTCCAATAAATTTCAATCCTGCATCTGAGACCGCCTGACTAAACTTAGAATTTTCCGATAAAAATCCATAACCCGGGTGAATGGCTTCGGCTCCGCTGATTTTTGCTATTTCAATTATCTGTTCAATATCCAGATATCCGGCTTTCGGTGTTTCGGATATAAGTTGATAAGCATAATCTGCGTAATGGACAAATGGCATTCCTTTGTCAACTTCGTGGAATACTCCGACTGATTCAACTCCCAAATCCTTAGCGGCACGCATTATTCTTACGGCTATTTCACCCCGGTTAGCTACAAGTATCCTTTTAAACATTGATTCCTTATATTCTTTATTATCAAAATCTACAATTTTAATCTGTATTTAGTAATTATTAATTCAGCTAATATCGTAAATTATTTAATTCTGTGCAAAATAGTATTTGAGAAAATTATGTTATTTGTAAATACTACGTTTTTTTTGGGAATCGTGAACCGAAAGACAGAAAGGCAGAAAAACGGAAGGACAGAAGGACTGAAGGACGGAAGGACGGAAAGACAGAAGGACGGAAGGACGGAAGGACGGAAAGACTGACAATATTGAAAGAAATGAAGAAACCGGTTAAGGATACTTCACTTCTTTTGTTTTTTCTGTCGGTTGTAACAATCACTCAAAATCAATTAAAAAAATTCCAATTTAAAATTTTCAATCAATTTTCAACTTAAAATTTAGAATTTAAGACTCGACTATTGACTGACGATTACAAAATAATAACTAACGGCTTGTAATAATAGGATGATAAAAGAACTTATCATCAATATTTATATCCTTACTTTTCATAAGGATTATAAATTTTTAAATTTTTGATTTTTCGGAAATCAGTTTGATTTCTTGTTACTAATGTGAACTTATTAATCAAAGCAGTTGCTGCTATAATAGTATCAGGAATTGCAATCTTATATTTTTGCTTGAGTTCAATAGTTTTGTTTTCCGTATGAAAATCTAAGTAATAGATTTTAGCATTCCGGATGAATAGTTCAATCTTTGAAATTGTCGTTTTATCAATTTTTTGCCATCCCAAAAGTTCTATTTTTGTAATTGTTGAGATATTAAATGAATCAACAAAAATTTTCTCGAGTTTCGTTAATTGCTTATTTGGAATACTCCCGTCAAGGTAATAAATGAGAATATTTGTATCTATGATAAATTTCTCGTCCATCGGCTTCTCATCAATTCAATTTCACTATCCAAGTCTAAATCAAGATGTTTCAAAATACCTTTAAACTCAGCGGGATTGAATTTTTTTGTTCCATCCTCAATTATATTTTTTGTAATTTGTGAAACATGCTTTTCAAGAGATTCCCAAAGAAGATAGGGAACAACCGCATATTCCGGCTTTCCCTTGGAATTATATATATAATTGACTGTCATCTTTATCACCCTTTATTTAAAATCAGAACCATCACATTAATTATTCTAATTTAAACAAAAACCCAATGAAAAAAAAATATTTTACTCAACTTTGACTACCTTCTCACTAAAAACTTTTCCGTTTGTTTGCAAAACAACATTATAAATTCCCTGCGGATAGCCGCTCAAGTTGAACGTCTCTACGTAATCTCCCGGAAATTTGTATTCGCTTTTCAACAGTGTTTGGTTGCCTAAAACATCTGTCAGAAAAATATTAGCCATGCCTGCTGTTTCGATGCGGTAGCGGAGATTGATGGTGGAAGTTGTAGGATTAGGATAGCAAAGGATTTTGTTTTCTATCGTTTTAGAATCGTCTTTCACATCATTTACAGGTTTGCTTGATACATATATATTACCATTGGATGTCCCAAAAAACAAATATCCTTTTTTACTCAAATGTAAGCCATATATATCAATATTCCCTTCAAAACCTTCGTTAAATGGTTTGAAGATAAATTGATAATTATCACATTTATATATACCCTCATAAGTGAATAAATAAATTTCATTTTGACTTACAGCAATAATTTTTCCAGAACATATATTGTAGATAGAAATATCAAGATTACAGTTTATTATCTCCCAATTTGGCTCATTCTTATCATTTTTTTCTAAATAACATAATGGAGGCAATGATTCATTATCCCATACCGATCTGTAAATGTTACCATCTAAATCTATTGAGATTTGTGTTACATTTACATTTGTTATAGTATCTTTATATATTGAAAATAACTGTTTCTTTAAGTCATAATTAAAGATAATATTATTATCAATGTATTCCCCCCAAACATTAACTAGTAAATACATGTTCCCATCTTTGTCATAACATAAATCTTTAATTGAATAGGCTCTTCTCTCCTCGATATTAAATATATTATTCCATTCATCAGTGTCCTTTGATTCAAATTTATAGAAATAATAGTTGTCTGGTAAATCACAGAAGTATGCAAATATGTCACCCCGATAATAAGAATGTAATAACTGAGCAACTGAATCTTTATTATCAAATCCTTGGTAAATCCACTCCCAACTGGTACCATTATCAGTACTTCGTAACGGTACATAATGAGGTGGTTTTGTAGTTAAGTCTGTGTATAAATATCCTTCATTATCAATTTGGATAATACTTTCACTATTAAATACAAAATCACTTTTTATTAACGTATCTATTTTGCTTTCACCTATTTTGTTTTTATATAAATTTCCGTTAATATCAGTCCAAAATATTTCATCAATATCATTTACAACTATAGCATTAATTCTACCACCTGTATTAATATCCAGTTTGATCCAAAAAGGTTGTGCATGTAAACATAATGTTTGAATAAACATTATTAATAATATAAAAAATATTTTTATCATAATATACCTTTTATTATTTTAAATTCCTGTTCAGTCAGTTGTTACACCTGACTGAACGATAAGTTGTTTTTCAAAATTTGCACAGTTTCTACTTATATAACACATGAAAACGCAAAATGTTACACTTTTTTTTGAAAAAAGTGAAAATAATTTTCATTTTCCCTAAAACTCTATCCTTATACCTCCAACAAAAAAGAAACCGAGTTGAAGAACTTCATCTACTTTTTTGTCTTCATTGTTGAAAGTGTAGTTGTAAACATTTTCGTTATTCAATACATTTTCGATTGATATATAACTTACCATTGAAAAACTTTTATAGTTGTTCCTGAAATCAATTCGTATATCAAATCTTGAATAATCCGGCTTGCGAACAGAATATGCCTTTCTTCTGTCATATTTTGTGTCATTTTCGGCAATAGACCTCTCGAGGTCTATCGGTATATAAGGACTCCCGCCGGCAATTGTATATTTCCCGGAAAACTCTATTGTAAATGTCGGATTAATAACCCACTCATATCCTGACAGCAGATTCGCAACAAAAATATTATCGAATGCACCAAACCGCATTATTCCGTCCGAACCTTTGTATTGCTGGCGAATATACGATGTAGTACCGGTAACATAATAATTTTCGGAAAAGTTCTTGATAAATGATAAATCACACCCATAAGTCCTGCCTGTCCCTGTGCTTGTATTGACTGAACCTGTACCGGCATTAACACCAAAATCTGTTCCTGTATTCAGAAACGACCAGTATGAAGCCGTATCTCCATCCACCGGTGCTTTACTTATATCCTTGTAATACGTTTCAAATTTGATTATGGCGTTATCACTAACATGAAATGAATAACCTGCGACATAGTGCAATGCCTGCATAAAATCAAGTTTTTTATTTTTATCTCCCGAGAAATAAATAATCAATGGGAGGGATTGCCTGTGAACACCAAAACCAATGTTAACGGAATGCAATGGTAAAAAATTCCATGACAGAGCTAAACGCGGTTCAACAGTTACCTTATCGTTAATACCAAGATATTGGCTCATTACTCCAATGTTGCTTGTTAGGTTTTCAGCAAGTCTCCAGTTCCAATTAATATATGATAGAAGATGATTCGAAGTACCGTCTTTATCCAGCAAATATGGGTCAGGTTCATTAGGGTCCAACTCTTTGCCAAAGAGGTTATAATAACGGAACCTGTTTTCTATGCCTGCAGAAATAAAGTGTCTCGTATCCGGTGCATAATGAAATGAATATTTCATCGAATAATAACCTTCAGTTGACTTTGAAGTAAAAAAAGGTGTAATTTTAACAACTTTTTCGTTTTCGTCTGTTTCCACCGAATCAACATCATTTATATAAACATTATCAACTGCTCCGATGGTTAACTTCCCATAACTTCTCTCGTTGAATAAATACTGCCAGTTTAAACAAAGTATATAAAAGTTCGTACCGTTATTTATTGCATAATCGGTTTGAAAAACATCATCCTTTCCGCTTGGAGCAATTTTAATTGCGCTAATTCCAAGCATACCCGTTAAACTGATTTGATTTTTGTCATTTGGCTGGAAATCCATTTTTAGGACACCATCCTGATATCTTGGTATTCCTGAAAAACCAAAATCTAAACCCATTTTTTCCATCAAATCAAGAAATGAATACCTGTAATTGGTAATAAAAGAGCTTTTATTCCCGGGCAAAGGACCTTCAGCTCCGAGTTCAAAGCCGTTAAAACCAAATTGGCCAAGAAACTCATATTTCTCATCATTTCCTTTTCTTGTTCTCAAGTCAAAAACTCCGCTCATTTTATCGCCGTACTCCGAGGGCCATGCACCTATCAGGAAGTCACTGTTATCGAGAATATTGCTATTTATAGCATTAACAGGTCCGCCGGTAGCTCCCTGAGTTGCAAAATGGTTTGGGTTTGGTATATCGAGACCGTCCAATCTCCAGAGCAGTTCGGTAGGAGAACCTCCCCGGATTATTATATCGTTCCTGACATCATTAGCACCGACAACTCCTGCGAAGTTCTGAGCCATTCTCGCCGGGTCCATTCTGCTTCCTGCGTAACGTTCCACATCATCTAAGGTAAAAACTGTAGATGAAACAATTGCAGATTCATTAATTGGAGCAAAGCTGTTTTTTTCTGCTGTAACTTTCACTTCATCCATTTGGATAAAACGTTCCTGTATTTGAATATTTAACTGTTCTTCCTTGCCTGATGTAAGCACAATCGGGTATTGTACGGATTCAAAACCGACTGCCGAAAATTTAATTATATATCTGCCTACCGGAACATCGGAGATTTTAAATGAACCGTCTCCTTTTGTGTAAATACCATATTTAGTTTCGAGTACATGAACCGTAACTCCCTGAACAGGTTGTTGAGTTTTGAAATTAACGACTTTACCTTTTACAACAGATACCGGAGTTGCATTGTCTTCAGCGAAACTGCATTTTAAAAAAGATAGATACAGGATGACACAAATAATAATATTTCTTTTCATGAGCAATTAATATAATTTGTGGAACAGAATAAAATATAAACTTCAAAAAAAACAAAATTAAATAAAAATTCAATGAAAATTATCAGGTTTTTGTATAGTTTTGTTGAATATCATTTATTTTTGGATAAATTGAATAAAATATTTTTATATTATTTGCATTATTGTATAATAAGTTTATGTTTGATTCCGATTTTTTTTTTATATTTATAAATGTTCAGTTTTAATAAGTTCACAAAATCATAAATTTATGTTCGGTGAAACAAGAAAATAACAAGTAATTTTCCATAATAATTGAATTGGAGATTTTATATGAAGCGTTTAATATTCTTATCGGTAATTTTAATTTTAAGTCTGCTAATCAACAAAGCAGCGGGCTTGGAATACGAGATGAAGACAATCGGGACACATGACGATGAAGTCTTAGGGGTTTTTGTTAACGAAAACGATTCGAAAGTAGCAACATGCAGTCTTGATGAAACTATCAAAATTTGGTCATTGCCTGACGGGAAAGAATTGAAACAATTAAAAGGGCATTTCGGTCAGGTTAATAACATATCATTTTCCGGGGACGACAAATATTTAGTTAGCGGTTCCGGTGATTTAACAGTTCGTGTTTGGGATATTCAAAGCGGTGACCAGCTTAAGGTTTTAAAAGGTCATACCGACCAGGTCATTGGGGTATATTTCAGCCAACAGGATGGTTCTTCGCTTGTTGCCTCAACGAGTTTTGACAGAACTGTTAAACTTTGGGACTACAAGCTGGGAAGCGAGATTAAAACTTTAAGAGAGCATAATGACCCGACAAATAATGTGGCATACAGCTATGACGGCAACTATCTTGCTTCTTGCTCTGACGATATGACAATAAAAATATGGTCAACCGACCTGCAGACTCAAAAATCTTTGTTGACTTTGAATGGTCATGAATATCCGGTGCTGACCGTACTATTTAGTTTTGACAGCAAATATCTTGCTTCAGCCGACCAAGGCGGAAATATTAATATCTGGTCAATGCCCGATGGTAGTTTGCTTAGGACTATTAAAGCACATAACGAACTTATTCAGGATGTTTCCTTTGCGGCTGATAATAAAACTCTTGTTTCTGCAAGTCTGGATAAAAAAGTAAAGCTTTGGGATATAACCACAGGTAAAAATTTGATGGAATTTAATGCCGGTGTTGAAATCTGGTCTGTTGACCTGGTAAGTGATGCAAGCATTATAATTTTGGGATGCGCTGACAATTCTGTCAGATTTTTAACAGTTAAAAAGTAAATAATAATAATAAATAGTAAGGAGATTATAATGAAAAGACTTTTCATATTAGGCGGAATATTGATTGGGATGTTGCTTCTGTTTAATTCCTATTCCGAAGCACAATTAAAAACTGTCGTTTCTATTACCGGCAGCGTATTCAATGCTAACACTAAGGACCCAATCAGGATTAATTATCAACTACAGGATAACACAGGTAAAACAATAAGACGTGGAAAAACAAATGCCGCTCAAAACGGATATTACTTCATTACCGGACTTAAACCCGGAGAACAGTATAAACTCATTTTTGAAGGCGATGAAAATTATTTTGTATCGGAATTTCCTGTTGAAATACCTAACACGGATAAATATCTGGAGTTTTCTAAGGACTACCTGATTGTTCCAAAGTACAAAGGCGTAGAAATTGCACAAAGAGTTCCCGTTTTTGAACCGAACAAAACAAAACTTCGCGGAGGTGCAGATTACTTTCTTGAAGATTTTATGAAAACTTTAAGCGAAAATCCGAATATTAAATTCAAAATCGTGGCTTATGCCGATAACGATGTGGACGATGTTGTTAATGAAGCAGTTACAAAAGCAAGATGCAAAGCATTGAACGATTATTTCATCACCAAAGGTGTTACTCAGGACAGAATTCAAACAGAAGCAAAGAACACTACAGACCCGAAAAATCCTCCTCCAAAAGAAAAAAGGGCAAAGGGGAAGAGGTATATCGGCTCGGTTTATTATGTAATAGATAAGTTCTAAAGAGCAGGGAGAAAGGAGAAGGGAGAAGGGAAAAGGGAAAGTGTAGAATGCAGAATGTAGAATATAGAAGGACAGAAAGACGGAAGGACAGAAAGACTGAAGGACAGAAAGCTATAGTACGAAAGTACAATAGAACTAATAAAGGAGTGAAGAAACCGGTTTTGGATTCTTCACTTCTTTTATTTTGTCATTGCGAGGAACGCAGTGACGAAGCAATCTCAAATTAAAATTTAAAACTTAAAATTTAGAACTTAGAATTTAAAATTTAGAATTTAAAATTTAGAATTTAAAACCCCTGTCTGCTGTCCTCAAATTAAAATTTAGAATTTAAAACTTAAAACTTAACGAAGTATGAGGAATTTCTCCGTCTGTACCTGCCCGCCGGCTCTTATTGTTGCGAAATAAAGACCGGAAGGCAATTCGGATACATCGAGTTCCGCTTCGTTTGTCTTATGTAATTCATCAGAATTCAAATTAAATTCTTTTACGGTGTTGCCCATATAGTTTGAAAGAGATATTTTTACATCATTTTCAATAATTGTATGAAAGCTGAGTTTAACTAAATCCTCAACAGGATTTGGAATTATTTTAATACCCTTATCATTTGTTTCACTTTCTTCAACATGAATTGGATCTTCTTCATAAACAGCAATTTCAGAATTACCCCCTATCCAAATATTTCCCTTTTTATCAACATGAATAGAAAACAAATCATTGTCTGAAATTCCAATATCACTAGTCTTAAAATGTGTCCATTTTTTATGATCAAATTTATATAATCCATCAATACAAGCAACCCAAAGATTATTATTGTAATCAACCGTTAACGCTTGTGGAAAAAACCACTTTGGATGAATAAATTGTTCACTCATATCGTAAAAATTCTCACCGTCAAATTTTAGAAAATTTTCCGGACATACAATCCATATATTTCCAGTAGTATCTGCATTTAAGTAACATTCACCTCGTATATTAAGTTCAGAATTATATCTATAATAAACCGTCCATGATAAACCATCAAACTTAATTAACTCACTACAAAATTTTTCTCCAGAGTAAAAGCTTGATGAAATAATAGCCCAAACAGTATTGTTTTTATCAACAGATATGTCAGTAATATCATAAGTCGTCGAAGGTAAAGTAAAGTTAACAAAAGAATAGGTTTGGAAATTTTGACCATCAAATTTCATAATCCCTTGGAATTTCCCATTATCACCTCCCCACCATTTACCAAACCCTATCCAAATATTATTGTCTTTATCAACCTCAATATTTGTAAACTTTAAATAAATATTATCTTCAAATTGGTAAATTGACCAATTTGAACCATTATATTTTGCAATCTGATCAGAAATATCACTTACCCAGATATTGTTGTTTGAATCAACAGCAATTGAAGTAGCACTTCTAAAACTGGGTATATCTCCATCAATATCGCTTGGAAAAAATTCATACCATTTAAATCCATCAAACATTATAATGCTTACCATATCGTTAACAAACCACATGTTATTGGATCGATCAGAAGTGATCGAACTAATTTGATATATATCAACTATACCAGTATTGTTCCTATTATAAACTGTCCATTTAGAAAATAAAATATTTGGGTAAATCAAATGAAAAATAAAATATATTATTATGAATATTTTCATATTATCTCCAAGATTAAATAAAAAATTATGTAAGAATAATTGATAAAAATCATTCTCTCAATAAAGTTACTTAATAATTAACATTTTTTTACTTTTGACGATCTTACCCTCAATTTCTATTCCGTAAAGATATGCACCCGATTCAAAATCTTTTGCAGAAATATTTAAATGCGGCGATTTACGCTGTTTAGTTAATATTTTCGTTGTTGCCCTAATAAATTTTAAAATTGACAATTAATTAAAAAACCTAAAGAACGGTACATGCCTTTTTTGGAAAGGCAAAAAGCCAACTACATTAGCTCTGAACACGGCATTTATATTAACTCTAACTTCTCCTTTATACCTGATAGATTGCTTCACTCCGTTCGCAATGACAGCATAAAAGAGCATAAATGCAATGTCCTTTTTATATTGCTCTCCGGCAATATAAACCTATTTACTTCAAACTTTTAGGAGTTTGTAACTACTCTTTAGTCATATATACGAAATATTTTACAAATCTCAAAAATAACATTTTCAAAATTTGCACAGTTTCTACTTATATAACACATGAGAATCGAAAATGTTACACTTTTTTCGAAAAAAAGTGAAAATAATTATGAAAATTAGTATTTTTTACTCCACAATTTCAAAACGGGAACTCTTCTGTTTCGATTTTCTTCTTCTTTTCCGGTTTCGGCTTCTTTGCTTTTCTGTGGACAGGATTGGATTCTACATATATTGCTTTTTTTGGTTTTGTCGGGCATGCAAATTCGCAGGCACCACAACCAATACAGATGTCTTCTGTTACTTCAGGGATGGTTAATTTTCCATAAGGGACCATCTGAACTGCTTTTGTCGGGCAATGTTCGGCACATGCTCCGCAATCCTTTTTCTCGGTTTCGACAACACAATCCTTTTTAACAAACTTAACTTTTCCTATTTGAGTCAAATGCTTTTGTTCCATGCTGAGAGGTAGAAGAGCGCCTGTAGGACAGACCTCAGTACATTTTGTGCAGTCGTAGTTGCAAAAACTTTTCCAGTAATCCATTTTCGGATGTAAAATTCCCGACAAACCGAAATCTAAAAATGTCGGCTGAATTACGTCTGTCGGACAAGCACTCACGCAAATATAACAAGCTGTGCAGGTATCATTGAAATGTCTTAAGGATATGGCTCCTGGAGGTATAACCGGAAATTGCGAAACATTCAATTTCTTTACTTCATCTTTTGTCTGATGTTCGGAGCATGAAGTAAAACAACTTAAAGTCAGAACCATAGCAGATGATTTGATAATTACTTCCCTTCTTTTAGAATCATAATCCTGTTTCGGTTTGGCAAATGAATATTCATAACGAAAGCCGGATTCAGGACAGACCTTCATACAATTGTAACATGATACACATCGGTCAAAATCAAGTTTCATAATGCCTGCATCAATACAATAGGCCTTACAGACTATTTCACAAGAACCGCATTGATTGCATTTATCTTTGTCAAAACTGATTTTGAAAAGGGAAAACTTTGAGAAAAAACCCAAAAATGTACCTACTGGACAGATAAGATTACAGTATTGTCTTCCATAAAAAAAAGAGAAAACCAGAATTGTAAAAAGATAGATAACTGATATAGCTAAAACAAACCATGGAATAGTAAAATAGTTAATGTTGATTAAAGTAAAAATGTCGAATAATTCGAGTAAAGCTGTTATGGAGTTATTAAGAAATATAATGACAGGTAGAAACATTGTATTCAGTATTCTTCCAAAAATGCTGTATGGGTCAAGTAAAATTACAAACGAAAAAAATCCGAAGAACCAAGCCAGAATTGTAATTGATAACAGCGAATACCTCAGAAAATTTTGAGGTTTTTTGTATATGTACTTTTGTCTCTTGAAGAATTTGAACCTGATGCGGGTAATAATATCCATAAGAGTTCCCAAAGGGCATATACTGGAGCAATAGACTCTACCAATAAGTAAAGTCAAAATGAGGACGATGATGAATCCCGCTAAAGCAAATGCAGGACTACTAACAAATTCAACCAAAGAAGGTATGAACTGAAGGTGTAAAACAACTGAATAAATTTCAACAGGGAATAAACGATAGATATCAACAAATATAAGACATGTTGCAATAAAGAATAACAATGAGATATAAACCCTGATTTTCTTTAGCTTCTTGTAATTCATAACAAATTTACATCCGGATTCTTTTTATTCTCAGCTTTTCGATTTCCATATTGCCAATTCCCATTTCGTGAGCAATTCTGACATGAGGAATATCTTTTGGCTCCAAACCGAAAAATTTTGTTGCAGCAGCATCTGCGGCTACCATATCTGTAGAAATGATTTGTGCTTTTAGCAAAGTCACATCTTCAACCGAAACTCCTCTTGGTCCATGAGTCTGCATTATACGGTAGGCATCTACAATATTCAAATCAGGTTTTATTCTTGTAGCGAAATCTGCTATACACTGCTGTAGGTCATTTTTATGCCAATATCTTCTGTCCCAGTTACATCCCATCTGGTTTTTTAGGCACATCGTTAATTTGGCAGAACCGTGATTTTTCAATATGGGGACATTAATATAAACATCGGAATCGAGAATTAATTGATGGACTTTATCCTCTTTCAAACTTTTTCCTTTAGGGAATGTAATCTTTCGATAGTATTTTTCAGAAGCTCCCGAAACAATCTTTCCACCCACCGATTTTACAGCATATTCTATACCGCTTGTTTTATAAGTCATTCTCCAATCATCGCAAGTATGGTCAAACACATAGACGTCTTTTGCACCTGCTTTGAAGCAATGTTCGATTATCCTTTTTACCAATTTAGGATTTGTATTGCCGGCACGTTCGGGACTGACATCCCATCCAATATTCGGTTTCACAACAACCTTATGTCCTTTTTTGACAAATTTACTCATTCCTCCCAAAGCTTCTATCCCTTTATCGAACATATCGTCTGCTTCACCGCCTTTGACAGCAACGAGGTCAAAAGGTAAATCCGAATTTGCAAAAATCTTACTGCTTGGGTTTAACCCGCTGACAGCAACGATGCCTGTTGCAATACCTGCCTTTAAAAAATCACGTCTGTTTAACTTTCCTGCCATATTAAAATCCATTAATAAATATTTTCATAAGTAATTTTACGTCAAACGCATTTACACAAAATAACAAAAAAAAATTATTTTCTTTTATTTTAATATACTTTTGATTAATTTAAATAATTATTGTATAATTTTTTTTAGGATATTCAAATAATGAGAATCACTTTAACAAAAGATTGGAAATTTATAAATACGCAAACGATATTATTGGATATAATATTTATAACGGCTATTTACTTTATTCCATCTTTTTCACATTTGCTTAGTTTCCCGGTTTATTTGATTGAACCTATGCGAATTATTCTCATATTGGCAATTGTACATACGAATAAAACAAATGCATATATGCTGGCTTTTACATTGCCTTTAGTCTCATTTCTATTCTCCGGTCATCCCGTATTTCCAAAATTTTCAATAGTTATGCTTGAACTTATAATGAATGTTTGGTTATACTTTTTCATATTGAACATAATAAGCGGTAAAAAATCTAATCAGGTTTTGAATATTAGTCACGTCAATTTATTTATTTCAGTGTTTTTATCAATAATAATAAGTAAATCTTTATATTACTTATTAAAATTCGCTCTGATTAATATGCTGCTATTGGATTCCGGGTTAATATCAACACCGGTTTATATACAAATTATCGTAACATTTTGTTTGAGTGCATATATTTGTATTATTTTTAGGACTAAAAAAGTATTAAATTGAATATTATCAAAAGATTGATTTTACTAAATCATTAAAATATAGTTAGTTTAAAAACGTTGAAATACATTATTTAATGGGATACAATATGATAAAAAAAATACTAATTCCGGCATTAATAATATTTGGATTAATTGCTTGTTCAGAGCGATATCCCAATTCTCCTTATTATGATGATACTGAAAGTAACGGGAATACCGTTAAAAATAAAGTAAGATATTTTCCCGACCAAATCGGTTCGTATTGGATATATGAAACTTATGATTTGGATACATTGGACAGGATAGAACTGACTTCTTTATCAATTGATTCGATAATTGTCGAGTCAGAATTGATGAAAGCCAACAAAAAAGCCAAACAATTTGTCAGATATAGCCGTTCTGGTTTAAATTACCAGAAAGCAGGTGAATTCTATTATGCAATCGAAGGGAATAAGCTTTATTCACTCCAAACCTATCTTTCAAAGTTTTTTCAGGGAATGCCTTATCAATTAGTGAATTTCTCGGACAGTGAATGGATAAAAATTGTTGACCCTGATGATGATTTATGGAGAATATACAGAATGAATTTGGAGGATGTTTCGATTCCGAATTTACCTTTTGTTAAATTAAATGGCAAAATAGATGTTCTTGCTTCATGGGAAGGTAAAGAGACATTAAATGTTAACGGAAAATCTATTGTAGCTGATGAATATCTAATTACTTTTGAATTTGACGCAGATTTGACTATTCCGCTTTTTGGGAATATCAATATAGGTATAGAGCGTGAATTGTATCAGTACTATGCAAATGATATTGGGCTCGTGTTTGAAACATTAAGTTCATCAGCCCTTTCTTTCCCGGTTGTCGGCAATATCAATTTGCCCGGATATCAATCGAAATTAATAAAATTTAATATTAAATAAATTAAGGAGTTTTTTTTATGAAAAAAATATTGATTAACTCTCTCATGATAATGTTCTTAGGAATTATCTTCTATTCTTGTTCCGAAGACCCGGTAAAACCGCCTGTGAACAATGACCCATCGAATAAGTATTTCCCTTTGAAAGTTGGTTCTTGGTGGACTTATACAAATTATACTCTTGATAGAGATGGTAACAAGATTGATACAACAGAATTCAATTCAAAATATATAATAGGAGATACAGTAACTCAAGAAGGTAAGTTAGCTTATATCTTCAATATACAAGATTTGCTTGGAAATAAAATTGAAGATAACAAATTTTATTATACAACAAAAACACAGGTTTTCGAATATTTTAAATTATTACCACCTTTGAATTTTTCATTTCCAATTGATATACCTTTGACATGGTATAAATTATCTGATGAATCTGGAACAGAATGGACATTATTTAAGCAGGATATAGACAGTGTAGAATTACAAGTATCAGGATTCACGGTTATACTTAACGATGAATTTGAAATTAAAGCAGAAAATGAGGGTATTGAGGATGTTACTTATGGAACCAATATGGATAAAACTGTAAGTGCAAAAAAGTTTAAAGTTAGTTATATATATGGTGGTAATTCACTTTATTTAGGGATTACAATTCAAATACCTTTTACTGTTGAATCAATATATTATTTTGCTGAAAATATTGGTCTGGTAAAACAGGTAATGAATCCTATGGTAATTGAGTTAATGGGATCTGAATTTTTCCGGATGCCGGGTACAGAGCAAATATTGTTGGATTATTATATTGCAGAATAGCAATTAGCTATTAGATGATAGTTATTAGCTATTGGGAGAAAATGAAACGTTGAACTATTTGCTGAGCCGGGATTTAACGGTTCAGCAAATTTTTTTTACATTCTTAATTTTACTTTTCGCAATGTAAAACTAAATTCAATTAAATTTTGGAACAGAATTTGATATATCATATATTATTAATAATTTAGTAGTTATGATTGAACAATTATCGAAATATGGATATATCAGATTAGCAGTAATCTCACCGGAAATGAGAATTGCCGATATTGAATTTAATACAAATAAGATACTTGATGCAATTACTCAAGCAGGGAATGAAAAATGTGGAATTATACTTTTTCCTGAATTGAGCATAACGGGATATAGCTGTGCAGATTTATTTTACCAAAGTAAACTAATAAATAAAACAAAAGAAGCAATTAATAAAATCTCCGGGAAATTAAAGGGGAAAAGGATTGTTGTGGTGTTGGGGGCTCCAATTTCTGCTAAGGGAAAGCTGTTTAATTGTGCTGTCGTTCTGAATAATGGCAATATTCTTGGGATAGTGCCAAAAACTTTTCTTTGCAATACGGGAGAGTATTACGAAGAACGCTGGTTCTCATCTGAATTAGACAGGAACAGTGATTATATAAAATGGGAAGGAAAGCAAATTCCATTTGGGGCTGATTTAGTCTTTGAGCAATTGGAAGAACCATTCGCGAGTTTCGGAATAGAAATTTGCGAGGATTTGTGGACTGTTAAATCTCCAAGTTTGGATTTAAGTGTTTCGGGCACCCATATAATATTGAATTTATCGGCAAGTAATGAATATTTATCAAAGCCGGAATACAGATTGAACCTTGTCAATATGCAGTCTGCACGATGTTTGGCGGCATATACCCTTGCTTCGGCAGGTCCGAATGAATCTTCTACAGATACAGTATTTTCGGGACATTCAATTATTGCGGAAAATGGCATAATCCTTACTGAAACAGAAAGATATAAGTTTGAGACACAAATTGCTATCGCAGATATAGATATTGACAAACTGAATAATGAAAGGCAAAAAAATAATTCTTTTGGTACTTCCTTCGCTGAAAAGGATTTCAGGATAGTGAATTATACATTAAGTGATTTAAAAGATAAACAGTTAAAGCGGAACATTCCCAAATTTCCTTTTGTTCCAACCGAACCTGATAAAAGAAGTAAGGTTTGCGAAGAAATATTTTGTTTGCAGACAACGGGATTGATTCAAAGAATAAAACACATTGGTTCAAAGACTGTGCTTATCGGTATATCCGGGGGATTGGATTCAACGCTTGCACTTCTTGTTTCAATTGAAGCATTCAAAAAATCAGGTATAAGTTTAAAAAATATTATTGCAGTATCTATGCCAGGGCTTGGAACTACAAAGAGAACAAAAACCAATTCAAAAGAAATAGCCACATTGTTGGGGAACAACTTTAAGGTCATTCCGATAAAAAATGCCGTTGAGAATCATTTTAAGGATATTGGACATAAAGCAAATAAAAAAGACATTGTTTACGAGAATGCCCAGGCAAGGGAAAGAACACAGATTTTAATGGATTTAGCAAACAAGCATAATGGTTTTGTTATCGGTACCGGAGATTTATCGGAAATAGCATTAGGTTGGAGTACATATAATGCTGACCACATGAGCATGTACAATGTAAATTCAGGGATTCCAAAAACACTTGTTAAGTATATCATACAATGGGCGGCAGAGGAAAAATATTCAGGAAAAATATCAAAAGTTCTAAAGGACATTTGCAACACGCCGATTTCACCTGAGCTACTACCTGCTGACAGTCAGGGGAATATATCTCAGCATACTGAAAAGGTTATAGGACCCTATGAACTGCATGATTTCTTTTTGTATTATGCTATAAGACTGAGCTATTCGCCAAAGAAAATTTTATTACTTGCCGGAATTGCTTTTAAAGGAGAATATGCTAAAAGTGAAATAAAGAAATGGTTAAAAGTATTTTATAAAAGATTTTTTATAAATCAATATAAACGCTCCTGTATGCCTGATGGAATAAAAGTCGGAACTGTTTCGCTTTCGCCAAGAGCTGATTGGAGAATGCCAAGTGATGCAAAATACAATCTTTGGCTCGAGGAACTTGAAAAAATTTGAAAAAATATAATGTTTAATAATAAAGTAAAATACTATGGAAAATATCGATAATACGGTCAATCAGCCCTATCCTCCCAATGTACAGGTTCTTGATATAAAAACCATAATGACAAAAATGAGTAAGGATATGACTTTTCTGGCTATCCTGCTAATTATCTACGGTGCTTTATCCTGTTTGACTATCATTGGTGCTTTATTTGGTGTACCCTATATTTTTGCAGGATTAAGAATGAAGGAAGCTGCAGAGCATTTTAGAAATTATACCTTCGGGAACAATATCGCAGAATTGCATCATGGCATAGAACGTCAGCAAAGAATGTTTTTTATTTTTAAAGTTTTGGCTATAATCGGCATTTGTCTGTTTGTGTTGGTTATTATCTTTTACGCCGCTATAATCGGCTTTTTCTTATCGGGAAGTTTGCCGATATTTGAAAACTTTCACGATGCAGTATAATTCATATTTTATAGTTGGTATAAGAGCCGAAGTATTTTTGAATTTGTTTGGAAATATATAATATATTTGGTAATTTTAATTGTTTGATATAATAATATAATTAATCAAGTAAATTAACAGGTTAAACAATAAATTAAAGAGGAAAAATTTATGAGGAAGCCATTTGTTCTCGTTGTAGATGACAATAGGATAACGACAAAATTATTACGTAGATATCTCGAAGCAAACGGATACGATGCCAAAGAAGCATTTGACGGAATAGATTGTCTTGAGAAGGTTGAAGAAAGACTACCCGATACAATCGTTCTCGATGTAATGATGCCAAGATTAGACGGGTACGAAACGGTAAGCCGCCTTAAAAAACAGGATTCAACCAAAGAAATTCCCGTAGTAATTGTAACAGCATTGAATGATGTTGCCAATCAGATTAAATCTATTGAATCCGGTGCAGACGACTTTTTAAGTAAACCAATTGAAGAAAAGTTGCTTGTTGCCAAAGTCAAGCTACTTTCAAATTTAAGTTTAACTCATCAAAGAAATAAAGTATTGATTCAAACAGTTAATACTTCAGGAGGGAAAAAAGTTGAGCAGCTCTTTGAGGATGCAGGACTTTAATCTATTCGGAACTCGGGATAGGGAATTTGGAATTTGATTTCTTGAAACTGTAAAACGTTTTTTGTGGCTGAGAATAATAAAAATGGGATAAGAGTGTCATGGATTAGCTGTCAGTTGTAACAACTGACAGAAGAGGCAAGCAATTAGCAATTAATTATTAATAATTAGAAAATGATTTTATATGAACAGACATTTTGCATTTAAAACAGTTATCATAATCAGTGCATTATTTATTTTAATATCAGGGTGCGCCAATATTAAAAAGGTAACACAGGCATTGATTAATTTGAAGCGTTTGGAATTTAAACTTGAAAATATAGATAATTTTAAGTTGAACAACATTACATTGAGCAATAAGAAAAGTATTTCCGACTTTTCTGTGACAGATGGGTTGAATCTTGTTCAATTATTCAACACAAAACAATTACCTGCAGAATTTGTATTGAATGTTGCAGTAGTTAATCCCAATGATGGCACTAAGGGGACAGAAAAAACAAGTTCAAGGATTCGTAATCTCGATTGGAATTTATATATTGACGATAGAATTACCGTATCAGGAGTTATTGACAAAGAAATAGAGGTTCCCGGGACAGGACACTCAACCATTATACCAATAAAAATAAAATTGGATTTATTTGAATTTTTCGGTCAAAAAGGTTATAACGATATAATCAACTTAGCATTTGCTTTAGGTGGTGTCAACGGCAGTACTTCACGGGTAAAATTAGACGTTAAACCTACTGTAACTACTCCTTTAGGAGCAATGACCTACCCGGGCAGAATAACTGTAATTAATAAAGAATTCAGGGGGAATTAAAATTTTTACATCACAATCTCATTTTTCATTGCATAAGCAGTGATTTCGGAATTATTTCTTAAACTAAGTTTTTTCATGATATTGTTGCGATGATTGCTCACTGTATTTTTACTTAAATAAAGCTTTTCGGCAATTTCATCGAGGTTCATACCTGCTGCTATCAAACACATTATTTGAAATTCTCTGTCGGATAGCTTTTGATGAATGGGTTTGTCGAAGTCATTTCTTAGCTCTGCAGCTAAAAGTTCGGACAATGCCGGTGATATATATCCTCTTCCTGAAGCTACTTTCTTAATAGCTTCGATAAGCTCCTGATGGGCGCAGTCTTTGTTTATATAACCGGTAGCACCTGCTTTCAGCATTCTAATTGCAAAAGCTTTTTCCGGATTCATCGAAAAAATCAGAATTGGTATATTTGGTTTAATTGCTTTCAGGGTTCTTAAAGTATCGAGGACATCTTTTCCGGGCATTGAAATATCGAGGATAATAATATCAAAATCCTTTTTACTAACAATATTTACTAATTCGTCACCTGAACTTGCTTCGTTAAATTCAACTTTTCCAAATTCGGTCTCAAGGATTAATTTTAAACCCTTACGAACAATTGCATGGTCATCTGCTATAATTATTTTCATATTTCAAGACACCTTATTTATTAAAAAAACGGCTTTAAATGTTCGGCAAACAATTAAAACCGTTAGACATAATAAAACTCAAATTCTACTTTTCAACTACGATTTGTTTTGTGAATATTTCATCGAGGCCTAATTTAACAGTTAAAAAGTATTTGCCTGTACTAATATCTCTAAGATTATAGTGAAGGTTGTATGTACCTTCGTTTTTGTATAAATCTTCTAAAACATCAACAACTATTCCGATTTCATTATAAATTGTTATAGTAACCCAACCGTTTTGTTTTAATGAATAATCAATTTCGGCATATTCGTTTGCGGGGTTTGGAGCGACCATGAATTCAATATTATCACTGGTATATTCATTAACATCAGTCATTATCTTTAAATCTTGATTATTGTCGTAGTAGAAAACGGTGTCACAATTTGAATATTTTGTAAACCAATTATATATAAGATTGGTATTCATCGTAAAATAAGCTTCAGTAAAACTTCCATCAATTTGACTCGCTGACAGAATTTCCCTTGTTGGAATACCCGAAGGGGGCCATCTCCTAATATCACCAATAGCTAAAATCGGGTAACTGTTTGTACTCCCGTTACACCACTGGATAGTATATGTATCATAAACACCATCAGAGTTCATGTCTCTGACGGTAGTTAAAGATACATCAGAATTTCTGCAATTATAAATAGCAATAACTTCAAGCTTTTGCTGTGAAAATAGCTGAAAGGTTGCTTGGGAAGCAAAAATTATGACTAAAAAATATTTAATTAATTTTACCATTTCAATCTTTTTTTTCATCAATTAATTTTTTACTAACTAAAAATAAACAAATTTTCAATATTAACAAAATAATTTATAATTATATTTTATTAATTGCAAATTATTTTTTAATTTATTTCTAAAGAAAACTGAAAAAAGGAATAAATCTTTTTTCCAATTATATTTTTTCAAATATATTAAAGAACTATTTGTAATTTTTTCGATACAAAAGTACAAATAAGGAAAAATGAAATTTGTAGTAATTTTAACTAATTAGTTGTATTTAAGTTCACTATTATTTTGTAGTGAAATATTTACAGCAGGTGAAAAATGACGAAATGATGCTTAATGTGAAGTATATCCGGTGTTTCTTATTGACAACAATGTTGTTGATGGGGACATCTTTTCTTCTTATGGCAAAATCCGATTCAACAATATACAATTACGAAAATCTTTCCGAAAATGAAAAAATTAATAATATATTTGATTTTGTAAAAAAAAATAAAAGCCAATATCCTGACAGAGCTTTTCAATATGCTAATGATGCTTTAGAAATTTCACAAAAGATAGGAGATGTAGAATTAATAATCAAATCCGAAATTGCACTTGCTAACTGTTTCAAGACCACAGGAGATTACAAATCAGCTATTGAACATTTCAAGATAGCACTATCTCTCGCAAAAAAAGAGGATTACAATAAATATGTAGCAAACGTTTCAATTGAATTAGGTGATGTTTACGGTTTGATAAGCAAATATAATGAAGCATTGAGTATGAATTTGGAAGCTTTGAAAATCAACCGCGACTTGAATAATAAAAGAGGTATTGCCGAATCATATCATAATATAGCTATCGTCTATTATTACATTCTAAACCTTGAAAAGGCAAGAGAGTACAATTTCCAGGCATTGAAGAATTACACCGAGTTGAAGGATACTTCAGGACAAGCAAAATCATTATCCAATATTGCATTGATATATATTGATATGGATAGTTTGGACAATGCCCTTCATTACAACTTCAAAGCTATGACTTTAATGCAGAAATTAGGTAATTATGATGGTATCGCTAATGCCTATACTAATATTGGTTTGACTTATATCTATAAGAAAAATTATGATGAAGCATTGAGGTATTTAAATATGGCTTTGGAAAAATTCAAAGGTCCGGCATATTTAAGAAACCGTTATCTGGTTTTATTCAATATTTCCAATGCATATAGACTTAAGCAAAATTATCAGGAAGCTTTGAAGTTTGCCGAAGAAAGCTTTTTAATTGCATCGAAATCACAATCACCTGATTTGATGGCAAAAGCTTACAGTTTGTTTTCGGATATTTACTATCAAACCAAAGATTTTGAAAAAGCATATAAGTATGAGACAGATTTCATCGCAATTCGGGATTCAATTTTTAATGAGGCAAACAGAAATAAAATTTCAGAACTTGAAGTCAGGATTGAAACCGAGAATAAAACTTTAGAAAATGAATTATTACGTAAAACCAATAGATTACAGCTTATACTTTTTATTGTTGCTTCCGTTTTAATCATTATTATTCTTCTGGTTTTATTTAACCGTTATAAGACTAAGAGGCATGCAAATCAGTTACTACAGGAAAAGAACTCGATGATTACCGAGCAAAATCAAAGTCTGGAGAGATTGAATCAGGAATTGAACGAAGCCAACATTGCCAAGGATAAATTTTTCAGTATTATGGCTCATGACTTGAAAAGCCCACTTTGGTGGTTTAAAAATGTAACAGATCTATTATCGCACAAATTTGATGAGTTGAGTAAAGAAAAAATAATGGAGATAACGAAAATACTCGATGATTCCGCTCAAACTTCCTTACATCTTATCGAAAATCTGTTGCAATGGTCCCGTTCTCAATCCGGTAGAATCGAATTCATACCTGAAAAAATCAATTTAACACATGTTCTAAAGCATATCATGGCTCATTACCGGCTACAAGCAGAGGGGAAAAATATTAATGTTGAGATAAATATTCCTGAAGACGCCGAAATTTTCGCCGATAAAAATATGCTTTACAGCATTCTTAGAAACCTTATTTCCAACGCCATTAAATTTTCAAATCCCGGAGGAATTATCACAATTGACTTTAAGGATGAACAGGATTTTTGGTGGTTATCTGTTTCTGACGAAGGGGTAGGAATCAATCCCGATGATATTCCAAAAATTTTCAGGATTGATATTCAAACTACAACTTTGGGAACTGCACAGGAAGTAGGTAACGGTTTGGGCTTAATCATTACAAAAGAATTTATCGAAAAGCATGGTGGAAGTTTACAAATTGAAAGCGAGCCAAACAAAGGTTCAAAATTTATCTTTACTATTCTAAAAAAATAATATTTTTCATCTTACATTATCCCTGTAATTCATGTGAACTGCCGTTCAGGTGAGAGTTTGCTTCGGTTTCATTATCCTTTTCCGGCAAATCCAAGTTATATGGTTCACTAATTTGTTCTTTGGGTTGTACCGGCGAAAAACCATGTTCTACAGAATTAGGAATTTCCATTTCATTGTTCGAATCTAAAGCCGGGGGATCTTGTGTGATGGTGTTTTCTGAAAAATGTTCTTTGTTCAAATCGTTAGCACTGATTTCTTTAATTTGCATATCAGGTGTTGATTCAAATACATTTTTATTAACTACCGACAACTCGGTTTGAATTTCGTCAATTTGTTCTTTGAACTGGGTTTGGGCTGTTCGTACTTTCTGAATTCCCTTACCTATCATCTGAGCAACTTCTGGTATTTTCTTAGGTCCGAAAAGAACAATAATACCCAGCAAAATTACTAATAATTCAGGTCCACCAATGTCAAACATATTTTGTTTTTAGTTCTTTAGTTTAAAAGTTCTTTAGTTAACGGTTAGCTTTTAGAAATTAGCAAACTTTATACTTACTACTTCTTAACTTTCTGCTTGTCGCTATTCAGCTTTTTCAGCTTTTTCATCAAGTTTCTTGTCGTCTTTGTTGTCAACAGAAGCCGCTTTTTTAAATTCCTTTACTCCCGAACCTAATCCCTTGAAAAGTTCGGGTATTTTCTTGGCTCCAAATAACAAAACGATTACGAATACTATAAGAATCCATTCCCAACCACCGGGTAAACCAAACATATATCACCTCTTTATTAATTACTAATTACTAATTACCAATTACTAATGACTTATTTGTTATCATCCTTCGACAAGCTCAGGATGACTTTCTAATTTTCAATTTTCAATTTTACAATTTTTAATCAATTTTTAATTTTCAATTTTTGAATTCTTTATAAACTTTATAGTTTTTACTTTAAAACTTTCTAACT